>PXEP01000216.1 GCA_003566155.1 Candidatus Acetothermia bacterium | reverse complement strand
CTGCGCGGCACACCCGTGCGAAGCGCACGTTCTCGCGGAGGGCACGTTGCGCAAGGGAAGGGCCGTGCCTCTCCGAGACCTCCAACGACAGCGCCCCACGCAACCCCAGGTCGGCCAGCGCCCTTCCGGGGACATCCAATATCCCTTCAGGAATCAGAGGGGCTTCCAAGACGTCACACACGCTGGTCACACCTGAACAGATCAGCCGAGCGCAGCTCAGGCGGAAGGAGGCCAAAACCATCTGCCGGTCCAATCGGTCCTCCACCTGGGGCCACCACACATCCTTGAGGAACGCCTCGAAACCCGTTGGCGCAGCCCTCATTGGCATGCCGTGGGCAAGCACACCATAGGTGTGAACGTGCGAGTCCACGAACCCCGGGAGGATCAGAAGGTCGCGTGCATCAAGCCGTGCCGCTTCAGGATAGCGCGATTCCAGCTGCTCATTGAGGCCGATCTCGCACACCACACCTCGCTGGATCGCAACACCCCAGCCAGTCCGCAGCGAAGAACAAGCTGACGGCAGCAGAGCCCCACCCAGCACCAGTTGGTCAACCATGCCCCAGCCCCTCAAGTCGTTCGGCAACGTCCGCAAGATCAAGCCTTCGCAGCGTTTCCGACGTCGGCCACCCGCGCGATCGATCCCAACCCCTCAAGTCGTAGTACTCGTTCAGCATTTCCTCCGCATGGGCAACGTGTCCATGTGCTCCTCCGGAGGAAGCGGGCTCTTCGTGGAACCTACGGGGCAGCCGGTCGTCTCTCCGATCCACTCCGTGGAGGGCGTTGTATGCGCGCATCAGGTTGACGATCCGTTCGCCCAGCCTCCGTAGTGTGGCCTCATCGTATTCCTCGCCACACGCAAGCGTCAGGCCTGCGGCAATCTCGGCCCAGTAGAGCTCAGCCATGACGAAAGTCCCCCCCGACTTGCAGACGCCAACCGAATCCACCACAGCACCAAAATCCTCTCCATCCTTGACCAAAAGCGGCTTGTGCAGTGTGGCCTGAGGGTCAGCCATCTCAGGAAGGTAAGCGTCCCCATAGCGACGACGCACCCCTTCAGCGTCCCCCGCCTCGTCCAGTGTGGGAAACGCCTTGAGGTGATCCGCCCCACGACTCGATGTGATGTGCGCAAGCCCCATGGACTGCTGAGCGCGTCCATCCTGCCCGGGGATCTCGAGCCCCTTTACTTCCATCGCAAAGTCCGCCGCCCCAGGGCCCAGTTCCGCCGCAGCCCGCCGCACCCCTAGCGCAAGGAGTTCTCCGAGTCCGCGCCGACTGGCGATCTGTTCGATCAGCGCAAGCACCATGTGGCTGTCACCCCAACGAAGTTGCATGCCACCCGTATCGTTGGAATGCAAGATCCCCAGTTCGAAGAGCTCGACGGCAAAGGAAATCACCCGGCCTGTGCTGATTGTGTCCAGTCCCAACCGATCGCATCGGTCGTTGGCAGCCAGCACAGCCCCGAGGTCGCCCACACCTACCCCCGACCCCAACGCAGTTAACGTCTCGTACTCGAAGCTCGACGTAGTGACTCCGTCGAAGTCCCCCCCCGTTACACGGTACACTTTGTCGCACCGAACCGGGCAGGCGAAACACCCTGTATCCTTGACCCAGAACCGCTCACGCAAAGCGGCACCGCTGATGGCCTCAGAAGCCTCGAACGATCCAGTTCGGAAGTTGTGTGTGGGGAATCTGCCTATCGTGTCCATCAGCTCAACGATGCCGGGTGTCCCATATTTGGAGACAGCAGGAAACGCTGCGTTTCCCCGGATCCTCTTATGCATGGCAGCCGACAGGCGCGCAAAGCCATCTGGATCGGCCACGTCAATGCGCCGCTTTCCTCGCACAGCGATCGCCTTCAGACGCTTTGAGGCCATCAGCGTCCCAAGCCCGGAGCGCGCGAGGCTTCTGCCTGGAGAACACTGGATCGATCCGAACAACACCCCCTGTTCGGCGGCCGGCCCAACGCAAGCCACTTTGACATGCGGGTCGCCCTTCTGCGCCCGGATAGACGCCTCCGTCTCCACCGTATCCAGCCCCCAAAGGTGCGCGGCGGGCTCGAGCCACGATCGGCCGTCCTCAATCCACAACATCACAGGCTCGGACGCCCGCCCGGACACGGCGATCGCATCGACCCCAGAAAACCTAAGTTCAGGTCCGAAGAAACCGCCACAGTTGGAATCTCCATAGATCCCTGTGAGGGGGGACTTTCCGATGGCCTCCAACCTCGCCGCGCATGGCCAGGATGTCCCGGTCAAGGCTCCTGCCGCCAACACAAGCAAACTGTCGGAGTCCAGCGGATCCAGCGATGGGGGGACCTCATCCCAAAGCATCTGCACACCGAGGCCGTTGCCTCCCAATGCTTGCACCGCCAGCGCGGCCGGGATCTCATCCTCGACAATTGTGCCCCGATTGAGATCGACCCGAAGCAACGTGCTGGGCAGTGCGCCACGGGCATCGTTCATCGCACGATCACCTTGTCCACCCCCAAGCGACGGGCCGTTTCGTTCCGAGGAATTCCGTTGGGAGTCCACCCTCTAAGCCTGTAATACCGTGCCAGCATTCCACTAAAGACAGCTAAGGGAAGAGACTTGGTCTCGCCCGACTCGAGGACAACCGCCTCGTCGGTGAACCTGTCGGGCAAGCGGTCGTCCGACCCGGAGAGGCCCAGGCGGGTGTTAATCAGCCGCTCGAGGTTGACCAGGCGTTCTCCTATTTCGAGCAATGCGCCTGCATCTAACCCCACACCCAGTGTGTTCAACCCCTGAGCTACATCCTCCGGGTACAAAGCGTATGACTCGGTGGTTGTGAACTTGCAGATACCAAGCGCGTCCGACACCGCACAGTACTCCTCGCTGAACTTCACCATATCCGGCTTATAGGTCACGTCATCCGGATCCAGGAGTTCCGGCATCGCATGAGGAAGCAAATCGCTTCCTGCCTGATCAAGGTGCGCTGTGTCCATCGTGGGAAGGGCATACAGGTGATCCGCTCCGCGGTTGGAAGTTGCGTGGGCCAAGCCAAATCCCTTAGCTACACGAGGATCCTGGCAGGGCACCTCCATCCCCTTAACCTCCATCGCGAAACAGCGCGCTTCCGAACCTATCGCTTCAGCAGCTCGTTGCACTCCGTTGGCCAGGAGGCCCCCCAGCCCTCTTCTATGGGCAATCTCTGTTATCAACGACGTTATCGCCCTTCCGTCGCCCCAGTCCAGACGGTTCCACGCACGATCAAGCATTCCATGCTCTGAGCACTCCATCGCGAAGGCGATTACATTGCCGGTGGAAATGGTGTCCATGCCTAGTTCATTGCAAAGCAGATTGGCATGGATGATCGCCTCAGGATCTGAGCAGTAGCAGAGAGGGCCCAGTGCATCAATGGTCTCATATTCCGGCCCTGCAGTGCGACCTGCATACGCCCCGCCCGAGACCTCCGACACGCGGCCGCAGACGATGGGACAACCACGACAACCCTTGCGTGCTATCCGATACGGCTCCAACGCGTGCGCATCAACGCGATCGGCAAACGGAAACTGCACCATCCTGCGGTTCTTGGTCGGAAGGTCGCCGACCTCGTTCTTGATCGAGACCAAGAACGGCGTGCCCCAACGGCTCAGCACTTGACTCACAGGACAGGAGCGCACCTTCCTTGAAGCCTGTACGGCCACAGCCAGAAAGGATTTCGAGAGGTCGTTGTTCTCGGCAGGAAGGGCGACCACTGCCTTGAGGCGCTTGGCGCCCCACACAGCACCGCCTCCACAGCGTCCCGCCGCACGTCCTCCGTCGTTCATAAGCGATGCGTACAACACCCTGTTCTCGCCGGCCGGGCCGATGCTCACGACCGACGCCCCCGGGAACTCGCTGATGAGGCAATCCTCCGTCTCACCGGTCGTCCTCCCCCAGAGAGCTTCTGCCGAGCGGATCTCCACACAGTCAGGGTGTACAACCAGACACACAGGCTTTTCGGACACCCCTCGAACAACCAGCGCGGCCACACCGCATCCTGCCAGCAACGTCCCGAAGGATCCCCCTGCATTCGCGTACCCATACACGCCTGTAAGCGGAGAACGGAATGTCACGTGGTACCTTGCTGCCGCTGGCCACGGGGATCCGGTCAGCAGCCCCGGCGTAAGGATCACCGGGGCCACCTCAAAACCATTCTCACCGCTTTCGAGCAACCACCTGGCAATGAGCGCTGCACCCAACCCACGCCCTCCCAACACAAGACGAAGGAGTTCGGGGTCGGGAACCCATCGGGACACGCTCCCCGTCGTCAGGTCAACCTCAACGACGGATCTGTTCAAGAGAGGGTTCACGCTGCACTTCCTGCGGGAGGCCCCTGGATCAACTCAAGTGCACGCCTCAGCGACAGGTGCTGATCTCCCCACTGGCCCCCAAATCGGGGAGCGGTGATCCCCACAATGCCTGGAGTGTCTCCAAAACCTTGTATGGCCAGGCTCAGCCCTGCGTACAGTTCTTCCTCGGTGAGGCCTGTCATCGGGTACTCGATTACGGCGTTCGCACCGGGGGGAATGCACGAGTCGGTTGCTTTGCCACGCAGGGTGGGACAGTACGGCTCGTTGATGCTGACCCCCTCGTGCGTGTAGACACGTCCCCCGACTTTGGCACCGCTGATTCCACCCAACGGGTAGTTGAACACACCAACACCCGTTGCTTCGCCCACCAACCGCGCGGTGGCCGTCCGGGCACCGATCAGGCACGCCGCGTTGTCCCGCCCAAATACCTCGATCACCGCGTCCAATCCCTTTCCCACTCTAAGGGAACACTCAACCAGCATGTCACCGCTCATGATCGGCAACCGCATTACATCGCGCCGATAGACCCTCTCGCGCACCTCATACCCATCGCCCCATCTACCTATGGCCCTGCTCAGATCAACCGAATCTAGAACCGGCTCACACCGCCATCCATCAAACAGACCACACGTAGGGAGGTGCGGGAGGATATACAGTCGCTCCGCCACCGCCTTCCTGAACCTCTCCATACCCAATGGGCATGGAGCGTTGAACAGCAGCAGAGCCCCAGGTCGACCGTCCGGCGTGTGCTCGGGAGCGACCCAACCCTCGATGCACACTTGAAGAGGGGTGGTTGTGATGATGCTGTACCCGCTAAGATAGCGGGCTTCGTCTTCAACCGTCTGCGCATCATCTGCCGTCAGCACCACCCGAACCATAAAGAGCTCGGTCGCCTCACAACTGGTGTCTTCAACCACAACGCTTCTGTAGTTCAACCGTTCGCTCCATAGGAACGCTATGCTCCCGATCCGCCGGAAGGGCCACGCGGCCTGTACCGTCCAGGGACAGCGGACCGGAATGCCCCCTCCCACCAGACGACTTCGCCGCCTCGAACAGTCCCTGTCACTGCTCCCTGCACCTCCAGACCCTCGTAGGGATCCCAATCACAAGCTGAATGCTGCCGTTTTGACTCCACACGCACGCAGGGCTCTGGATCGAACACCACAAGATCGGCATCTGCTCCAGGGGAGATCTCCCCCTTGCTCGGGGAAAGACCAAAGAGGTAGGCAGGGTTCTTGCAGCATACGTCGAGCCAATGTTTTGTGCTGATCCGTCCCTCGCAGACACCCGCGCTGTAAAGCAAGCGAAGGCGCATCTCCACCCCCGATAAGCCATTGGGCACGCGTGTGAAATCCTCTGCAGTCTTCCTCTTTTGCTCTCGGTGAAACGGACAATGGTCGGTGCCAACGGTGTCGATGTCCCCATCGCGAATCCCTTCCCAGAGGCGCTCTTGATCCACACGCTGCCTGAGTGGCGGGGACACCGTGTAGTCCACCGCGTTTTCCTGCTTGTACAACCCCGCATCCAAAAGGAGGTAGTGCGGACAAGTCTCGGCGTACACAGGTTGTCCAGCAGCCTTGGCGGCACCGATCAGGCTTACCGCTCTGGCGGTCGATATATGATGGAAATAGACCGGGCAGTTGGTCGCTCCGGCGATCTCGATCACCAGCGCCACCATCGCCGACTCCGCTATCGCGGGACGCGCAGCGGGATGATTGCCGGGCCGGACATCCTCCTTTGCCACGAACTGACCTGTACAGCGGTTGACGATCGAGGGTTCCTCAGCATGAACGGTGATCATCCCACCAGCTCGTCCTACCACCTCGAACAATGGGACAAGCTCCCCGGCGTCCAATCGTAGATGCTGCTCATCATAAGCAGTGAACACCTTGAAGCTGGTAACCCCAGCGGCGACCAGTGTGGGGATCTCCGCCAGCACACTGTCCGAGATCTCCCGGACAATGCAGTGAACGCCAAAGTCCGCGTGCGTACCGCGCAAGCCCTCGTCCACTCGGCTTGATACCGCATGCTGCAACCCCTGCCCGAGTTCGGGAAGGGCAAAGTCAAGCAAAGTCGTCGTCCCTCCAGCCAGCGCGGCGCGGCTTCCCATCGGGAAGTCATCGCAGGAGCCTTCACCCAAGAAACGGAACCCCATGTGCACATGAGGGTCCACAGCCCCCGGCAGAACGAGCTTCCCCGACACCTCCAACACGTCAACCGAACCCCGCACGGCAATGCGGTCTTCCAGTCGGGAGATCTTTCCTTCTTCCAGCAAGAGGTCGGCGCGGACCAACCCATCCTGAGAGACCAGCAGCCCATCGCGAACCAGTAGACTCATCGGCAGCAGTCCTTGCGCATGACCTGTACTGCCCCGGGAGCCAACGTCAACCCAACCTGCTGTGTCGGCCCTAGCTCAACCATGGGAGTGCCGTCGCATACAAGGATTGCGCCCTCCGCCAGTCCCAGAACGGTGATTTCGTCCAATCGGCCGAACGCCACATGATGAAGCTGCAGAGGTTCAACGGCCGTCAGGTCATCTAGCGTCAACTGCGTGCGTATCAGAACCGTACTCGAAGCTGCCAAAACAGCTGGGCAACCCACATACGGACCCCAGCTGAGCAAGCCGCTCGCCGCCGTGCCTGCGAAACGGGTGGCTTCATTGACAGGGCAGACAACCACCTGCGCGATCTCCTTGTTCCGACCATCGAGCACCAATGTCCCGTTCTTATAGACCCGCACATCGGCTCCACATACCGAAACAGGAGTTGAAGCCACGCGGCGCCCGCACAGCATCGCACGCGCGTCCAGATCCACACGCACTCCATCCAGGGTCCCGAAGAACGTGTTGGAGAAAACGATATCGTTGAACCCTATTCCCAACTCGACTTCGTCGACCGTGTACCGTACCCCGTCGACCGAGGTTTCTGTCAGGCCGTGCCAGTCCAGCCCAGCCACATCACGCCCCAGCATGGTCACAAGTGGCCCCACATTGGCCGAGCCTGTTCCAATACCTACCAACGGAGGGGCATGTGCCCCAAGCGGAGCGAGGGTGTTGGCTACGCTGGCGAGGGTCCCGTCCCCACCAACCGCGACCATTACATCGACTCCCCGGCGAACTACATCGCAAGCAGGGCCGGCTATGCCCAACCCCCCGCCTTCGGACGTCCGACAAACCTGCTCAACGAAAACCCCCGAATGTGCGGCAACCGCCGCCTCCATCCCCCCCGACACGATGACCACCGTCACCTCGCCAAGCGTAGAAAACAGTTCCTCCAGCACGCGCTCTATGACCGTGCTCCCCGACCCGGCACCCGGATGCGCCACAACCCCGACCCGAATGCCTCCCCGCAGCTCGCGCAATGTCACTTGAGCGCTCCCCGCGTGAGTCCGGAGATCAGGTACCGCTGGCCAAACACGAACAAGATCACCGGCGGCAGAGCCGTAAGGAGGCCGGCTGTGCTGAGGGGGCCCCACTCCACAATCCCTCCCGAGCCCACGAAATGTGCCAGAAACACTGGAAGGGTGTACATTTCAGGGCTTCGCATCACGACAAGCGCAAAGAAGAACTCCCCCCACGAGAGGAGCAGCGTGAACGTGGCTACGCCAAGCAGCCCCGGGACGGCAAGCGGAAGCACTATTCTGGTGAGAGACTGAAGCCGCGTGCATCCATCGATCCACGACGACTCCTCCAGCGCAACGGGGATCTCGTCGAAATAGCCCTTGAGCAACCAAATAGAGAACGGCATGCTGAATCCCGCGTGCATGATGATGAGTCCGGGAAGGCGGTTGACCAGTCCATAGGTAATCAGCACCGTCAACAACCCTAGAGCCATAATGATGCCGGGAAAAGCTTGCGTAGCCAGCAGCAGCGTGGAGAACAAGGTCCGCCCACGAAACTTGAAGCGCGACAACGCATAACCGGCTGGAGCGGTCACGATAACCACAATCAACACTGTGCACAAACCGACGATCGCGCTGTTGCGGAGGTTCACAACAAACGTTGTGTCCAGGGCCACGGAGCGGAGATTCTGCAGTGTGGGGGAGCGCGGTACCCCCAACGGATGGTTGAAGATCTCCGTCTCCGTCTTGAGTGCGTTGAACACCAACAGTACGGATGGGAAAAGCACAATCGCTATTAGCACTAGCACACAGAGATGGAGCATAACCTGCTTCCCACCCGTCATCCTCATTTCAACACCTCCCTGATGTAAAGGGCAATGGCGCCGAGCACGAGGACCAAGCTAACCACCCCGATCGCTGCTCCATACCCTGGCTGGTAGTACATGAAGGCGTTCAGGTATCCATACAGGGGCAGCAGCATCGAGGCGTTCCCTGGTCCTCCCTGGGTCATGACAAACACGATCTCAAAGCCGTTAAACGTCCAGATGGCCTCCAACATGAGGACAATAATGATCACGCGGCGGATGCTCGGGAGGATTACCCGTACCTGCGTTTGGAAGTAGCTCGCACCGTCGACGACCGCTGCCTCTAGCATTTCCCCATCCAGCGATTGCAGCCCTGCAAGGAGCATGACCGTCACAAAGGGAACACCTATCCACATGTTGGCAACAGCACATGTCCAAAGAGCCAAGCTGGGGTCCGTCAACCACCCTGGCCCCTGAATGCCGACGCCCGCAAGCATCGCGTTAAGAGCCCCGTCCGGAAGGAAGATGTACCTCCAAATCAGGGAAACCACGACCCGCGGCAACGCCCACGGGATAATGGCTGCAGCTTGGAACGCCCGCCGGAATCGCAGGTACTTCGAGTTCAGCAGCGTGGCTAGTGCATACGAGAAGATGAACATCGCCGCTACGCTGACAACCGTCCACAGAATGTTGTTGGACAACGCTCTGAAGAAGGTGGGATCATCGAACAGAAGCGTAAAGTTCTCCCAGCCCACGAACACATCGGCCCGTGCTCGGGCATGATAAGCATAAAACGACCTAGAGATACCATGGATCAACGGATACAGGTTCATCATGCTGAAGACGATCAGTGCCGGGACCAGGAACGGCAGCGCGCGAAGCCCCTGCGAAGACGCTCTCTGTCCGGAACGCAAGGACTTTTTACCGGTCCTCAAGGAAACTCACCACGGTCTTCATCCCGCTGGTCTGCTCAGCCTCGGCGAACGCTTCGCCGATGCTCTCAAAGGGCACAACACCAGTGATAAGCTTCCGCGCCTCGGCAACGTGGTCCGCGATCCATCGTCCCGCCTCGTGGAAATGACGAAGCTGAAATCCAAAACTACCTGTCAGTGTCAGCTCAAGGTAATGGATAGCGAACGGATCAACAGAGAGCCGTTCCTCTGAAGGTAGGCCTCCGAACAAGAGCGCTGTCCCACCAGGGTTGGCGTAAGCCATCGCCTGTTCAGAGACCTCGCGGTCGCCAACTGCGACAAGCACACGATCGGCGCCTTCGTCATCGAATGTCCTTCTCATCTCCTCCGACAGCGAAGTACGCAGCGGGTTCACCACAAGGAGGCCCAGGTTTTCGATTTTCTGGCCGCGCTCCTCACAGATCTCGCTCACCAAGACCTGCGCCCCCTGGGAGCGGCTGATCAGCCCTAGTAGCGCACCCATCGGCCCTCCACCGACCACCAACACCGTGGATTGGCTGGTCACGCCCGCACGCTCCACCCCGTTGAGCGCACATGCCACCGGCTCCACCAACGTCGCCGTTATGTCGTCCACGTGAGGCTCCAAGCGGACCAACCCTCGCGACGCAATGTCCCGGGGAACGCGAACGTACTCCTGCAAGGCACCAGAGATAAACGACTTGCTGCGGCAGAGCTCAGCGAGTCCCTTCCTGCACATAGCGCACACGCCACACTCTGCATATGGCGCACATGCCACGCGATCGCCGCAGGCAACCTCCAACACCCCATCCCCCAGCGCGGTCACACGCCCGACCAACTCATGCCCAAGCACACAAGGAGGCTTGAAATACGGGTGTCCCCTCCGGTAAGCCTTGAGATCTGTCCCACATAGCCCAACAGCCAACGTCCGCAGCAGAACCTCCCCCGGGCCAATCTCCGGCTTCACGCCAGCACGAACGGAGATTTGCCCAAGAGCGGTGAGCTCAGCTACCTGCATATGCACAGCCTTCCTTCCACAGGATCCACTCCAACCTAGGCAGGCCATAAGCAGGCCTGGCAGAACCTTTGAAGAGAACTCGGGGGGGGAACGCCCCCCCCCGACAGTTCTCGCTTGCGATCAGTACTCGACCCGGATTCCCACAACCCACCACGACCACATGGCGTCGGGGTACTTGTCTTCAACCTCTTCGATGAAGTACGGGAACACGAGCTTCAATGGTCCGCCCATTGACGAGGGGATACCTTCTCCGTCGGACGTATAGGCGATCATGATTGGATACTCGAAGGCGTCGCTGACGCTCACTTTGAACTCCGCGTCATCAGCAGCAACGACAACCACGGAGCTGGCGCCGGCAGGGATACCCACAAAATCCAGAATCGCGCTAAGCTCAACTCCGCCGTATTCCTGCGCACCTAGCCAAGGATCGCTGACTTCATACTCCGTGAACGTAAGTTCCTCCAGCATATTCATGTCGAAGTGAAACTCGTTGTCCACGTTGCGCAGCGCAACAGTGCCTGTTACCGTCAACACCACGTCCTCTTCGGGTGTGGGGATCTGCCCAAGAGCGAGCCCGCCCATTGCCAATACCGCCATCAAACCTATGCACATAGCTTGTTTCACGGTCTGCCTCCTCATTGTTCGCGATCTGATTTGCTCGACGTGCTGTCACACAACCCTGTGCCTGGGCCTCTCACCTCCTCTCCGTTGTCCCTCATTGAAGCCCCATCCTTCTGAGGAATCGATTGCCTTCACGAACAGCAGATTCCAGCACTGCGTCGATCGACTGCCGTCCTAGGATGGCCAACTCAAACTGCGGAAGGAACGATTGTGATTCCCAAGCCAGGAACGCGAACATCTGGCCCTTCACATCCCAACCGTGCTCAACCCACTCGTAGGCTACGTCCCACTCGAACTCCTCCGCCCTGAACTCCGGCCGAGCAAGTGCAGAATGCCGCACCGGAAACAACCAATCGGCCCTTGCAATGCGTGCTTGGTTCTCGGTGTTTGTGAAGTACGTCAGGAATTCCATGGCCTCATCCTTGTGTTCCGAAGATGCATCGAGCGCCACCGCTTGAGGGATGGACAAGGTGACCTCGCGAACCGGCCCCTCGACCCAAAGCATTCCCCATTCAAAGTCAGGAGCCAGCCGGACGAGCCATTGGCGCACCCAGCAGCCGTAGGCAAACATCGCGTACTCACCTGTGCGGAAACTCCGATACAAAGGCATGAAATCGTAGCTGAGCACATCCACAGGCATCACTCTGTCAACAGTCACCAATTCTGTGTAATAGGTAATCGCCTCGCGCGCTGGTTCGTCGATATCCACGTACCACGCGCCGTCCTCGTCTTCGCGGAGAACGCGGCCATCGTTTTGGGCCACCAGAGCCCACCAGAGTCGCTGCTCCAGCGGGGCGAACAAACCCCAGGTGGTCACATTGCCATCTTCATCCCTTGTTGTGAGGATCTGCGCGTATTCGCGAAGCTGTTCCCAGGAGAGCATCCTGTTTTCCGGAACTTCAAGGCCTGCTTCGTCGAACAGCTCACGGTTGTAGAAGATGACCAGCGTCTCCTGCAGGAAAGGGATACCGTATATCTCGCCATACTCGTCGCTCACGTCGCCCCAGTTGCGCTGCGGGGTATCAGCAAGCTCCTCTTCACCCAGGTATGCGTTCAACGGCTCCGCATACCCCATGACGCCGTATTCATAAGCCATCACGGCATCCTGGTGAAAGATGTCCGGCCCGTCTCCTGCCTGAAACCTTGTGAGCAAATAGGTGTTGAGCTGCTCCCAGCGCACAGAAACCGTCTTAACCTGAATCTCTGGGTTCTGCTCGTTCCACTCTTTCACGATGTCGTTCACAACCCGCACAGCGTCTGGCTGCCACACCGGAGTCACAAACTCGAGCTCCACCTGAGCGACCCCTATGGATGAGGCCGCCCCCAGCACGACAAGCGCAACCGCGCAAGCAACTGCCTTCGTCACCACCATTCCCTCCTCACAACATCGCTCCTGTCCTCACTCTTCGTGGAGCACCAAGAAGTGCGGCAGCAGCGTCCTGATGGGCCTGGCACTGGTTGGACGATACTGTCCGAGCATCCCGATGCGGTCGCCACGCTTGAGCGCAAAAGGCACGGGACCGACAAGCATCGTCGCCGTGCCGTCGGTAGCCGAAACGTTCGCCCCGAGCACCGCCAAGACCTCTAGATCGGGAACAGCCACAAAACGTCCCTGGAAGACCTCCTGATGCTCGAAGATGTCGGCAAGCGAGACCGATGGGCCAACAATGTAGAACCCTCGCGATCCCGTAACTATGCTGCCGTCGGCCAGTGTGAACTCCACATTGAGCGTTCGATACCCGGGCTCCAGCACAGACGTGTTGAGGAAACCTGTTGCAGTGCTCCAGAGCGCGTTGCTGTGCACGTCGAGCGGAAGCTTCGGTCCGTCATCCCACCAGTGGACAGCCGCTGCAGCGTCTCCCCAGGTCTGAGCGACCATCCGATCGACCCAGTTCAGAATAGGAGATTCGGGCTCCGGAAATTGCACCACTTCCTCCGGACCAATCTCCCTCCACATCGAGTCCACCTGGCCACGATTCAAACGAACCACGCGGTAGCCAGGACCCGTCCCGTCGGCACCTGGTCCCTCCCACCACGCGCCTGACACAGCACCGGATGTCAACTCCAAGAACGGCCTCTCCCGCAGGACAAAGCTGAGATGCCAGTGTCCGGTAAGCAGGGCTGTGATCTCCGTCTTGTTAAGTAGCTGCAACAGCGCATCCGTTTCCGGGGTGTCGGCCCAGGACCACGACGGCTGGTGGGCGAAGACCAGCACCGGCATCTGCTCAGGAACGTATGCAAGGTCCGAACGCAGCCACTCCAGCTGAGCCCTATCAACGCTGTAGACAAGTTTGTCGCCATCCTCCCGGTTCGTGTTCAGTACCACACAGTGGACACCTTTCATCTGGAATGAGTAGTACGGCGGCCCAAACACCTCCTCGTAGATGGTCGTCAGTCGGTCGTGGCCCAAAACAACATCATGGTTCCCCACCACGGGATAGAAGGGGGCGTCGAGCTGTTCAGGGATAAGATCTGCGACTGCGTTCATCCACTCCCGCACTCGCTCAGGATCCGGTCGTATCGCATCCGCCACGATGTCGCCAGCAAGAACGACAAAGTCGGGGCCAAGTTCGTTGAGCTCCTCGACCATTTCGTCGATCACGCCGTCTGGATGTACCATCATCCTCCGGTCGAAGAACGCCTCCCCAAATTGCTGGGGGTCAGGCGCGTAATGCGTGTCCGCAAGCAGGGCAAACACCAAAGGTCCCTCCTCGTTCGCACGCACCAAGGTAAACTCGTACGAGGCATCAGGACTTGTAGCCTGATACCAGGCGCTAACCGCCTTGTAGCCCGTTGGCAGAGAGATCCAGACAAAAGGAGCGTCGTCTGCAAGCTCCAGCGCGAACTTCCCCTCTTGGTCTGTGACCGTTACCGTATAGCCATCACTGACGCGCACGCCTGCCAGTCCAGCAGACACCTCGGGAGCGTCCGCGCAGTCCAAGACGTGCACCGTCCCCTCGATCAGTTGACCCCAGGCAACGGCGCCCACATGCAGACTCAGCAACACCACGAGACCAGCTCCGGCCCACTTCCTAAATGTTCCCACGAATTCCTCCTTCGCCCTCGTGCACAACCTCCACCAGTCCACGGACCACCGAAGCGGGATCGACCGCACCGAACACAGACCGCCCGAATGCCACACCCGCCGCGCCATCCAAGATTGCCTTCCGCGCCATAGCCACGGGGTCACCCCCTCCAGGGCCACCGGCGACCAACACGGGGATCGGACAATCGCAGATGACCTCGGCGAATCCTTCTTCGCTTGCCCCATACACCTTCACAGCATCCGCCCCCAGTTCGTAAGCAACTCTTGCCGCAAGCTTGATCCAGCTAGGGTCATGGAACTTGTCAGGAGCAGAGATCAGCATCTCAGCGATAAGAGGCATTCCCCAATGCCTGCAGTCTCCAGCCGCCTTAGCAAGCTGACGAAGGGATTTGGCCTCCCCCTCGCCCCCCACGAAGCCCATCGCGATCACGGCATCGGCTCCAGCAGCGACCGCAGCATCAACAGAGAGAATGGTCCTGTGGAAATCAAAACAGGGGTTGTGATCGGTACTAGCTCCCGTCAACCGAAGAATGAGCGCGGAGCTCCCGGCGTAGCTTTCGATGCCGGCATCAGCCGCACCAGGATTCAGAATGATCCCGTCCGCTCCAGCTTCGACAACCTGGCGCACCGTTGCTTCGAGGGGATTCAGCCCGTGGATGGAACCCTTGTACTGCCCATGGTCAAGTGCAACCACAACTGTGCGCTCATCCTGGCGAAACAGTCGCCTCATGCGTATAAGCTTGCCGTTCACCGTCCCTCCCTCTTCCGCGCGCACGTTTCGCCGGGGATGAGCTTCACGGGAAGCTGTAGCGAGCCAATGCTCGAGTCCAACAGCATCTGTGCTGCCTCACTGCCCATGCGGCTGATGGGAACTTCCACCGTGGTCAGCCAGGGGCGAATAAGCTCCGCCCACGGCACGCGGTCAAAACCAGCGATCCCCAGGTCATCGGGGACCCTCAAGCCACATTCCTCAGCGGCCGTCATTGCCCCAATCGCCATGAGATCGTTGGCGGCAACAACAGCATCCGGCCGTTCACGTTCCAGTATGTTCTTCGCTTTGCTGTAACCAGACTCATACGTATACCCACCGTGATGAACACACACGGGTGCCACACCCCACCCACCAAGCGCCTCAGCGAACCCCTCCAGGCGCTCGTGGGCGGTGCTTACGCCCTCCGGGCCCGCGATGTACGCAATGGCCCGATAACCTAGCTTGAGCAGGTGTTCGGCAAGCAAGGCGCTCCCCGCACGGTTGTCTACCCCAACCGTGGGCAATCCCGGCACCTGTCTGTCCACAACAACAACGCGTGCCCCAGAGCTGCTAAGTCGACGGATCGCATCCATGTCCGGCTGCGCCACGGGGATGAACACAACCCCCTCTACACGCTCTGCAAGCAACAACGAAAGATGGCGCGATTCTCTGGCCACTGAGTGGTTGCTATCACCGATCAGTACTGCATAACCCGCTCTAAACGCCACAGACTCGACGCCCCGAGCCAACAGAGCAAAGAAAGGGTTGGAGATGTCCGGGACCAGGACAGCAAATACCTGGGAGCGTTGTCGCCTTAGCGATCTGGCAGCCCTTAGTGGGGTGTAATCAAGCTTTTCGATGGCCGCTAAGACCTTTTCCTTGGTTTCAGGCGTCATGTGTTCCTCGTCCTTCCCGTTGAGCACCCGCGAAACGGTGCTCGGGGAGACGCCTGCCAGCGCTGCGACCTGCTTGATCGT
>PXEP01000230.1 GCA_003566155.1 Candidatus Acetothermia bacterium | reverse complement strand
CATCGTCCAGCCCAACTTAGAGCAATGCGGACTGTTGCGGATCGACTACCGAGGGTTGGCCGAGCTTTGCCAAGAGGAAGGGGCCTGGAAGGGCTATCAGGTGCTGGAAGACGCGGCGCCGGAGCAACGGGAACAGGTGCTGCGCGCTGTCCTTAACCACATGCGACGCAGCTTGGCCATCGCTGCGCCGCCTCTGGATCGGGACCGCCAGCGCCGGTTGTTGCGCCGGGCCGAAAGCGCCTTGTCCGATCTGTGGTCGTTCGACGAGGAAGAACAGCTTGTGCAAGGCCAGCACTATCTTTATCCCGATTACCGGGCCTCCGAGCGCGGCGGATTGAGCTTGTCCGAACGCAGCGCGCTGGGCCGCTACCTCCGCGATCGCCGCACGTGGAACCTCGCCGAAGATCTGTGCACTGAGGACTACCAGAGGCTCATGGAGGGGATAATCAAAGGCTTGCGGGAAAGCGGACTACTGGTCAAAACAGAAGACCGCGGGGTGCCCCGGCTGCAGCTGCGAGCCGACTGCCTTCTGTGGTGTCCGGGCAGCGATAGCCTTCCCGAGCACGACCCTGTGCGCTCCCGCTGGCTTCCCAGCGGTGCCTCGGGCGAGTACCACCGCCAGGCCAACCCGTTCTTCCGGGATTTCTATACAAGGACAGCGCACTCGCTAAAGGGCATCCAGGGGCACGAACACACCGGGCAGGTGGAGTACGAGGACCGTCTGGAAAGGGAGAATAAATTCATTGAAGGAAAGCTTTCTTTCCTCTCCTGTACACCGACGATGGAGCTGGGTATCGATATCGGGGACCTGGGGGTTGTGCACATGCGCAACGCGCCCCCCACGCCCGCCAACTACGCACAGCGCAGCGGCCGAGCCGGCCGAAGCGGTCAAGGAGCGCTTGTACTAACGTATTGCGCCACCGGCAGCGGCCACGATCAATACTATTTCCACCGCCGTGATCGCCTCGTGGCGGGCGCTGTCGCCGCTCCCAAACTGGATCTCACAAACGAGGAGCTCCTCAGAAGCCACCTCCATGCAATGTGGCTGGCGAAGGTGGGGGCGGACCTCGGGCATTCGATCCTGGATGTCGTGGAAGTGCGTGAAGAAGGATTTCCTTTGAGGGCCGAGCTGCGCGAGCGCCTCCAGCTTCCTCCCCAGCAGCTAAGTATTTTGTGCGAGGAGGCGGAACGGGTACTGCCTGGGTTCCACACGGTGCTAGCCGACGCGCCGTGGTTCACTTCCGACTGGATAGAAAGCGTGTTGCGGGCGGCGCCGAGCGACTTCGACCGTGCGTTCGACCGCTGGCGTGAGCTCTACAGAGTGGCACAGGCGCAACGCGATACGGCCCACGAGAGACTCCGCGTTCCCTCCCGCGATCCCGAGGAGCGGAAGCAGGCCGAACGACTGAGAAACGAGGCCGAGCGGCAGATCGATGTGCTCTGTGGCAGCACGCGTAGGCGGGAGGACTCGGATTTCTATCCGTACCGGTACCTGGCCAGCGAGGGTTTCCTGCCAGGGTACAACTTCCCGCGGCTTCCGGTCCGCGCCTTTGTTCCTCGCGGGCAGGGCCGCTACCTTGCTCGGCCCCGTTTTCTGGCGATCAGGGAGTTCGGCCCTGCAAACCGCGTCTATTTCGACGGGATCAAGTACCAAGTACGGCGGGCGTTCCTCCCACCTGGCATCGACAAGCCCGACCTCACCCGAGGCAAGGCGTGCAATGCATGCGGTGTCCTGTACTTGGGAGGCAGCGCTGCCTCAGATGTGTGCGAGCATTGTGGCCAGGGACTGACAGGGGATGGGGTAGAGTTCATGCCGCAGCTGCTGGAGATGCCCACGGTGGGTACGGTTCGGCGAGAGCGGATCACCTGCGATGAGGAAGAACGGATGCGGAGAGGATATAGATGCACGACACACCTCTCGCTTGCCGGCGGTGCGAGCATGTCTCAGCAGCTGATTGCCGATGCCCGCTGCCCGGAAGAAACCTCCCCGGAGTTACAACTGCGCTATGTTCCGGCAGCGACCCTCACCTCGGTCAACCACGGCTGGCGTGGAAGCAGAGAATCAGGATTCATTCTGGACCTCGACCGCGGGAGTTGGCAGGAGAGGAGTGCGGAACATGCGGAGGGTGCCTCTTCCGCGAACGGCAATCGGATCGTCCACGGAGCGAGGCTTTTCGTCCACGAGACCCGGAATGCGCTCCTCCTGATCCCAGAGGACCCACAGCTTGCCGACGAGCGTACGCTCGCCTCCGTGCAGCATGCGCTGGAGCGGGGGATCGAGACCGTCTACCAAATCGAGCACCAAGAGCTCCGAGGCGAACGGCTCGGCCGGGGCGAAAACCGCCGCATTCTCCTGTGGGAGGCGGCCGAGGGCGGCGTCGGGGTGCTGAAGACACTGGTCGAGGAGCCAGGGGCCCTGGCCCGGGTGGCACGTACGGCGCTAGAGGTGTGCCACTTTGACCCCCAGTCGGCCGAGAACCGCGCCGATGAGGATCAATGCGCGCGCGCCTGCTACGAGTGCCTCCTTTCGTACACCAATCAGCCCGATCACCTGCTTCTGGACCGCCATCGCGCCGCGCATTGGCTCTCGCGCCTGGCCCGGTGCACTGTCTACCAGCGCACCGAGGGGCGGAGCTACGAGGAGCATTACCGCTGGCTCGTAGCTCGGACGGACGCCCGCTCCGAGCTCGAACGGCAGTTCCTGAAGCTCCTCTACGAGACGGGCCGCAATCTCCCTGATCACGCTCAGCGAGCCCTCGTCGATTACGCAGCCCGGCCGGACTTTTACTACGAAGGCCCCCGTGCGTGCGTGTTCTGCGATGGGGCCGTCCACGATCAGCCCCAGCAACGCGCCGAAGACGAACAGGTTCGCCGGGAACTTGCCGCCCGGGGATACCGGGTGATCACGATCCGCTATGACCAGGACCTTGAAGAGCAGCTACATCCGCACACCGACGTCTTCGGTGCGCCGAGTACCCCCAGTGAAAGGACGGAGTAGCTATGGATGTAAGCACTGTAGGTCCCGGTGCCATCGTCAGGTTCCGTGGGCGGGAGTGGGTGGTCCTTCCGGGCGAACGGTCCGATGTTCTACTCCTACGCCCGATCGGCGGAAGCGACCGCGAGGTGTGTGGGGTGCACCGGGGGTTGGCGAACGTGGTGGGCGGTGTGCTCCCGTACGAGCGGCTGGAGGCCGCTTCGTTCCCCGCTCCCGATCCAGCTACAGCCCAGGACCACGATGCGGTACAGCTTCTCCTTCAGTCGGCGCGGCTCCTGCTCCGTGAAGGGGCAGCGCCCTTCCGCGCCCTGGGCCGGGTGTCGTTTCGTCCGCGGCCGTACCAATTTGTGCCGCTCCTGATGGCTCTGCGCCAGAGCCCGGTAAGGCTTCTCATCGCCGACGACGTCGGCGTAGGCAAGACGATCGAGGCACTACTCATCGCACGGGAACTCCTGGCTCGCGGGGAGATTCGCAGCGTGGGCGTCCTCTGCCCGCCCTACCTGGCCGATCAGTGGCAGGGGGAGCTGTGGAGCAAGGCGCAGATCGACGCCCCGGTGGTCCGCTCAGGCACCGTGGCCCGCCTGGAGCGGGGCCTCCCCGCCGATACCAGCCTGTTCGCCCACTACAAACACTTCGTGGCCAGCATCGACCTGGTCAAAGGCGACCGTTACCGTCACAGCTTCCTCCAGCATTGCCCGGACATGATCATCGTAGACGAGGTCCACGGGGCGGCTGAGCCT
>PXEP01000181.1 GCA_003566155.1 Candidatus Acetothermia bacterium | reverse complement strand
GTAGTTGGCCACGGCGTCGACGTAACAAGCTGCAAGCGTTGCTATGCCGGAAAGCTTTGCCAGGAAGTTGAGCGCCGTGCGCTCGGCGGTGAGGAGGCCTCGTATCGGGCCGTGGACCTCGGCCAATCGATCGCCGGGCTCCACAGGCTCTCCGTCTTGAAAGTGATGAGTGAATGTCGCCTGAGGCACTACACGCTGGAAAACGGCCTCCGCAAGCGGAAGACCACACGCGAACCCTTCGGCTTTGGCGACGATAGAACACGTACCGGTGACATCGGGCGGGACGATGGCCTCGCTTGTGCGATCTCCGGGCCCGATGTCTTCTTCCAATGCCCGCTCGATGAGCGGGTTCGCTGACTTCACCAGGTGCGAGATGTCCACACCCCGAGTATACCCACACTTGCCGCCTCGCCAACCGCGGGGCGGCCACATCCCAATACTCGGGAAGCAGTTTCCCCAATGTGTGCCGGGGTTCTAGAAGCTGGTCTCAGTGGGGGATGCAGTTAGTGCTACGGCAGCGGGCGTACCGCGAGCCTCTGCCCACGAGCGCGACGCGGCGACGACATCCCCTAGCGGGGAATCCCCGGCCAGTCGGCGACGGGCTCGGTAGACTGGACAACGTGCATCCCTGCTTCCTGGAAGCGGCGAAACGCTGCGTCCGCGGCCTCGGTGTGATCGGCAGCTCCGGGCACGACCACCGGAGACGTGCAGTCCTCGAGAAGGTAGAACTTCTCGGCCAAGCCGCTGCCACGCAGCTGGATTTCTCCTAGGAGATCGTCGATCGACCAAGCCAGGCAGTGGCTCTTGGCCTGTCCTGCGACCACGACGGCATCTGAGGCAAGCAGTGCCTTAAGCAGCGCCTCGTCCCGCGGGGCGATCGACTGCCCGTGGTGGTCCGTTTCCACCTCGGGGCCGAACACCGAGTAGTGCTCGGTAAGGGGGTGGCTCCCCTTAATATGGTAGCTCGGCTGGGACGCCCGGGCGATGGAATGGAAGAACACGGCCTCGTGGATCAACGGAACCAGCGCGTGTCCCAGGCTGCCGAGGAGCACGTGGTAGGGCCAGATCCCTAGTGCGTACTTGCCGCGCTGTTCCAGGGTCCGCGTGTAGTGGCGGACGTAGTCCTCGAGGTAGGCGCGGTCCATGCCGAGCACGATGGGCACATCCGGTGCCCCCTGCCATACGCCCTGCTCAACCTCATCAGCGCTCACCACGGTGAACGGGGCCGGATGATCGCCATCGCGATCGACCCAGAAGCAGGGGTGGAAGATCTGGACCGGGAGGTGCGAATCAGCCGTCACGAAGATATTCGAGATCACGCCGAGGTTCCGGTAGATGAAGGAACAGAGGCGCTTTGTATCCTCCACCGCGCCCCGTCCCGAGCGCCCGGCAACGAACAGTTCAAACCCCGGCATGCAAAAAGAGTTCTGCTCGTCGACGAGAAGGAGCGAGACCCTCCGGGCGTCTTCGCTCGCCGGCGTGAGGCCGTGTGCACTGCGCCAGGCCTCCGCACGCTCGGCCAGTTTCGCAGCGTCCGGATGCCAGATCTCCTCGGCACGGGCACTGTCATAGTGCGGTGGAAGGGGGAGTTCGTGGCTGTCCATATCGATCACCTCGCAGAGAAGAGAATAGCGACCGGCCCGGATGCCTGCCACATCCCCACGATCTTACGCAAGCACCTGAGCAAGATTACTCATGAGCGTGAGTAGATGCAGCGCGATGCCCACAATCCCCACCCACTCTGCGGCCGGCAGCGGCCGAGGTGAGAATGAGCAGTTCGGTTTGACGTGCGGGCGGGGGAGATGTACACAAGGGCTGCCATGGCGGGAGGGCAAAGGTGACGAAGAGAACTCGGCCGGGGGTACGGCTGGGATCGTTCGAGTTCAGCCTGCCCGAGCTTGGCGGGGCGCTGGGCGATTTCGGGACGTTGGTCCCGTTTGTGGTGGGACTGATCACTGTGTGTGGACTTTCCCCTGCGGGCCTGTTGGTATCGCTTGGGCTGGCCAATCTGGCGGCGGGGTTCATATTTCGTCTTCCTGTTCCGATCCAGCCGATGAAGGCCCTGGGTGCGATGGCCATCGCCGGGGCCTGGACCCCGGACAAGCTGTATACGGCGGGGATCGCCATGGGAGGGGTGTGGCTGCTTCTGGGGGGGAGCGGGGCCATGGGGAAGATCGGCCGGTGGACGCCCGATTCGGTGGTGCGAGGGATCCAGGTGGCCCTGGGGTTGAGCCTGGGGATCCAAGGTGTTCGGTGGATTACCGGGGAGTGGTGGCTGGGGCTGGTGGCGCTGGGGGTGATCCTAGTGTGCCAGCTTATCCGCTACGTGCCCGCGTCACTGGCCGCGGTGGGGCTGGGTATCGGGGTGCTGGCGCTGCGGGGGGAGCTTGTGGGGCTGGCCGGACCAGGGTTTTCGTTACCCACGCTTTCGCTACCGGAGTTCGATCTTCTCTGGCCTGCGCTGCGCGATGGAGGGCTGGCGCAGATCCCCCTTACGATCACCAATTCCGTCATCGCAACGGCAGTACTGTTGCGACGGTGGTTTCCCGAGCGCGCCACGAGCGAACGCAAGCTCGCCCTCAGCGTGGGGGCCCTCAACGCGGCGCTCCCACTGTTTGGCGGGATGCCCCTCTGTCACGGGGCGGGGGGACTGGCCGCCCGCTACCACTTCGGTGCCCGCACCGGAGGGGCGAACGTGATCGAAGGGTCGCTGGAGCTGGTGGCGGGGCTGTTTTTCTCCGCCGCGATCGCCGCGCTTCTTGTGATGTTTCCGATGCCGGTGCTGGGGGCGATGATGTTTCTGGTGGGACTGGAACTTGGCAAGCTGGGGAGGGAACTACGAGCCGGCTGGTCGCTGGCGCCGGCCCTGGCCACCGTAGCAGGGACGCTGGCGGTCAACATCGCGGTTGGATTCGCCGCCGGCCTTGCGGTGCACTACGTATTGTTTTCCAGCCCGCGGGCGCGTCGGCCGCGCTGGCGGGAGTCGGACAGCGGCGTTCGATGTTAGGTCCAGAACGGGCTTCAGTCGTCCTGGTTGTGTTCGCCCGGCTACAGGCGCTGACGATTCCCGATGCGCGTCGTTCAGCCCACCACGCGTGCGGCCTGCACGCAGCGGCGTATGTGGTGTGATGAAGTCGGGTGCTATGCTCGTTAGGGCCCGATGTATCCCAGGCGACCAGGGTCTAAGCGTCCGACCCTCCGGGCGGTACGATGGGAGATTGCCCGCGGAGATGCTTGTCGATCTCGCGTTCAAGCTGCTCTCGCGAGGAGAACAACCCGACTTCCCTTCCGTTGAACCGGACCCACCACCAGTCGCAGGGACGGGGACACACGGCCAGAGCTTGCTGGCGGGTGTCTATTGCATGCACTTGGAGCTGAATCCGCCCGCGCTCGGGATGTTCGTTCAGCAGGCTCTCCAAGCGCGCTGTGTGGTGGATGCTGTACGGGCAGCGGGTGCTGTAGCCGATGTCGACCGCGAGGCGACCCTCCGGAGACAGGTCGGCCGGCACATGGTTGCTCTCGGCGAGCCCAGGGGTACGAGCTCCCCGGCGGAACGGCTTCCACAGCAAGGCGATGTCTCCCTGGCGGCTTAACTCGCGGAACCCCAGCTCCCTCAACAGCCCGATGGGAAAGTGGGTGGGGTGATCCCATCCCAGGGTGGCCATGCCCGAGAACCCTGCGTGTTCGGCGGAGCACAGCGTCTTGTCTACGAGGCGTTCCTCCTGGGCCAGGTGCTCGGGAT
>PXEP01000199.1 GCA_003566155.1 Candidatus Acetothermia bacterium | reverse complement strand
TTGTTGAGCTCCTTCACGGAGATCCCGCGCGTGTTGTTGACGCAGGTGAGGGTCCTTGACCAGTAGCCCTGCTCGGGGTAGACAGCAAAGTGTCGTCGGGCCCAGGTTTGCACCAGCTCGGACATCTCCTTGTGCCGCGCGAATCGGTTCTCCAGACCTTCCTCGTTCAGTATCGCGTCCAGTTGCACGTCCAAGGCATACATGTGAGAGATGGAGGGGGTGGACGGCGTCTGATCCTTCTTGTGATACTTCATCATCACCGGGAAGCTGAAGTAGTAGGTGCGGGGCTTGACCTCCGCCGCCCTGGCCAGCGCCCGCTCGGAGACGGTGCAGATGGTGAGGCCGGCGGGCATCGCCACCGCCTTCTGCCCACCCGCCAAGCACACGTCCAGACCCAGCCGGTCGACTTCGATCTTCACCCCACCCATGGCCGAAACAGCATCCACCAATAGGTATACGTCCGGGTACTCACGGCACACCGCGGCGATCTCCTCCAGGGGGTTCATCATCCCGGTGGACGTTTCGTTGTACGCAAGCGTCACCGCGTCGAACTCGCCTGTGGCAAGCCTGTCCTTAACCTGCTCGGGCTTGATCGCTTGATCCCACGGATTCTCCAGCGCCTCGCAGGGGATCCCGCAGGCCTCCGTGATCTCGTGCCAGCGGCGGGAGAACGCACCGTTCACCAGGTTGAGGCACTTCTTACCCACGCAGTTTTGCACCGCGGCTTCCATCGCGCCCGTTGAGGACGAGGTAAACAGAAGGACCGGTTGCTCAGTATACAAGAATTCCTGCAGCTTGGACTGCAACCGGGCATAAAGCTGAGAGAACTCAGGCGAACGGTGATGGACCTGCGGCACCGCCATCGCCTGAAGGATCTCTGGCCGCACCTCGGTAGGCCCCGGAGTGAACAACTTGCTGTGAATTTTCCGCATGCAGGTTCCTCCCTTCGAACCCTAATGTACTTCCATTCCCTGTTAGGGGCAACCGCTCAGCTCGCGCTGTGCGGGCAATTCAGCCGCGCAGCAGAAGCGCAAGCGGGATAACCGCCGCCCCGATGACGATCGCCACCGAGATCCGATCCATGGACACCGTCGGAAGTCGTGGGCTCCTCCGTCGGAGCACGAAGTGCAACCCAAACCCTGCAACCACCGCCCCGAGCGCCTTGCCGACGGCGTCCATCGTCCACACGTGAGGGACCGATGCCATTCCCCACACCGAGAAGCCCACCACTCCAGCAGCCAGGAGGCCCATGCTCCCCCAATCACCCTCGCTGCTCGTCGCACGAAACAACGGAACCAACTTCACAAACGCAGCAGCCGCACCCACAGCAAGCAGAACGGCCAGCCACGAAAACGGTGGCGGCGCCACCGCGCCAATGTACTCTTTGCCTACGAAGCCCGCCAGCGGTGGCAATCCCACAATAGCCCCCGTGCCAAATGCCAGCCCCCACGCTGCAGGCCGCGGGAGCTTCCCGGCTAGAGCACCGATGTCCCGTTCGCCGACGGCTTCCACCGCTTGTCCGGCCGACTGGAACAGCAGTCCTTTGAACAGGCAGTGCGCCACCGCGTACAAGATTCCTCCCAGGAACGCCGGTCCACCCAGGCCGAACGCAATCAGCATATACCCTATGTGAGCGACAACCTGGTAGGCTAGGAACATTTTCAGGTCCCTTTCCCAAATGGCATACAGCAATCCGCCGAGTGCGGTGAACAGGCCGAGCGCAGCCACCACCATGCCCACAGGCAGCGCTTCGCTCAGCCGGGCCAGGACCACGATGCCCATTTTCCCCACCAGTCCGGCGAGCAAGGTCGCTACACCAGCCGGCGCCTCCCCGTACGCCGCCGGGAGCCACAGGCCCACCAGGAACACCCCTGCCTTGACGGCTGTGCCCGCGACCAAAAGACCAATCCCCACCGCCAGGGTCGGCTGGGAAAAGTCGGGGGAAAGCTCGGCGATCCGCGAAAGGGAAAGCGTTCCCAGGGTGCCGTACACAAGGCCCACCCCGAACAAGTACAGGATCATCCCCACCGTGGCCAAGATCAGATACTGCAAACTGGCCCACACGGCCCGTGACCGGGCGTCGTAGCCGATGAGGAGGAACGAAAGGAGCGAACCAAGCTCCATAGCAACGTACATGTTGAACAAATCCCGCGATAGCACCGTGGCCATGCACGTCCCTACAAGGAGGGTGACCAGCCCGTGGAACGCCGACGGCCGGCGGCGCTCCGACCACCACACGGCCGCGTGAACGAGCGGAATGAAGGACCAAAATGCCAGCGCCAGTGTATCTCCCACCAGTGGAATGCCCCACGGAGGGTCGCCCAGCAGCCCTTCGGGGAATCCCGGGGCCCACAGTCCGAGGCTCACCACACCGGCAAGGATGGCCAGCGCGCCCCCTAGCCGGCCACGGCCGGTGACAATCCCCACCACCCCGAGGAAGAAGTAGGCCAGTACACCCCCGGCCGCGACGATCATCTGCGCCTCCTGGGCCGCTCCAGGCGGGGGACGTCTTGCGTGTGGCGGCGCTCCGTAAGGAAGATCACGTACACGAGCGACAGGGCCAACGTGGCGAAGTGGATCACGATCGCGGTCAAGACCAGCGCCTGGGGCAAGGGATCCGCGGCCGGGCCCGGCCCCATCCCCAGGATCGGCGGGCGCGCCTCGGGCCGGTGGGCCACCGCCACCAGAAACAGGATCGACCCGCCCGAGGCTACGTTCAGCCCCAGCAGCTTCCAGATCGCGTTCCGACGGCGGATCAGGGTCCACAGGCCCAGTCCGGCCAACGCTATTGCCATCAGTGCGGCGGTCAGGCCTTCCATGTCAGATCTCTCCCCTGTGCGAGACAAATCGGTGCAGCACTACCCACGCGCCGATGGCCACCTCCAGTCCGATAAAGAGGTTCGCGGCCACCAGCGGGATCTGTCCCCGCACACCAAGAAGGAGCGTCGCCGCACCAAGCGCCACCAGAACAGCCACAGCGCCGTACTCCAGACCTTCCAGCGTCGGCTCATAGAGCTCCTCGGCCAGACGGTCCGCCCCCTTGGCCAACGCCAGCAAGAGCAAGCCCGAGCCGAGGATCGCTCCCGCGGGGAACCCGCCCCCCGGCCCCAAGTGCCCGCTGGCGGCCAGGTATAGGCTGAACACCAGGACCACCCCGATGAGGATGTCCGCCGCCTTGAGAAGGAGCGGGGTCTCCGCTACCTGCGGGCGGGAAGAGGCCAATTCGGGAAGCGTTCTCATGCCCATGCGCACACCGAGCATGGCCATGGCGTAGACCAATACCTCCATCAACGTGTCCCACAGCCTCGATCCCAGCACAATCGCCGCCACTGCGTTGCGTGCCCCGTAGGCCAACGTGGGTCCCTCCCATTCGGGGATCGGCCCCCGCGGAAACAGGCCCAAGGTCGCCAAGGCAAGGAGGCCCATCACCGCCAGCACCGCGACAGCCGCTGCCCATCTCATCCTAGGTACCTCTGCACCAATCGCTCCAACTCGCCCTCGGCCGCAAGTTCATAGAGGAATGCCTCCAGGCTTTCGTAGAGCTCCTCGTTCTCCGGGGCTACAGCCATGCAATAGCCGAGATCTTCCTCCACCGAGTGGACATCCATGTCTGTTCCCACGCCACGAAGGCGCCATATCCACAGGCGCAGGGCGTCTACCACAGCTCCGCCGGCGGTGCCTTCTCGCAGGGCATCCTCCAACTCCTCCGCCCCATCCACCGCGTGCCCCCCCCTAGGCAGGTGATCCGCCGCCCGGTCACCGCGCACAGCCAACACCG
>PXEP01000162.1 GCA_003566155.1 Candidatus Acetothermia bacterium | reverse complement strand
GCCATTTTTTGGAGGCAACGTGGGAGATTTGGGGCACGGTGGCCGGGGAAGATGGCCGCCACGATGACTTCAGGGGCAACAGCTCTCGTTCTGCTTGCCCCGTGGGGCATTTGGTTTCTGTGGCTGGCAATCGCTGCTCAATTCACCGCAGCTTCCTACTATCTCTGGGTGAGAGCCAAGGACCGAACGCCTCGGTAGGGGGAGCCTCCAACAGCAGGCGCACCCCTGTACGGGGGTGCGTGATTCCCAGCCGCCACGCATGCAGGAAGAACCTGTCCCCTCCCTTACCGTATGTACTGTCGCCTACCACCGGATGCCCAATGGCCGCCAAGTGCACCCGTATCTGATGCGTCCGTCCTGTATGGGGATGGACCTCGAGCAGCGTACGGCCTTGTTCATGGTGGAGTACCCTCACATGGGTGGTGGCTTCACGTCCTGCTGCGCTTACGGTCATCTTCCATGGGCGGTGAGGGTCACGCGCTATGCGCCCCTCCACCGTGCCCTCTGCCGCTTCCAGTTCTCCCTCCACCAGGGCCAAATAGGTCTTGTCCACGGTCCGCGCCCTGAACTGCGCCGCCAGGGACGCATGCGCTGGCTCGTTGCGTGCCAGCACAAGTACGCCGGTGGTTGGAGCGTCCAGGCGATGAACCACGCCCGGGCGCTCGGCGCTACCCCCCTTCACAGTGGTTACCGCAAGTAGCGCGGTCACTACAGTAGGTTGCCGATCAGCAGTGCTGACCGGATGGACCGGAATCCCCTGCGGTTTGTCTACCACTATAAGATCATCATCTTGATGGAGAATAGGTATAGGCCACGGAGTGGGCTGCAGGCCAGGCCCCTCCCACGAGACATCCACAGTCTGTCCGGCCGTAACCCGTGCACTAGGTTGGGGAGTCTGCCCCGCGACCGTCACCCGACCGTCCTTCACCAAGGAACGGGCATGCGCACGGGATATCAAAAGCCGCCGCGCCACAAGCCGGTCCACCCGCAACCCCTCTTCCTCGGGTAGTACACACAGCCGATCGTCGTAATAAGGTTCCTTTGTGACCATGGTGTACGACAAGTATAATAGCAAAACATGGAAATGTTCCCGGAAAAATTGGATTCCTTGCTTCGCGAGGGCACTGCGAGCGCCGGGGTGGAACTGTACCACTGGGAGCTGGCTGGAGGCAAAGGCCAGGAGCGCCTCCTTGTGTACATTGACACCGCGGACGGGGTAACCAGTGCCGATTGCGAACGTGCTAGCAGGGCCATAGAAAAGCGACTGGATCAGGATGAGTCGCAGAGTTCACCATATATGCTCGAAGTCTCATCTCCGGGGATCGAGCGGAGGCTATACGAACCTTGGCACTACAGTCGTGCCATTGGTAAGAAGATCCGCGTGCGACTGCGCAAGCCGCACGATGGGCAGAAGACCGTAACAGGACGTCTTGACAGGCTGAGTGGCGAGGCAATCACCTTGGACATGGACGGAGGAGAGCTCCAGATCCCATTGTCCGAGGTGGCCCGGGCTCAGGTCGTCTTCGAGCCAAAGCAGGAGGGACGATGAACATCGACTTCCTCGAGGCCTTGGAGGAAATGGCCCGGGAGCGGGGAATTGATCGCGAAGCCGCTTATGTAGCCATGGAGCACGGTATAGGGGCGGCCTATGCCTTGGAGTTCGGCCGAGTGCCCGAACATGTGTCCATCGATCGCAGTTCAGGGGATGTGAAGGTCGATGGGGAAAGCTTGGAATGGGAGGATCTCAGCCGTATCGCCACCCGCCGAGCCGAAGAGGTATTCCGGCAGGAGATCCTTAAATACCGCCGAGATGCTCTGTACGACATGTACGCCGAGCGCATAGGCGATATCCTGAACGGATCCGTACATAGGTTCGAAGGGCGCAGTGTATGGATCAACTTGGGGGAAGCCGAGGCCTTCATGCCCGAACGCGAGAGGATTCCCGGGGAGCGTTACGTCCCTGGACGGCGACTACGGGCCTACCTGTACGAGGTAGAAAGGACGCAGGGGGACCCACGGTTGTTCGTGTCGCGCGCGCACCCCCAGTTCGTAGCCAAGTTGCTCCAGCTGGAGGTACCGGAGGTTGAGCAGGGTCTGCTGGAAGTAATCGAAGTTGCCCGCATCCCGGGGGTGCGGAGCAAAGTGCTTGTGCGTGGATTGGACCCGCGGATCGACCCCGTGGGGACATGTGTGGGCGCCGGAGGAGGGCGCATCAGGGCAGTGTCCCGGGAACTGTCCGGGGAAAAGGTCGATATCATCCGCTGGAGCGAGGATGTGCGGGACATCATGCGCGGCTGCCTCGCCCCGGCAAGCGTGCGAGCGATTGAACTTGACGAGCAAGCACGTAATGCGCGAGTTACCGTCCCGGCGAACGAGATCTCGCTGGCCATCGGACGAGACGGCCAAAGCGTTGAACTGGCCGCCAGACTGACCGGATACAGCATCCAGATCCTGACCCCGTCGGGAGATGAAGTTCAAACCACATAAGGCGTTCCCCTGGCGGGAGCGCCTACTAGGCGGGATCGTCTACTTGTCCCGGCGGCAAGCTCTGGCAGTTCTTGTTGTGGTGGGACTTCTGGCCGGCCTGTCTGTCTACTACGTTTGGGATCTGCCTATTCGCAGTACATACATGGATCTCCTGCCCACCGGGGACCCGCTGGTGGAGAGCTATCAACGCAAGCAGGAAGAGCTTGAGGGCGTCGACTCCATGGCCGTACTCCTTACCGTGCCCTCTCCGCCGGACAGCGAGGCAGAGCGCAGGGAAACGCTCACCAAAGCGGCCGAGCAAGTGTTGGCCCAACTCGATCACCCAGAGGTGCGGCTGGCCTCCTACCGAGTGGGGGAGGGCCTGGAGATCCCCGAGGAACTGCTACTGTTCTGGACCCTGTCAGCTGAAGATATCGCCCGCCTGCGAGAGCTTGCGGAGGAGATCCTGGACGAACTGCCCCCACTCCCCGAAGAGGACGAGGCGGGGCTTCTGGAATACATGGGGACGCTGGAAGCCCTCTCTCAGCCGCGAACGCCGGCCGATGTGGATGAGCTGGCCGTGGCGCTATCGCAGATGCTGACCGCCGGGCAAACGGGGCTAGCCACATTGGACAGTCTTCCGCAAGTGCAGCCACTGCTGGAGGAAGCCGCTCAGCTGATCAGAGCTGTCCGGGAGAGGCCACCCCCAACGGATGAAGGGGAGCCCCTTTTCTCCCGTGACTCCAAGCGGCTCGTGATACAGGTGTTCCCGAACAGACCGGCCCATGAGTCAATCGACTACAACAAACGGATGACCACTTTGGTCCGAGAAGCCACCGCACGTGCCCAGCTCGGCGACCTCGGCGTTGAATCGGACCTGACGGGCGGCTACGTGGTCAGCGCAGAAGCTGATGAGATCATCCGCCAGGATATGTACGTCACCACCCTCATCTCATCGGTGGGGGTACTGGTATTGCTCTTGCTTACCTTCTCTAGTTTGTTCCTCACAGGGGTGGCCCTGATCCCGATGCTGCTATCGGCGCTGTTCACCATGGCTTGGGCCCGGCTGGCGGTCGACGGGTTCAATCTGGTAACTGCCTTCCTACCGGCGCTCGTGCTCGGCTACGGCATAGATTTCACTGTTCACTTGGTGGCTCGCTACTCCGAGGAAAGAGCGGGGGGGAGTTCGGTTGCCCAAGCTACCTCCACTGCCATCTACAGCAAGGGAGCTGCTGCTCTCACAGCCGCCTTGACCACTGGAACCGTGTTCTTGGTTCTGATTATCTCTCGCTCCCCGGCCATGGCCGAGATGG
>PXEP01000060.1 GCA_003566155.1 Candidatus Acetothermia bacterium | reverse complement strand
TGGACGATGCGCCAGCCCCGCCGCAGGTCCTCGTACAGACGGTACTCGATGACTTCGCTGAACACCTCTCGGTTGCGCCGTTCTTGATCGGCAAATCGTCCCGGCTCCCTGGCAAATAGCTCCTGATCCAACGCAAGCTCTTCCTCGACCCGCGCGGCCACATCGGTGTGATCGAGTGGGCCGTGCCGCTCCATGGCCTTGAGCAGCGCGGATCTAAGCAGCGCCACCTGGACGAAGTCGTTGAAATGCCCTGCTTGGAGAGAAGCGTCTTGGCGGTTGTCTGTGAAGCTGAGTAGTTTGGCCAACTGCTGATTGTGCGCCCGGCGCCGCATCTCGGTCACCGTGGCCAAAGCCAACAAGGTGGTGGCCGTGCTGCGGCCTTCGCTTGACAGCCCGGCCAGCTTGCGAAACTCCCCCGTGCGTTTCGTGTAGACGATGCCGCAGCGCGGGCAAAACAGGAACGGCTCACGGATAAACCAACAGGGCACCCCCTCCTCCTCAGTGTGCCCCACTACGTTTCCGTCGGGGGCGAGGTACAGCTGCTGGGGAACATGTTCCTTGTAATCAGATTTCACCCTTCCCCGGCTTAGCCAGCTCTCGGGAAGGTCCTCCGTGTGGCCTCTCCACAATCCCTGTTCGTCGATGAGAAGGTATCCTTGCACGCCCGCGCCGTCGCTATCCCGGTCCTCTGCGTCGACCATGCCGGGGAGAGAGGGCAGCAGTCGGTCATTCTGAACATAGTGCACTACTTTGTAGTAATCCTGTCCGCATTCTCGACAGAAGCGCAAGGGGAAGTACAGGCGTTCCTCGTCTGTGTCGGCATAGACCTGCCCCTCCACACTGAATGTTCGCCGGGACAAGGGTTCCAGGGTTGCGTGGACGTTGCCGCCTTGGGACACGAACTGGTGCAGCCGCACACCCAAGGGGGTCTCGCCCGTACCTCTAGCTGCTCCGTCCCCGCCCAACACCTGGTGCAGTGCCGTAGCAGCCATCTCTGTGTCGACGCCCACTTCCTCCGCCAGTCTGCTGACCGCATCCTGGAGGGTGAAGGGCTTTGCCCTCCGGAGTACCTCTCCTTCAGCCTGGACCCCATAGCGCTCTTCGACCCAGGCGGCAACGGTCTCTTGGTCGTCCGACTGCGGCTGTGTGTTGAGGCGCTCCACACTGGTGCGGAGCGCCCCTGTGGTTGGGGAGCTGGGGAAGTCACGGCGCACTTCTTCCTCAATAACATCCTCCGGAGCCAAGTCGCCTCCGAATACGCGGCTGGCCACTTCGGCAACGGCCTCACGGCGCGCTCCTCCTCCCTCTTCGGTCACCATGGTGGCGCTTGTGCCTATGCAAAGGAGGTTGCGATTTCCGCAGCGCTCGCGCAGCCTTCGGACCAACATGGCCACATCCGCTCCACGCCGCCCGCGGTATGTGTGCAGCTCATCCAGCACGAGGAAGCCAAGCTCGGTGAATCCCTGTTGCACTAGCTGCTGCTCGCCGGGACGGGACATCATCATCTCCAGCATCACGTAGTTGGTCAGCAAGATGTGGGGCGGGTTCTGCCGGATCTCCTCTTTCGCCTCGAAGCTCTCTTGTCCGGTGTAACGGTTGTAGCGTATCGGGAATCCCGGCCCGTACTGCTCAGCAAAACCCTTGAGCGTGTCCAGCTGGGAGTTCACCAAAGCGTTGGTTGGGTAAACGATGATCGCTCGGGGCGTTGCCCGTTCTGGACTGTTCTTGAGAATATTATCGAAGATCGGAATCCAATAAGTAAGGCTCTTCCCCGACCCTGTGCCGCTGGTGACCACAAACGGCTTTCCTTCGAGACCACGCGCTATAGCCTCGTATTGGTGCTTGTACAGGCGAATGGTGGCGGGATCACCGGGCTTCTTGCCGACGAAGATTCTGCGGCATTCCGGATGAAGCTTTCCTTCCGCAACCAGATCGGCCACGGTGGGCCCCATGGCGTACTTAGGGCTCAGCTCTACCAGTGGCTCAGGCCAAAGTCGAGCCTGCTCAACGACGTTATCTCTAACGAATTCCTTCAACCTGTCGTCGGTGAAGTCGAGGAAACTCTGCACATACTCACTGTAGGAGCCAACGATACTGTCCCGAAGGGCAAAGATGTCCATCAGCCTATCAACTCCCGCAAGATAGAATGCAACATCGGCACTGTTCTTCCCCTCGTTGCTCGGTCCTGCCTAGGCAGACTTGTCCTCCCAGATAAGGTGTTGGGCGGGACTCCCCCACAAACACCTGCATCGTAGTCGAGAGCCTAGCAGGCAGCGGCCGTCGGAGGCAAGTGAGAGAAGAAGGTTATGGGCTGACCGCTCAGCGCCTTTGCTGAATCGGCCTCGGCAGCGCTCGTGTGATGCACACTACATGGAACTGGTCGAGTAGGTGGTGGTCCGGTAGGCTCCCGTGGCGCTCCGCAACAGGGACACAAGAGACATCGGGATTCGAGGCACAAACAAGCTTATCAACGGGGAACCGCTCTTACGCGAAGTCTCCCTCGTTGATATACAGCCAGTCGCCCCACCAGTTCTGTTCCCCAGTGGCTGAGAATCTGGGAGACCACATCTTCCTTGTCCTTTCCAGTCGCTCCCTCCATTCTGAGCAACAACACCCCATGGCGTCCGCGGCCGTGGCGGACGACCCATTCACCGAAATCCTTGTCCATGGTGATCAGGAAACGCTGCTGCTCATCAGCCAACGTGATGATTTCGGAATCGGGCATTGCAGGATCGACATCGCGTACAGCCAGCACGTCGAGACCTGCTTGTTTGCACCACCGCTCGACAGCGAGACCGACTCCGACATCAATCAGCAACTTCACGATGCATGAAGCGGGAACACTTGTTCGTCGGCGATGACCTCGGCTGCGTAAGCCAGCGCGGCGCGTATATCCTCAGGCTCAAGTTCCGGGTACTCGGCCAGCAGTTCGTCTTCACGCACGCCAGCGGCCAGTGCGCGTAGAACCTGTTCTGCAGTGATGCGCAGGCCACGAATCGTGGGTTTCCCGGCCATCAAGCCCGGGACGGACGTTATTCTTTCGCGTGTTGACATGATCAGTCACCCACACCATTGTACACATGTCGCGAGCGAAGAGCGCCAGTTAGCCTCCGGGTTGTTCGGTCTGGTCTTGAGAGTTAGGGTTTCGTGCTAATCTTCGGGGAGCAACCGGAAGTATACGGAGCTGTGATGGAACGCAGCTTATGGCCTGTGGCAAGTGGCTTGTGGGATCGCTGGATTCGTCTGAGTTCTTGGCCCGCTAGGCGAGAGCCTCCCGCTATTCTGCTTGCTCGAGAGTTCGGCGTCCTGCATCGTTCGTTCGATACTTCTGCCTCGGGCTCCTAGGTTTCTCGGGAACTGTCATCTCCAACAGACCGGCATCCAAGAGCGGTCGCAGAAGATCATCTCGGAACTTGGTGCGGTTCGTTCTTCGGCAGAGTTCCATCAGCTCCTTAAGGCTTTGCTGAACCCGAGCAGCCTGAAGGATCGCAGCTTGCTCCGGGCTTAGTCCCAACTTAGTCCCAACTTGGTCCCCGAGCGGGACCAAGTCCGATCGAAACAGCAAAGGTCACGATTAGCGAACCCGCTTCCTCCCGGGCGTGGGCGTGCCACCATGGTTCAACCATTGGCGGGAACGCTTCTCTCTATTACACTCGAGGGAGCCTATTTCAGCCCTTAGGAGGTCGGCGTGTACAGGTAGCTCCAACGCGGGACGCGCAGAGGTGAAGGCCCGGGCTTTGGTCCGGCCCGAACTTGGGTGACGCGTCGCTGGGGCAGGCCTGTTGC
>PXEP01000004.1 GCA_003566155.1 Candidatus Acetothermia bacterium | reverse complement strand
GACATCCATACCATTAACCGCCATCTGCGAGCGCTGCTGGAGGGCAAGGGCATCGAGAAGCCGATATACAGTTTCAAGGAAGGCACCCATGTGGGCAACAAGCCGGTGCGTCTGGCGGACGACCAGATACTATTGCTGGACTGCCTGCACGGCTTCTATCCGCCGCTGTCAGCGGGTATCGATCCGGAGCAGGTTTTCCGGCTGTACATCGAGTCGGCGAGCATGGTGTATGAAGGGGATGGCACCACGGAACGACTGGTTCAGTTCACCGACGTAAGGCTCCTGCGGAGGATGCTCCGTGATGCCAAGCATCGTAACCATCCGCCGCTGCATACGTTGCTGCACTGGCACTATGTGCGGTCGGGGGAGCTGTTTTCCATCATACCGCTGATGGGGTTGGCCGACGTGCAAGTGGACGGGGGGCTTCCGTTCGATCTGCCTCTCTTGAAGCCTTTTTTCGTCCCAGACGGAATCTGGCCTTCCCCTGAGTCCGTGGCACCGTATGCTTCGTTTCTCGATGCGCGGATTCGCTACCGAAGGATCAGCCAACTGTTCCGCAGTGTAGCTGGGTTGACAGTTTGGGAGGCCGAAGATCCAAACCTCATCCCCGGCGATCACCTGGTGCGGGAGTTCATCGGAGGGAGCACCCTAGAGATACCGCACAACGAGTGATCACCCATCCCGGTTGGCGTTGAGGCTTGCGAGCACTTGCTCTGTGTGTTCCCCCAACCTGGGTGGAGGGACGTCGGTCGGCGGCCTCGCCAGGGGGAGTGGACAGGCCACGCTGTGGTAGCATCCGACCGAGGGGTGCGTCACTTCCACAAGGAGACGCCCTGTGAGCCCGGGATCGCCGAACAGATCCCCCAGTGTGTTCACCGGTCCTGTGGGAATCTCGGCGGCTTTGAGGGAGTGGATCCACTCTTGCCGCGTGCGGCGCGAAAACTCCCCCGAGAGCAGTGTGACGAGGTGATCGCGATTGGCTACGCGGGATGCGTTGTCTCGGAAGCGAACATCGGTAGCGAGATCCGGTCGACTCAGGATCTCGCACAGGCGGACGAACTGCGGGTCGCTTCCTACGGCGACCATCAGCAGGCCGTCAGCGGCGGGGAACGCTTGATAGGGGACGATGTGCGGATGGGCGGTGCCCCGTCGAGTTGGTTCGTTCCCGGTGATGAGGAAATCCTGGGCTACGTTCACCAACGCGCTGGCCGAACATTCCGCCAGGGTTACGGGAACTGCCTGTCCTTTTCCTGTGCGCATGCGGACAAGCAGCGCGGCCAAGGTGCCGGAAAGGGCTGCCCAGGCGGCCAACACATCCACGATGGCCACACCGACCTTGGCTGGGTGCGTCCCCTCGCCGGTGACCGCCATCAGGCCCCCTAGGGCCTGGATCAACGCATCGAACCCCGGCTCATTCCCATACGGTCCGGGGGGGAAGCCGCCCACCGACACGTAGATCACCTGTGGGTTGACCTCGCTGACAGCCTGGTAGCTGAGTCCCAATCGGGCGGCTGTAGGGGGAAGGTAATTGTGCACCAGCACATCGCTGTGGGCTATCAGTTCATGTAGCGTTCGACGCCCTTGCGGTTGTGCAAGGTCCAAGGCGAGGCCGAGCTTGCCCCGGTTCACGGCCAGGAAGTAGGCAGATTCCCCGCCGGCGAACGGAGGACCCCACCTTCTGGTCTCGTCACCGCTCCCTGGCCGCTCGAGCTTCAACACCTCTGCTCCCAGGTCGGCCATCCACATCGTTGCCAAAGGTCCTGCCAGGATCCTTGACAGGTCAAGCACGCGCAGTCCGGATAGCGGTTTCTGTTGTCTGTTGTCAGGCAGCTGGTTTACCGCCATCGATCACAAGGGGATATCGCCGTTCTTATGGAGCAACGCCTGGTGGACGAATGCCTCCAAGCGGGTCCGAAGGTGCGCTTGCTCCTGTCCATCGAAGGTGAGGTTCAGCCAGGGGATTTTGTGGTCGTGCCTCACCTGTGGAGATACCGACGAAACCATCGTCCCTGGCATACAGCTGAAGGGCATCACGTTGACTATCCCGTCGAACCCGGCCTTGGCATAATCGATCGCCTTCCCCACCGTGAGCACAGGTTCTCCCCGGTAGGCTTCTGAGATATATGGTTCGGCATGGTGGACAACGCGTTCCGTGAGCGGCTCTTCCAGGTCCCACTCTTCCAGGCTCCCGGCGAACGGCCGGGCTGCTTTGTGCTCATCGTGGCGGAGCACATAACGCTCCAGACGGGTCCGGAGATGGGACTTCCATTCACGCCGGAGTCGGGTATCGCCTTGCTTCTTGTAATGGGTATACGTCAGCCACTCACCCGTTGGGGCGACACGTACCTCGGCCCCTAGCTCCTCCAGCAGAGGCACCAGGCCGGAGTTGCTGAAGCTGTTTGCCCGCACGTAGATCTCCCCGACGATTCCGATCAGCGGACGCTGCCCACGCTCCACGGGGATCTGCCGAAAGCGGTCGACGATGCCCGGCAGGGCCTTGAGGAGTCCCTGCCTTCCCCCCTCCCGCAGAGCGGACTTGAGTTCATCCAGCGCCTGCGCGTAGACGGCATTGGTCTGTCCTCGTTCCTTCTCGTAGGGTCGGGTGCGCCACAGCAGTTTTAGCAGCAAGTCCACCGAGACCAGACCGTACCAAGCGGTCCTACGGAACGCTGTGCCCAGATCTCGGATGGTGTAGGCGTTATAGGCCTCCAGAGCCACAAAGTCAATGTCGTACCCCATCCGGCGAAAGATCTGACTCTGGGCGGAAAAATAGTGGCAGAAACGGCACGGCCCTGTGCTGGTGGCCATGAACAGGCACGCGCGCTGAGGGTCGAAGTCCTCCCTGTGCAATAGCTTGAGGAAGTCCCCGGTAGTGAGGATGAACGGCAAACACTCTCCTCCGGTAGAACACTTTCGCCCCAACGTCAACGACTGGGCATCCGGAGGGGGCAGGGTTTCCGCTTGGTAGCCGAAGTGCTGCAGGGCACCTTCCAGAGCGTAGTTGTGGTCGCACATGTAGGGCAAGTAGACCTTCTTCGTCCGGTCGAACTCCTCCTTCTGGCGGGGTGGCTGGGGGGCGGGTAACGATCGAGGCTCTCGGCTTAGCAGGCTGACTGAGTCCAGATAAGCCTCCAGGCGAGTGCGTACACCGGCATCTCCGGAGTGTTCGTCTAGTTCAAGCGTAAGGTATGGTTTGTTCTGCAGCTCGCGCTTGAGGTAATGGGCGATGAATGAGTCGGGACCACAGTTGAAGTGGGTAAGGTGGAGCCCCCAAAGTCCTTCGGTTTCCCGGACGATGCGGGCCGCTGCCACCAAACGTTTGCCTGCATGCCACTGCATGAACGGGTATGTGCTGTCGGTATCAACTTCCTGCCACGGAAGGCAATCCACCGGGATGGGCAGCGCTCCAAGCGCCCGCAGTTTGTCGGGTACCGATAGGCTCAGCCCGGGATCGCAACTGTTGTACACCCGTGACAACACTACGATGCCGAGCGCTCCCTCGGCTACATGCTCCATGGCTTCCCGCCCGAGTTGGCTTAGGCCGTGGTGAAAACTACTGGCGGCGTTCTTGGCCGCTTCTTTTGCTGCTGCGGCCCGCCGAGGGCTCGCACCCAGCTTCCGGGCCAAGGCGGTCAGCTCGGCTTCGATCATCTCCCTACGATAGAAGTGGAGCGGCTGTTCGATGAGTTTGACATCTCGGTTCGGTATTTCCACCTGGGCAGCGATCATGTACGGCTGTGCCTGTACGAGTGGGCAGTTGAAGTTCGTCGGGGGGCGGGCATTGGGATGTGCGGGGTCCACCATGGCCG
>PXEP01000033.1 GCA_003566155.1 Candidatus Acetothermia bacterium | reverse complement strand
TCGGATGTTCACGGTAATGCGCCAGGCTAACCACCATGTGTTCCAGGTGCTCACAAAGCGCTCACAGAGGCTTGCCGAGTTAGCTCCCCTGCTGGAGTGGCCGGACAACGTCTGGATGGGAATCACCGTTGAAGCCGCTGACTACCTCCCTCGGCTTGACCACCTAAGAGTGGCTCCCGTCGCCGTCAGGTTCCTGTCCTTGGAGCCGTTGCTGGGGCCGCTTGGGAGGCTCGATCTTGACGGGGTTGACTGGGTGATCGTCGGGGGAGAATCTGGCCCAGGAGCACGGCCAATCAGGGAAGAGTGGGTGGTCGACATCCGCGACCAGTGCCTGGATGCCGGCGTGCCCTTTTTCTTCAAACAGTGGGGCGGGACACGAAAGGCCAAGACAGGCCGACTCCTGGACGGCCGACTCTGGAACCAGTTGCCGGCAGCCGCGTTCTTCCTCTGGCCAACAAGCTAGAACTGCGTGCAACGAGCTTCTAATGCCAGCTTCAAGTGGCAGGTTCCCGCTTTGCAAAAGAGAGAGAAGCTACTCACCGCCGCGGGGAGTCTGACGAATTCGGGGTGGTCATTGTTGCGCGTTTGTTTGTCATAGACGAACAATTGCAGTACTATATCCACCAGCCGGACGTGGGTTCACTCTGCCTGCGCCCGGCAGCGGGGAAAATTGAGATGACAAACCACCGTCCGAGGAGCACTGGACCAGGCGTAGAACTCGTCAGGCGTCTATCCGCTGAAGGTGATCGCATCTTCACAACTAGGAGAGCTCGAGAGCTCGCGCCATCCGCCGGGCTCTCAGAAGGATACCTGCGTCAAGCGCTGCATCACTTGGTCAGGCTGGGATGGCTGGTCAGACTCCGCAAGGGACTGTATGCCCTCTCTTCCACCGTGCCTGGTGTCACTCCCGCTCATGAGTTCGAGGTGGCCATGGCACTGGTCACGCCAGCAGCTATCTCACACTGGTCCGCGCTTCACCATCATGGCCTGACTGATCAAGTACCCAGAAAGGTGTTCGTGCTTACTACAAGCGAAGCATCAATTCCCTATTCACGCAGAGAGCAAGCCCAGGGGGTCAGGGAAGGCTGCTGGGTGGCGGATGTGCTATTCCACTTCGTGCAGGTTAGGCCCAAGCGGTTCTTCGGTACCGAGAAGGCGTGGATCGGTGACACACGCGTCACCATCACCGATCCCGAGCGAACACTTCTCGATGGGCTAGCCATGCCCCGTTACTGCGGAAACTTCGCTGAGGTGCTCCACGCGTTCGAGTTACACGGAAGCGCTCTAAACATTGAGCGCATCACGGAGTACGCTCTCAGGCTGGATGCAGCCACCGTCAAGCGGTTGGGCTGGGTGCTGGAGTATCAGGGCTTCGCTCTCTCCGAACTCAAGCCCCTTGAGCGGCATCCGATCAAAGGCTACCGTAAGCTGGATCCCACCGGGCCACGTGCCGGACCACAGAACCGACGTTGGATGATCCAAGAGAACTTGCTCAGGGAGGACAGAACATGAAGCCGTTGCGCACGCGTCTCCAGGAAGCGCGCACCCGCCTCAAGCTTCCCTGGGAAGTCCTCGAACGGGACTATCTCCTATCTTGGATACTGGCCGGACTATCGCAAGTAGAAGAGTTGCAGCACTCTCTCGCATTCAAAGGTGGAACAGCCCTTAAGAAATGCTACTTCGGTGACTACCGCCTATCAGAGGATCTCGACTTCTCGGGACTCGAGGGCGTGCCCACCGCAACGGAGCTGGAGGAGGCAATCAGAGAAGCGTGTAGGCTTGCCGAGCAGCAGCTCGGTGAATATGCGGCGGCGGAGGTCACCTGTTACCGCTACGAAGAGAAAGAACCTCATCCTGGAGGGCAGGAAGCGTTCATCGTCCGCGCACGCCTTCCGTGGCACAATCGACCTCAGATCCGAGCCATGATCGAGGTCACAATGGATGAGCCGATGTTATGGCCACTCCAGAAGCGGAGGATCATCCACGAGTACGGCGAGCCTTTGGACGTACAGATACATGTCTACACCCTGGAGGAGATTGTCGCAGAGAAACTCCGCGCCATCTTGCAGCACGAAAAGAGACGCGAGCAGCGCGGCTGGAGCCGTTCACGAGCCAGGGACTTCTATGATCTCTGGAGAATCCTGGTCGCACACAGAACCCAGATGAAGCTCTCCGATTTCGCTGTCCCGTTCCACAAGAAATGCGAAGTGCGCGACGTGGCGGTCGCAGGTCCCGACGCCTTCTTTGAAGGCGCCCTTCTAGCCCATGTAGCTGAGACCTGGGAACAGTGGTTGGGGCCGCTGGTCCCAGAGCTGCCGCCCTTTGAAGAGGTGATCAGTGAGCTGCGTCCGCAGATTACGGATCTGCTCAGCTTGGGCTAGTGGACGTACGCCTTATGCCCTGTTGTCGTCGAAGGAGAGGAGGTGTTGCTCCACCTCCGGATACAGCTCGTCAATTTCGGACTGGATTTCGATGGTCTTGGAGAGGGCGGTGGCGATGCGGCAATAGGTTCGGATTTCGTCGAGGGTGAGGGTGCGATCCTTGCGGTCCTTGAGCCACTTGTGACACACTTGGTACCCGCCGATCCGGTACGCCCACACCTCAGGAGGGACGCCCTCGAAGTACTGGCTCTGGTTGATGTACACACGCCGGCTGTCGGCATCGTAGCGGAGGCCCTTCTTCCCGGAGACGATCACCTTGCCGTCGCCCTCGCCCTGGAACCGGGCGATTGGCGGATCGAGCTCGGGCGACCGGAGCAGATGCAGCTCCACCAAGCGCTCGCCAAGCTCGGCGATCTTCTTGAATAGATCGGGGTCGGCCGTGAACGGGATGCGGGGGAAGTCAAGCCGCAGGAACTCGGCGTACTTCTCGCGGTAGGTCGGAGAGTACAGGACTGCGTACAGGTAGTGGAAGATCTGCTCGGGTGTCGGCTCGTGGCTCCATACCTCAACCAGAGCAGCGACAAGGTTCGCGTTCAGATTTGGCCGCCGCTCAAGGCCTTCGGCCTCAGAAAGCAGGTGGTGCTGACTAGTGTCGGCTCGGAGAAACAGAGGTAGAACGTATCCTCGCTCGCGCGTCCTATTTGACACCACGCTGTCGTCTGCGACGTACTGGCCAGCCAACGCGTGCAGCCAGGGCAGGCCCGCCAGCTGGCGACATGTCATCAGAGCGACGTTCTGCTCTCCCAGCATGTGCCCCATCACACGTTCTCGGCGGTGCACCGCCACGTTTCTGTCATAGACTGTCCAGCGCACGTCGAATGGACGGTACAATATCGGGATGATCCGCTCGCGCCACGATCCATCCCTAAGCTCCTCCTTAGCCCGCTCGTAGTTCCACTGGCTCTGGCTACACAGCTTGAACAGCATCCGGGCTTCCTCTTCGGACCGTGTCTGCAGCAGAGTCTGCACCTTACGGGCCGCCTCCTCCCTTGTCCATGAGATCGCGAAGTCGTCGTGCGTCGTGACGATCCCCGGAGCGGGCGGACGGTTCTCGCTGAAGATGTCGGGGATCGAGATGAAGCTTCTGTACTGTACACGCTTTGCGTCATCTAATGGGCGCAGAAGGTAGAAATCGGGCGCTGCGCTGACCTCCTCCCACTCTGTGTCCTTCCAGCTACGCTCCTCCAGCCAGCCGTACTTCTCCTCCCGCCGGCCCCACAGGTCGGCGTGGTACACCTTGGCATCTCTGGGCCTGTGCGTCATACCTCGATCCCCACCGGCTTGACCTCATCCCCAACGAACGTGCCCTCCCCAAGCGCCGCATACTCCTCTGATGTGTAGCCCAAGGCCTGAATGGGCTCCATGATCCGCGCTGCGGCGACGCCCAAGAATT
>PXEP01000193.1 GCA_003566155.1 Candidatus Acetothermia bacterium | reverse complement strand
GACACGCAAGACCATCCCTTGGGAGGCGGAGCCCAAGTCGGTTTACAACTCATCGACCGCTGGTGTCGCACACGCCCGTTTGGGCTAGTGGTTGTGGGCTCAGGTCCGGGCAAGGGTTGGGAAGAGACGCCAGGCGTGGTGTACCGCAGCGTTAAGTGGTACGCACCGGGCGACGGCCCTCGACTCACCGACCTGTCTATACGGGGCTATGCGCGTTTTTGCCGACGATTTGAGCAGGGAGTAACCGAGGAACTTCAGCGTCTGGCGGCCGACGGCGGTGCCCGGCATACATTGGTGTTGCATAACGACATCTGCGAAGCGGGGGACTATCGGAGGATCAGCCGTATGGGCTACAGACAGGCGACGATCTTCCATGTGGACGTCGTTGACTACGTGGCCAGCGTGTACCTCCGAGGACTTGTGTCCGCCCGCAGTCTGGCGCGCGCAGCTCGAGCGCTGGACAGATTTGGCGGATTGCGCTTGACACCGGATGTAGTCCAGCTCATTTTCCGCAAACAAGAGGCCTGCACGCGGTGGTCGGACCTGTTGATCGTCCCTTCAGGCGACATGAAACGAGTTCTGCTCGAAGGGTTTCCCTGGCTCACCGATTCCGAAGTGTTGGTGCTTCCCTGGGGGGCGATGCCCGGCCCCGAACCGACCCCAGACAGTGCCCAAGCCCGAGCGCAACTTGGGCTGCCCAAAGATCAGCCCGTGGCGCTGTGTTTGAGCCGACTCTCCCCGGAGAAGGGGCAGGATAGACTCCTCAAAAGCCTCGCCCTGTGGGAAAAGAGAGGAGGACGGCCGCTTACCTTGGTCATCTGCGGAGCCCCGGCTTATATGCACGGACGGCGCTACATGCGAAAGCTGCGCCGGCTGGCGGGCCGCCTTGAGCGCACCGATGTACGCTTTCCTGGGTACGTAACAGGAGCAACAAAGCAGGCGTTCCTAGCCGCTGCTGATCTGTATGTGTTCCCCTCGCGGCACGAATCCTATGGGTTGACCCTGATGGAAGCCATGCGCTGCGGGCTCCCCGTGCTAACCACGGACCATCGCTCCGCCCACGAACTGGTACGCCCGGAGTTCGGCCGTGTGGTGCCCTGCTCCCCCGCAGCGCTTGCAGAAGGCTTGGGAGAGCTTCTCCAGGAGGACCTCAGCCAGATGGGACTCCGGGCACAGAAGTTCGCTCAGGGGTTTGCGTTCGACAGGGTTGCTGATAGGTTGGCCGCGGAGATCAGGTCGGTGCTCCACTAGGCTCCGATCTCCAGCGCACCTCACCGCACGCAGCGTGAGCGTACCCTCGGTGTTGACCTTCCCTTGACAATGTGGCGTACTTTGTGCAGCCGGAGTCCGGGACCGGCAGAAAGCACTGGTGGAGGTGGCGGGAATCGAACCCGCGTCCGAATGTACCGTTAGCTCGGCTTCTACAAGCTTAGCCCGCGCTTTGGATTTTGGATCCAGAACTCCCACGGGCAGGATTTCCGGATCCTGAGCCTACGGTAGTTTCGCGTCCCGCAGCGGTAGGCGCGCTGCGATCGCTAGCCCACTTGTCGACGCCCCAACGGACCCCGTGGGCGAAGGTCCGAGGAACGGCCTACGCTCTAGTTATAGGCGTAGGCAGGTACGTTTGTATAGTCGGCATTTATTTTTGCCGTTCCGCCAGTTTTTGGAGATGGCGGGAGCTCCGCTTGCCGCCTCGCCTAGGTACACCCGTCGAGACCAAGTCACCCCCTACGCTTCTGATTATACTACAGTCGGAGGGTTGTCCACATGGATCGGGCACTTCTTCCCGGGGTGGCCGCGGGCCTGAGTGTAGGCGCTCTGCTGGGCACAGCAGGGATGAGCGTGTGGTGGACTGTACCGCTGGGCGTGCTGTCCCTGGCGGCGGCGCTATGGCGTCGCTCAGCTGTGTTCGTGTGGGCCGCGGCCCTGCTGGGAGGAATGGCCCTGCCCCAGCCGGGAGGACCTCCCGTCTATTGGGAGCAGCAGCTCCCCCTGCTGCAAGAGGCGCGTGTGCGTGTTACAGGGATTCCCGATCCTCGCGCCCGGTCCACTGAGGTCCTGGCCGAGCTTGAGGGGCACCGCGCTGATATACGATTGCTGGTGTATCTTCCTCCAGGGAACCCTGTAGAACCTGGGGACACGCTGCATGTGCGAGGAAGGGGGGCGTGGCCACATCCCGACGAGTGGGCCGACCACCTGAGACGGCGCGGCGTGTACGGGCTGTTCCTGGCCCAGGAAGCACAGGTGTTGGCTGAGGGGGAGTCCGGGCCGCTGCGCTGGGCGAACCAGGTGCGGACAACGCTCCTGCGCAGGTTCACACACAGCATGACTGAGCAGGGGGCAGCACTGTTCGCCGCGTTGCTCTTGGGGGCACGCAGTCAGCTTCCTGCAGGTCGGCAGGAGGCATTTCGCCGAGCGGGCGTGGCGCACATGCTGGCGCTTTCCGGCCTGCACTTGGGGATGCTCGTGACGGGCGGATGGCTCGCCCTGCGGTTACTCCGGATACCCTCTCCGGTGGCCTACACGTTGTTGCTGGCTTTCGTCGGTTTCTACGTGTTGGTGGGAGGAGCGCGGGTGTCCTTAATCAGAGCAGCGCTCGTGTTCTGTTGCGTGGGTACCTTCTGGATTCTATGGCATCGGGGGTGGGTGCTTCGGCGATGGCTGGATCCCCTGCAGGGCGTGGCAACCGCTGCGGTGCTTGTGGTCTTGATCTGGCCATGGTCCCCGGCCGATGCGGCGTTTCAGCTTTCCTTTCTAGCTACAGGTAGCATCGTACTACTCCTGCCTGAGTGGCGCGAAAGCCGTCTGCGGGCGCGACTTCCGGGCCCAGTTATGCGCCCGGCCGATCTGCTGGCAGTGACCGCCTGTGCCCAGGCCGGGGCATTGCCCGTGATTGGGGCGACCTTCGGCCACATTGCGCCTTTGGGGCTCTTGGTCAACCTGATCCTGGTCCCGTGGACGGCCCTGGTACTTGCCGCCGGCGTTGGCGTCCTTGTCGGACCGGCGTTGGGTCCTGTGGCGGACACACTGTTGGTGGGGCCGTACCTCGCCTTTGTCGATCGTCTGGCCGCCATTCCCGGCGCGGAGGTAGCCGTGGGCCCCGGATTCGGTCTGTGGTGGGCGGCGGCGACGCTGGCCGTGGTTCTTGGTCGGGCCGTCCTCCGCGAACGAGAACGACTGTGGGCGTAGGATTGTCCACGGACACTGGGTATCGCCGTAACCACGCATGGTGATGAATCATGCTATAACTAAGAGGCAGAAACACGTGTTATACTGTGTAGCACCGATGATGAACGAAAGAACAATGTGGATCGAGCTGAACATGCTGTCGAGCCTTACCCCACGCCGCTTGCAGCTCGTCGCGGAAACGCTGGGGGGGCCGAGCGCAATCCTGACGGGATCGACGGACCAACTGGCTGCGGTTTTGGGGAAGGACGCCGCCCTGCGCCTCGATGCTGAACGAAGAAAGGCCGACCCTATGAAGGAGATCAAGCGTGCCGAACTTGAGGGGGTCGGTATCGTTACCTTGGCTGATCCTGAGTACCCCCAGGCGTTGCGCGAGACGCCCACACCACCGCTGGCGCTCTACATTAAGGGGAAACGGCATCCAGCTGATTCGGCGGGGGTCGCGATTGTCGGTACCCGGCGTTGTACAAGCTACGGTCGCTTGGTGGCGCGGAAGCTCGCCACGGAACTTGCCGAGAGAGGAGTAACAGTGATCTCGGGCATGGCCCCGGGAGTGGACACCGCTGCCCATCAAGGTGCACTTGCCGCCGGACGCACGGTTGCCGTGCTGGGGACGGGGCTAGGAAAACCGTACCCGGCAGGGTCGGAGAGCATGATGGAGCGAATCGCTGCACGGGGAGCGGTGATTTCGGAGTACCCTTGGGACACCCCGGGGGCTTCCTGGACCTTCCCCCGCCGCAACCGGCTCATAGCGGGGTTGGCCAGGGCAGTGGTGGTGATTGAGGCACCAAGCCGCTCGGGTGCCCTCATAACAGTAGAGCGTGCCCTAGAGCAGGGTAAAGAAGTATGTGCGGTGCCCGGCCCCATCACGTCCGAGGCCTCCGCGGGCAGCAACCGACTGTTGCAGGAGGGTGCGCGGCTGGTGGTGTCGGTGGAGGACATACTTGAAGAACTGGGCGGCGTAGGCAAGCAGTTCCAGCAGCCGCCGCTGCCCTTGCTCACGGACGGAGCCCAGGCGGTATACGATGTCCTGGGGCAGGAAATGCTTGATACGAGCCAGCTTGTTGACCACACGGGGCTTTCGCACGCGGAGGTAGCACAAGCCCTTGTCGAACTCCAACTCGCCGGACTGGTGGAGGAGCAACCCGGCCGCCGGTATGCCCGACTGTAGATGCAGTTCACCAGGTGCACAGTGCGAATCAAGGCAACAAGGTCAACCCGCAGCGTAGCCCTTGCAGGCTCGTCCGGGAAGTGGTAGACATTCCGCACTAGAATCAACTCACCGGGCGCGGTGTCCGCGCCACGCCCTGCAGGCACGATACCAGGAGGCAAAGGTGGAACAGACGCTTGTGTTGTTGAAACCGGACGCCGTCAACAGACGGTTGGTGGGCCGGATCATCGAACGGTTTGAGAACAAGGGGCTGCGGATCGCTGGGATGAAGCTGATGTGGATGTCCCGCGAGCTGGCCGAGCGGCACTACGCCGAGCACCGGGAGAAGCCTTTCTTTGGAGAACTGGTCGATTTCATAACGGCGAGACCCCTTGTAGCGATGGTTGTGGAAGGCGATCACGCCATCGGCGTCGTGCGAGGCGTAATGGGAAAGACAAACCCCCAAGAGGCAGCCCCGGGCACCATACGAGGGGACTTCGGCTTGGCGGTGACCTGCAACCTGGTTCACGGCTCCGATTCAGCCGAGTCCGCCCGCAGAGAGATCCCGCTTTTCTTCACCAGAGAGGAGATCTACGACTATCCTATGGCGGATGCTAACTGGCTGGGTGGGTGAAGATGGAACTGCCGACGCGGTATGACCCCACGGAAGTGGAGGAGCGGCTGTGGCACCAGTGGGACGAGCTCTGGAAATGTGACCCCCACACTGCCCGCCCTCCCTTTTCCATCGTGATACCGCCCCCCAATATCACCGGTCGACTTCACCACGGGCACGCGCTTAACAACACCCTGCAGGACATTCTTATCCGCTACAAGCGGATGGACGGCTTCGAGGCGTGCTGGTTTCCCGGTACCGACCACGCGGGAATCGCCACCCAGAACGTCGTGGAGCGGGAGCTGGCCAAAGAGGGTACGGACCGCCGTGCGCTGGGACGCCACGGATTTGAGCAGCGGGTGTGGGAGTGGAAGGAGCGGTACGGAACGCAGATCGTTCAACAGCTGAAGCGCTTGGGTTGCTCATGTGACTGGTCTCGGCTGAGGTTCACGCTGGACGAGGGGCTTTCGCAAGCTGTGCGGACCGCGTTTGTCGGATTGTACCGGGAAGGACTGATTTACCGCGGTGATTACATGATCAACTGGTGCCCGCGCTGCGAGACCGCCCTTTCGGACATCGAGGTGGAACACGAAGACATAGATGGCAAGCTGTATCACATCCGGTATCCCCTGGACGGAGGGGGGTACGTCGTGGTCGCGACCACCCGCCCTGAGACGATGCTTGGAGACTCCGGCGTTGCGGTGAACCCTGAAGACGCACGTTACCAGGACCATATCGGTAGAACAGCGATACTGCCGGTGCTCGGGCGGAAGCTCCCCATCGTGGGAGCGGAGGACGTGGATCCTGAATTCGGTACAGGAGTGCTGAAGATCACGCCTGCTCATGACCCCTTAGATGCGCAGATCGGCCGCCGACACGGGCTCCCTGCAATCAACGTGCTCCGGACGGACGGGACGATCAACGACCGAGGCGGGCCGTTTGCCGGTATGGATAGGGAATCGGCTCGTCAGGCATTGGTCGCTCGGCTTCAAGAAGAGGGCTTGTTGGAGAAGGTGGAGCCGTATCGTCACGGGGTGGGCCACTGCCAGCGATGTGGGGTGGCGGTGGAACCCCTGGTCTCCACCCAGTGGTTCGTACAGATGAAGCCGCTGGCCGGGCCGGCGATGCAGGCGGTTCGGGAAGGCAACGTGGAGTTCATCCCCTCTCGCTGGTCGAAGGTGTACCTGGACTGGCTGGAAGGGATCCGGGACTGGTGTATCTCCCGCCAGCTGTGGTGGGGGCACCGGATCCCAGCGTGGTACGGGCCCGATGGAGAAGTGTTCGTGGCTATGGAGAAACATGAAGCGCATGCCCAAGCCCGGGAACACTATGGACAGGAAGTGCAGCTCCGGCAAGATGAGGACGTATTGGACACATGGTTTTCCTCGTCCCTATGGCCGTTCTCAATAATGGGCTGGCCTGAGAAAACAGTGGATCTGGAGCGATTCTATCCCACCTCGGTATTGGTTACTGGCTTCGACATCCTCTTCTTCTGGGTGGCTCGTATGGTGATGATGGGATTGCATTTCGTGGGCGAGGTGCCCTTCCGTCAGGTGTTTGTGAACCCCCTGATTGTGGATGACGAAGGCCGGAAGATGAGCAAATCAAAGGCGAACGTGATCGACCCCTTGGAGGTAAAAGAAACGCATGGGATGGACGCCCTCCGGTTCACCCTTGCCCGGAGTGCAACCAAAGGACAGGCGCTGCGCCTTAGTACGGGAGAGCTGGACGAAGCGCGGAACTTCCTGAATAAGGTCTGGAACATGGCTCGCCTTGTGCTCACAAATACTGAAGATTTCGATCCGACTGCGCCGACGGCTCCGCCCGCATGGGAGGATCGCTGGATCCGCTCCCGGCTGGATAAGACGGTATGCAAGGTCCGCGAAGAGCTCGACCAGTACAGCTTTCACTTAGCTGCCGATGCCGTCTACCGGTTCACATGGCACGAGTTCTGCGACTGGTACCTCGAGCTAGCCAAGTTGCGGCTTTATGGCGAGGATCCACAGGCGAGGGCGACCTGCCAGCGAGTGCTGCGGGAGACGCTGGCTGAGCTTCTGCCCCTTCTGCACCCGTTCGTTCCGTTTATCACCGAGGAGATCTGGCGACACACTGGAGGGGAAGAAGCCCTTGCGTCCCAACAGTTCCCGGCCCCATCGGTCGACAGAATCGACGAACAGGCCGAAGCCAGGTTGGGGCTCTTGCAGTCGGCAGTGGTGGAGATCCGCGCATTGCGAACGGAACTCCGGGTTCCGGCCGGAGCGGAGCTCGAGCTGATCGTCTCGGGGCCCGAGGAGCAGGGGCGACAACTTGTTGATGATTTCGGCGCCGCGCTTCAACGACTAGCGAAGATCGGGCAGGCGCGTTATCAGGCGGACTACGAGCCAGGGGGAGCAACGGCGAAGGGCGTGGTCGGAGACCTTAGTCTGTACCTCCCAGTGGAAGGCGTGGTTAACTGGGATGAAGAGCTGGGCCGTATTCGCCGAGAGCTGAGCAAGCTGGACAAGGAACTAGGAAGTCTGGAAAACCGATTGGCCAATGAGAATTTCCGCAACCGCGCCCCCGAGGCTGTGGTAGCCAAGACCGAGGCCGAGGCAGAGGACCTCCGCAGCCAGCGCCAACGACTGCTCAGACATCTTGAGAGGAGCACGTGATAGCCTGTGATAGAGCACATTCCGGACGGGTTGCTAAACCCCGAGCGGGTGGTAAACCCCGGGCTGGAAAGAACTGAGGCTCTCCTTGCCCGGCTGGGAAACCCGGAAGGAGATTTTCCCGCCGTGCACGTGGCGGGCACAAACGGCAAGGGTTCAGTGGTCGCTTTTTTAGAATCCGTGTTCCGAGCAGGGGGGTTGCGCGTGGGGGCCTACACCTCGCCCGACTTGGGTGATCCCACCGAGAGAATCCGTGTCGACGGAGTACCCATTGACTCGCGTGGCCTGGCCGAGCTGATCCTCAACGCCGTTCAGCCGGTGGAGGAGCTGGACGCAGGGCCGGGAAGACCTAACCAGTTTGAGGCGCTGACGGCGGCAGCGTTTGCTCACTTTGCTTGCCATGGGGTCGACCTGGCCGTGGTGGAGGCGGGTTTGGGGGGAAGGTTCGACGCCAGCCGAAGCCTTGCCCTCCCAGTGCTTTCCATTATCACCTCCGTCAGCTTGGACCACCGGGAATTCTTCGGTCCTGGACTGGAGCGAGCCGCCTGGGAGAAGGCGGGGGTTGCCCGGGAAGGCGTCCCGCTGGTCACCGCCGAGGACAAGCCGGAAGTGCTGCGGGTGTTCGAGCGGGAGTGCCAAGAGGTAGGGGCGGCGCTGGTCCCCGTGTCTCCCCAGGATGTACAGCTGGCTGAACTTACTTGGGAGCGCGCACTATGGAGATCGGAATCCGACCCACTGGGGCTGGGAACGTTTGCCACATGCCTCCAAGGGGCCTATCAGGGGCCGAACCTTGCCGTGGTGCTGGCTGCGCTCGGGGAGTTGGTTGGTGGCTGGCAGATTGGCAAGGAGGAGATCGCTCAAGGCCTGTGGGAGGCACGTTGGCCGGGCCGATTTGAGATCATGCGACGAGCGCCGTACATCGTTCTGGACGCCGCTCATAACCCGGCTGCCACCCGCGCGTTGGTGGACACGCTTCGCTTACTCCCCAGACCACAAGGACGACGGACATTGATCTTCGGCGCGCTGCGGGGGAAGCTGATAAGGTCGATGGCCGAGATCTTGTTCCCCGAGTTCGATCGAGTGGTGTTGGTCACTCCCAACTCGGAACGAGCTATCCCTGCTGAGGCGTTGGCGCACCAAGCACGGCGGTGTGCGCGCAACTGGGAGATCGGGGGAGGGGTGGCCGAAACCACGGCTGAATTCAGCGAAGCGTTGGATGAGGATGAGTTGCTTGTCGTCTGCGGTTCGTTGACCATTGTTGGGGAGGCGAGGCGTGTCCTGGTCGGACGTGCTTGAACAGCTGAAAGACGGACCATTGCCCCATCACGTGGGCGTCGTCATGGACGGCAATGGCAGGTGGGCCGAGCAGCGGGGGCTGCCGCGAGGAGAAGGCCATCGGCGCGGCGCAGAGGCTGCCGAGAGGCTGATACGTCTTGCCGGTGGCGAGAAGCTGTGCGCGCACCTCACGTTATTTGCGCTCTCCACGGAGAACTGGGACAGACCGCCCAGCGAAGTCGAGCTGCTCCTTGGTCTCCTTGAGGAGTTCATCAGTCGGAAACTGGAGGAACTGGCCGATGCCGGCGTCCGCCTTGACGTGATCGGCCAGCAGGATCGCCTTCCGCTGCGTCTTCGGTCTGCCTTGAGCAAGGCTGAACAGCGTACCCAGGACAACGATACCCTCCACTTGCACGTGGCGCTTAGCTTCGGCGGACGGTGGGCCGTGACGGAGGCGGTGCGGGGCGCAGTGCGGGCAGCGCGCGCCGGAGAGCTGCGGGAAGAACAGGTCGACGAGCATGTAGTGCATGGTCTCATGCCTACCGCTGGGATCCCGGACGTCGACTTGCTGATCCGTACCGCCGGCGAGCAACGCATCTCCAACTTCCTCCTGTGGGAATCGGCCTACGCCGAGTTCTACTTCGCGCCTGTGCCCTGGCCCGACTTCGACGGGGCCGAGTTTGTAAAGGCACTAGAGACATACCAAGGACGGCAGCGCAGTTTCGGAAAGGGCAGCCTGTGAGAAGACATATGCCGCGGTTGGCCACGGCTTGCGTGGGAATGCCTGTGATGCTGGCCCTGTTCTGGGTGGCGGCTACGTATAGGCTCGATTGGCTTGTGGGACTCGTTGTCTCGGTGGCGGGGCTGTTGGCCGGCTGGGAGTACATCCGGATTGTGTCGCATCTGGGAATCCCGCAGCCCAAGGAGTTCTTGATCGCTGCCATCCCGGTCTTCCTCATGCTTTCCGTGCTGTATGAGGAATACGCGCTTGTGGTTGGTTGGGGCGTTGTCTACTTCACCGTCGTGTACAGTTTCTTCCGCAAAGGTCCTAAAGAAGGCTTCTTCGCAGCGCTTGCCGGAATCTTCGGCTTTCTCTACATACCGGTGCTTCTCAGCATAATCTACTTCCTCTATCGCGGCGGGTTCCCCTATATCCTTCACTTCTTCCTTATCGTCTGGGGGTACGACACGGGGGCCTTTCTTGTTGGATCGGCCGTGGGGAAACATCAACTCCTGCCAAGGATCTCGCTGGCCAAGACGTGGGAGGGACTCGGCGGTGGGCTGGTGCTCGCTGTTGTGGCGGCGGCCTTCCTGCCGGAGTTCTGGGAGGACTTTGGACGGTCGCTTCCGCATATCGTTGTACTGGGCGTATGGGTGGGCATATTCGCCCAACTGGGAGACTTGTTCGAGTCGTTGTTCAAGCGAGCGGGCGGGGTCAAGGACACCGGCTGGTTCCTGCCCGGCCACGGAGGAATGCTCGATCGGATCGACGGAGTGCTGGGCGCGCTCCCCATATACTTCTTCTACATGCGCTATGTGCTCGATCTTCTGTAGGAGAATCGCGCTATGAGCGACCGCGAGGGACACACCGCCGACCTTAAGGTTACCTGGTTGGGAGCCGCAGCTAACGCAGGCCTGATGGGCCTCAAACTCGGGGCCGGTTTGGTATCCGGATCGGTCGCCCTGGTGGCCGACGGCATCCACAGCCTTTCCGACGTTGCCACCGACATGGTGGTGCTGGCGGGTTTGCGCATGGCCCAGCGGCCCGCGGACGAGAACCACGCCTACGGTCACGGCAAGTTCGAGACCCTTGCCTCAGCCGGGGTGGCGCTGGCCCTGGGCGGCGCTGCTGTGTGGCTTGCCTGGGAGGCAGTGGCGGAACTGGCAGTCGGTGTACGGGAAGTCTTGGGATTATGGCCTCTGGTTGTGGCCGCCGTATCAATCGGCGTGAAAGAAGCGCTCTACAGGGCAACCTCGCGGGTTGCGCGTGCCAGCGGTAGCCCCGCCACAAAGGCCAACGCCTGGCATCATCGCTCAGACGCCCTGTCGTCCGTCGCGGTATTGTTCGGCGCTATCGCGGTATTGGCCGGCTGGCCGCAAGGTGATCGGGCAGCGGCCATCGTCGTGGCGGTACTGGTGGGCCTGGCGGCGGCCCGGATCATGCACGGTGCGATCCACGATCTCACCGAGGGAGCGCTTAGCCCATCGGAGCAGATGCGGGTCGGTGAAGCCATCGACACTGTGCCCGGCGTTCGTGGATGGCACGCCCTGCGCACGCGCCGTGCGGGTCGGGGGGCGTTTGTGGATCTGCACATCGAAGTCGATCCCCACCTCAGCGTGCGTCAAGCCCATGAGATCGCCTCCGAAGTGGAAAGCGCTGTGGGGAACGCACTGAAGCGTCGCACGCACGTTGTTGTCCACATTGAGCCTGACGAGCAGAGAAAAGCTTGACCAAGCTCCCTTCGGCAACGTATGATTGAGTTGCGCTCCCCGGTAGCTCAACAGGCAGAGCGGCTGGCTGTTAACCAGTAGGCTGGAGGTTCGAATCCTCCCCGGGGAGCCACCTCGGAAACACCTTTTCCATTCCGTATGACAGCGATAAGATCGTTGAGAACTTGAACCGTTGTGGCTAGAGGAAAGGGTTACGTGGGGCAATAAGGCTGCGAGTCTCTCTATACCCACATGCGCAACTCCCGCGCAAGTCACGGGCGGCCTTCGTGCTCAACGGGCATGCGTAGGGGTTCACATGGCAGATGTCGGCCGAAACACGCTACACTGGTTTCGGGGTATGCGCCATGGGCGCCGGGAGACATGATGGCCAAGGCCTACGAGGATCGTCGGGAAGAAGAGTCACGCAACCGAGAATCCCTGTACGCAGAGTTGCAACTCTACAGGGGCTTGGTTGAGAAGGCGCTCCTTGGCGTCTACATCACATCGTTGGAAGGGGACATCCTTTACGCCAACGAAGCCGCCTGGCGCATGTTTGGCTTCGATACGCGCGAGGAGATCACCTCAGCGGGCGCGGATGCTCTTTACCGTAACCCCCAACACCGCGAGCGCTTCCTAGGTCAGCTTTCCCGAGACGGACATGTCACAAGCTACGAGCTCGACGTGTTGACCAAACAGGGGGAGCCACGTCGAGTATCGGTCAGCGCTACCCTGTCCGAAGATCGGATAGTGGGCATGCTCGTTGATGTCACCGAGCAAGACAGGGCCGAGCAGGAAATGGAGACCATCAAGGCCCAGCTGGAGTACGTTCTGGGTGCTACCCAGACGGGCTTCGACATCATCGATGAGGACTTCAACCTCGTCTACGTGAACCCGCAATGGGCCGCGGTGCTGGGCGACCACTCCGGTAGGAGATGCCATGAGTACTTCATGGGCAGGAGCATGCCCTGCGAAGAGTGCGCGATACCCTGGGCGCTGAAGTCCGGGAGGCCAGCCGTTCGTGAGCAGTTCCTGGTGAAAGAAGGCAAGGTTGTCAGAGTTCACACCATTCCGCTGAAGGAGACCGCGCAGGGGAAGCGGCTGGTGGCGGAGTTCAACATCGACATCACTGAAAGCAAGCGAGCCGAGGAGAAGCTCAAGGAGAGCTACACGCGGATGCGGAGGATGTTCGACGATGTGGTGCACGCCATGGCCTCGACCATCGAGTTACGCGATCCGTATACGGCCGGACATCAGCGGCGGGTAGCCGAGCTCGCCATCGCCATCGCTCAGGAGATGGGGATCCCGGAAGAAGAACAGGCCGGATTGCGCGTTGCCAGCCTCGTCCACGATGTGGGGAAGAGCGTCGTGCCGGCAGAGATCCTGACCAAACCCACCTCCTTGAACCCGCTTGAGATGGGAATGGTGAAGGTCCATCCTGAGGAAGGACGCAACGTGCTCCGCTCTATCGAGTTCCCCTGGCCGGTGGCCGAGATCGTCCACCAGCACCACGAGCGCATGAACGGCTCCGGCTACCCACGGGGTCTCAAAGGCGACGAGATCCTGCGCGAGGCCCGCGTCTTGGCCGTAGCGGATGTGGTAGAGGCGTTGGTCTCCCACAGACCGTACCGCCCTGCACTGGAGCTTGCGCAGGCAATGGAAAAGATACGGGCGGACCGCGGAGTCCTGTACGACCCCGAGGTTGTCGACGCCTGCAACAAGCTCTTTACCGACGGGTTCCGCTTTTCCGAACACATGTAGACACGCGGTGTAGGTAATGGATGCCGCTTGCGCTCGCCGGCACAGGGCTCTGCCCTGGTCATGGGCGCACTTTGCCTGGGCCATGCTTCTTCTAACCTTGGGCGCCGAGGATCAGCGCCACTAGAATGTCCACACACTGCTTTCCCCAAATGGGAGACGCTCGTTCATGCTAGCTTGGGGGGCGTGAGGATCGCCTGTCGCCTCCGCCAACAGTGATGTGCAGCAAAGGAGGGCACAGTTATGGAGTTCGTCGGTGCGCTTGCGCCGCTTGCGTTTGTGTTCGCTTTGGCCGCCCTCGCACAGCTGGGGCAGTTAAAGAAGAGAGTCGACAAGCTCGAAGAGGAACTGGCCCATCTCAGACGAGAGTAGAGCAACGAATGAGTCCTGGCATCTCCGCCACGTCCCCCCCGGCCGGGGCGGAGCGAAGCTCAGTGTGCCCGCTTGCACACTTCGATGTCCCCCACTAACCTGTCCGTCATGTCAGACACCAGAGCACTTCCTGAACGCTCAGCCGTCCCGGTCGAGGAGACCTGGGACCTCGAAAGCGTGTTCGCCACACCGCAAGACTGGGAAGCAGCCTGCCAGGAGCTCCTGGCACAGTTGCCGAAGCTGGCCGGCTACCGGGGCCGCCTAAAGGAGGGCCCGTCAGTCCTCCTTGAGTTCATCACGCTCTACGAGGACGCCGCCCGACTGATGGGGAGGATCTTTGTCTACGCAAGCAACGCAGCCGCAGTCAACGCACACGACCAGGAAGCGGCAGGGCGCAGTGGGCAGGCGCGCGGCCTGTTCGCGCGGTTCGGCGCAGCCGTCGCGTTCGCCGACCCGGAGCTCGTGGCGATCGGGTTCGATACCCTGCAGGGGTGGATGGACGAGACGCCGGAGCTTCAGTTCCTCGCGCACTATGTGGATCAGCTCGAGAAAAAGCAAGCCCACGTGCAATCGGGCAACGTGGAGCAGGTGTTGGCCCTGGTCTCCGACCCGCTGTCGGCGCTGCACAGCGTCTATAGCAGCCTGACCGGCGCGGATATGACATTCAGGCCGGCGACCGACTCCGGAGGCAACACGCTTGAGGTGGGACAGGCAAGCATCGAGTCGCTGCGGACGCACGCTGACCGTGACGTGCGACGCACGGCCTGGGAGAGCTATGCCGACGGATACCTCGGGCTCAAGAACACGCTCGCAAGCTCCCTCCTCGGAGCGTTCAAGGCCGACGTGTTCAGGATGCGCGCGCGCGGGTATGCCTCCAGCCTGGAAGCGTCCCTCTCACCCAACTTCATCCCGGTGGAGGTGTTTCACAACCTCATCGAAGTCTTTCGCCGGAACCTACCCACGTGGCACCGCTACTGGGCGCTCCGCCGCAAGCTTCTGGGCTACGACACGTTCCACGTGTACGACATCAAGGCCCCGCTCATGGAAGAGAAGCCTTTGATTCCGTTCGAGCAGGCGGTCGACTGGATCTGCGAGGGAATGAAGCCACTTGGCGAGGAGTACGTTGAGGTGCTGCGGCGGGGATGCCTCGAGGAGCGTTGGGTCGACCGCGCACGCAACCGAGGCAAGCGCCAAGGCGCCTTTTCCAGCGGCTCGCAGGGTACCCATCCGTTCATCATGATGAGCTACGCCGACGACGTGTTCAGCCTGAGCACCCTCGCGCATGAGCTTGGCCACTCTATGCACTCCTACTACAGCCGCCTGCACCAGCGCATGATCTACAGCCGCTACGGACTGTTCGTCGCTGAGGTGGCGTCGAACTTCAACCAGGCAATGGTACGGGATCATCTTCTCCGCACGCTGACCGACAAGGCGTTCCAGATTTCGCTGATCGAAGAAGCGATGTCGAACTACCACCGCTACTTCTTCATCATGCCGATGCTCGCGCGTTTCGAACTTGAGATCCACGGACGCGTCGAGCGCGGTGAGCCGCTGAGCGCCGACACGCTCGTCGGGGTCACAGCCGACCTGTTCCGCGAAGGCTATGGTGAGGAGGTGGTCTTCGATCGCGAGCGGATCGGCATCACGTGGGCGCAGTTCCAGCACATGTACATGAACTTCTATGTCTACCAGTACGCCACCGGGATCTCCGGGGCGCACGCCCTTGTGCAGAGCGTCCTCGCGGACGGCGAGGTGGCTGCCAAGCGCTACTTGGACTTCCTCAAGTCGGGTGGCTCGCGCTATCCGCTCGACGCGCTCGAACAGGCGGGGGTCGACCTGAGCTCGCCGCAGCCGGTCGAGGCGGCGTTCGCCGATCTCTCGGCGCTGGTGGACCGGCTCGAGGGGCTACTGGGGTAAGTGCAGGGCCCGCCGAGGTCTTCTCGGACGAGACTCTCATTGCGAAAGCTGCTCAGCTTCTTCAAGGGAATACCGCCACATGCAGGGCTCACTCCCCGCAGTCGAAGTACCTATGGAGGAACTGGACAGCGGTCTCCACAGCCCTTCGCGGCTCCACCCAGAGATCAGGCTCCAACCCCCGCCCTTCACGCAGTTTCAGGTCGGGTTCTAGCCTTATGGCTTGAGGAAGGGCAACAGTAATGCCGGAGTTGGGGAGGGAGACTCTCACGGCCCCTCCGGTTGTCAGGACGCCACGCGTTGGGTAGCCCATGATGATCACGTTCTCCATCCGCCGCAGTGCAGATACGAACCACTCTCCCGCTGAAGTCGTGTACTGGTCGACGAGTACCACCAACACAGTATCGTTCACCATCTCCCCCAGCGGTCGGTATTCCGGAATGGCCCAGCCGGCGGGTTCAGCGTACAACCCGATTACGTAGTTCGATCCCACATCCCTTTCGTCGAACTCCTGTAGGTTCAACGCCGTTCTCGTCCGCAAATGCGCTGTGAGTATGCTACTGGCCAGATCTCCAGCGGTCGCTTCTGGTGCGTACAAGACCCCATACGGGGAATCCGCAGGGGGGACATACCCGCGCACGAAGTCGTCCAACCACTTGTAGGCGTACCTCAGAGAGCCTCCCCTGTTGGCACGCAGGTCGAGGATCAGGCAAGGCTCTTCACCGAGCGCAGAGGCGTCAGCCAGGAAGGCGTCCAAATGCTCTTCTCTAAAAGGATCTATGGTGGTAAGCGCCTGGCACCCCACCACCGTGCCCTACGCCAGCCAGCCCGAGATTTCGCAGCTGCGCTTCATCTCCATCACCTCCCCTCCGAGTCTAGCATGCATCACAAGGGCTGCCCACGCGGCGCTTCCCTGATCCCACGCGCACAGCGCTCGCTCAGCCTTCTTTCTGAGCCCCTCGAGCCATACCCACCCGTATCCTCCATCGTAAAGGCGAGGTTGGGGCTTACTGTGGGTCGTGTGTGGCAGTGGTGCCTGCATAGCTCTGCGGTGCTCACGTGTAGCCCGCAATGCCACAATGGCTTACGCAGCACAGAACAGGTACCGTTGAAGTCACCAACGCCAATGCACATAGGAATGTGGTTCCAGGGGAGGGGTGCTAGGGGAAGCCGTTGTTGGTGGTGTTGCCGGGCGCGCTGGGCCGGCGTCTAGCGACGCCGTGTCAGGGCGCGCAGTGTGATCGCCAGGCCCGCCAAGCACCAGCCCCCTAGGATGGCCATCCCCACGGGTTCGAACGGGTACTGGTCGGCGACTAGCCCTGCCCGTAACGCATCCCCCGCTCGCTGGATGGGCAAGACGCTGTGCACCTGCTGGAACCAGACCGGAAGCTGCTCTGCGGGGAAGGTCAGCGGGGAGAACAGCAGCACGAAGAACACGAGCACTTGGGAGGCGAGCTGTGCCAGAAGAGGCGGGAGGGACACGGCGATCGCGTAGCCCACGGAGGTAGCCATAAGCACTGTCAAGAACGCGGCGCCTACCAGCACAGGCCAGTTGAACGAAAATGGTACGTCGAACCTGAGCCATGCAGTCAGGAGCGCCATCACCAGCCCTGGAAGCGCCACGGCCAACCACACTGTCAGATCGGACAGAAGGAGCAGCGGCCGCGGGACGGGGAGGCTCCGCAAGTAGTTCCAGGAACCGTTGTTTCGGGCCGTGGCCACCGCCTGGGGAACCATCACCAATCCGATGATCACGAGCAACGTCGTTGGGGCCCCGGTGGAAAGGAAGGTGGCGGTCTCGCGGTCTATTCCAGGGATCAAGAAACCGAAGCCCACGATGAGCCCAACGGCCAACATGGCCTGAACCACCATGACCAAAGGCAGCATCGCGCCCATACCCGCCGCCTGCCACTTGACGAGCAGCCGGTAGGCTGTGAGGTGGGGAAGCCGCACCTCCTCCAGTGCGGGAGCGGGAGGCGTGCGCTTGTCATCCACGGGTGGCCACCTCCTCCGGTCCGCTCGCCTGGCTCTTGCTCTCGGTGAGTTCTAGGTACAGCTCCTCGAGTGACGTCGGCGTAAGGGCGAACGACTCGAACGCGCCGCGGCTTCGGCTGGCCGCTGCCCACTGGATGGCGCGCTCGGCCTCCGCAGCGGGGAACGTAAGCAACCGGCGGCGGCCCACGACCACATCGCGCAGACAGGCAAACGGCGGCACGATGCGTGAGGGATCACCCTCCGGCTCCACGATGAGCTCTAGCCTGAGGTGATCCTCCGTGCCTCGTAGCTGTTGCGGCGTCCCCGCGGCCACGACCCGCCCTTCGTCCATGATCACCAGACGGTCCACAGCGCGCTCGGCCTCGCTCACGTTATGGGTTACGAGGAGCACGCCCGCTCCACGATCGGCCACCCGGCGGACGAGCTCCCACAAGCGGCGTCGCCGCGCCGGATCGACATCGTTCGTCGGCTCATCGAGGATGACCAGCGGCGTGGGGGCCACAGTGGCCATTGCGAACCCGGTGAGCCTGCGCACGCCCCCAGAGAGCCCCGTCCCCTCCGGTCCCGCCCGCCGGTCCAGCCAGGGCTCGATGGCCAGCTCTGCAGCTATCCTCTCCGCTTCATGCCTTGCTCTCCGCTTGTCCAGTCCGCGCAGGCGAGCTGCAAGTGCGACCGCTGTTCGAGGCGTGAGTCCATCGATCGGGGTCTGGGCCTGTGCCATCAACGCCACGCGCCGGCGGGCGGCCGCCGGGTCGGCCACTGCATCCACGGCGTCCACGTGTATCGTGCCCGCATCCGGCATGAGCAGCCCGATCACCTGCAGGACGAGCGTCGTCTTCCCGGCGCCGTTGTGCCCAAGCAGACCGACCACCTCACCCCGGTTGACGACCAGATCGACACCGTCGTTGGCAACCACACTTCCGTAGCTCTTGGTGAGCCCGTTGACTTGCAAAACTGCGTTCACGATCCTCCCCTCTGTCTCTTTTCCACGGGCGAACGTGGATTGGAGCAGCAAACTAGAACAGGAACAGCGCCCCGGCCAGGCCCATGAGGACGCTGTAGAACACGCTCTCGACTTGCGTTTTCAAGAACGCCTCCCGGATGAACCGCGGCTTCATGTACACGACACCCTCGAGCGTGTTGGAAAACGGCACGGCCGAGCAAAAGTCCGTGTACACGAACATCAGCCCCCCGAGGAACGCGAGCTGAACGCCGAACGACAGGCCTCCCAGGTAGCCGAGCACCGGGTAGAGTACCAGCGACATCAACAGCCCCCGCGCCACCTGGGTGGGGACGAGCAACAACCCAAGACGCTGCTTCTCCTTTGGATCCTCGGTATCTCTGAGGAAATCCTTGTAGAGCGCCCCCTTGCCTCCGTGGATCGGCTTGTAGAAAAGCTGGAACGTGACAGCCCCGGCAACCATGTACGCGACGATGTGCGCCGCGATGAACAACCCGCTGAACACAAGATACTGCACCGTCTTCCTCCTTCAGTCGATGTCCCCGTCCCTGACAGATGATGTGGCCCGTCCCGGAAGCGCGTTGAGCACAGACCGGCTCCTGCAGTCCCCCGGCTTCCCCAGGTTCACACGGCCGTATGCGCTCCCAACGACGCCCGCCCACTGCCGGCTGCACATCCTGAGTGCTTCTCCAATGGGCAGCCTTCGGCACGATCGCTCAGTGTACACTCTTTTCTCTACGGCCTGCTGCTTGCAGGCTGCACGCACTGTGCAAACTCCAGATAGATCCAGGAGACGGAAGACTTGTTCCGATGTTTGCTGCCTCCTCGAGTTCGGTCGGTTTGTGTGGCATACTCCTCAGCGTTATGAGAACGTCATCCACGTCCATGTGGCTTGCCGGTGCACTGGTCCTGGCTGGTGTGGTGCTTCTCCTCGTCAACCTGGGCGTCTTCGGCGATCAGGACGAGGCGGCCAGAGGTGCCTTGTTCGCCCTGGCTGGCATCGCCTTCCTCGCTGTGTTCGCCCGAGGCCGGCAGCACTGGTGGGCGCTCATCCCCGGATTCGCGCTCTTGGGCCTGGGCGCCACAGCCCTCTTTGGCTCTGTGCTGGGCGCGTGGAGCGGTGCCCCCTTCCTCGGTGCGATCGGGGTGAGCTTTGGGGTCATCTTCCTCATCGACCGCGAGCAATGGTGGGCTCTAATCCCTGGAGGGGTCTTGCTCACCCTGGCCCTCGTCTCTGGAATGCAGGGAAACGTACAGGCAGGGGTTTTCTTCTTCGGACTGGCGGTCACGTTCGCATTGGTGGCGCTCGCCCCGACCCCTGACGGTCGACAGACATGGGCCTGGTTCCCCTCTGTGGCGCTTGCCCTCGTGGCTGTGATGACGACAGGCGGCATCCGCGATCCCCTAAGCATCATCTGGCCAGCTGCGCTGATCTTGGCCGGGGGCTTCCTTATCCTGCGACGCGTCGTTTGCCGCCGCCCCTGAGGCCGCAGCGCCCCCCCCCCGCTAGCGCACATGCTCTGGCGCCCGCTCTTGGGGTCCCTAGCCGAGCGCATCGAGAAACTGCATCAGTGTCTCGTTGAACGCGCGGGGTTGTGCTGGTTCGCGTTAGGAAACACTGCAGGCACGGCATTTGCTGAAGACCATGACAGACCTATGCGAAACGACGACAGCACAGACGGTCCGCCCGGTCGAGAAAGAGAGACTCCTTGAAGGCTTCTATCCGCAGACCTCAAAGGAACACGAGCAATAGGAACGAGGCGATGACGATGGCGCCTTGTGTGATAACTCCGGGCAGTGGGGCGCAAGATCCGTGGGGAAACCACGGCCGGTGACTCGGGAACAGTCGGGGACGCTTCAGGCCGACCAGCGTGTCCAGAAGCTCAAAGTCGGGCATCGCCGACACCGCTCCGGCCACGATGATCCCCCACTCCAGGCCGAACACGGCCCGCGCGAGGACCAGTGCTGTCACCGCAAGGCCTGCGTCTGCCGCCCCCCAGCGCACACGGCGGACAAGGCGCGTGTAGTCCCAATGTGGGATGATATCCAGCACCATGTGAAGGAGGAGCGCCCAGATCGCGATTTCCCAGAGACTGCGCGTTGTGAGCAGTGCCCCCAGAGCCATACCGGAGAAGGCGTGAACGATGACCCACATGCATTGAGTGTACACGGACTGACAAAGCCGGACTGGGCTGTCCTTGCACCCAACAGCGCGGGTTTGGCTGTAGGGGGCAAGACAGTATCCTAAGCGGTCGCCAGGATGTGAAGGGGGAGCGTTGGCAAGAGACAACACGATGGCAAAGGACTCCGGCAAGGTTCGCAAGCTACGCGATGACGAGAGGGGCCAACTCACGCGCGTGATGCGGCGTGCCTTCGGGTGGCTGCCTAGCCTGTTTTTCGATGTGGGAAAGGCGGCGTTCGTCTATGAGCTAGACGGGGAGATCGTGGGTGGCATCACGCTTTCGTCGTTCCGCATCGACAGAAGACGGGTCGGAGGCGTCGTGAAATGGTTGTTCGTCTTGTCGGAGGCGCGTGGCCGGGGCGCGGCCTCCGCGCTGGTCGAACGTGCTATGACGTGGTTTGCAGAAGAAGGCTGCAGCGATGTGTTCACTTGTGTGGAAGGCCACAACACGAACTCCAGCAACCGGTTCGCCCGCTGTGGGTTCCGTATCCTTCCGTTCTGCGAGCAGGTGAAGTTGTATGGCATGCGGCTTCCGCTGATATGGTTCCGGACGTTTCACTTGGTGGACGTGGGCTATTTCCTCTGGGCGCGTCGCCGGGACGATGCCCCGTATGCGGTGAAGGAGGAGCCCACCCCCCATGCGCTGAGCGGAGCGCCACGGCTGTCGGATGCGGGAGTGGCGGGCACGACGGTCACGCTGGTTCTCCTGGGGCTGATGATGGTCTGGCGGATGGGCCAGCCGCTCAGCCTACCTAACCTGTGGCACCCTGCGGTTGTGGTAACGGGCCTCCTGGGACTCAGGCTGGCCGCCATGGCCCTTGCGGCGCAGCGGTTGCGCCTGCCGGTTCTGTACCGCCCGTGGGAGACCGGGCTTCTCCTATCCGCGGTCATCGCATTGGCGAATGCCGGCTTGTTCATCGCGCCCGGGGGCCTCTACCCCGCGCGGAGGGTGTGGAGCTACCGGGAGTGGCTCCCCAAGCTCGGGCCGGTGGCGTGTGCCGGAGCCGTGGCGCTGCTTCTGGCTGGATGGGGCCTCCAGGCGATGCGCTGGATGCCCGCCTCGGAAGAGAACCGTGCGCTCCTAGGCTTCGCTTTGCTTTACGCACGTGCCTTCGCGCTGTTCGATGTGCTGCTTGTCTTCTTCCCGTTTACAGCGTTCAACGGCCGCAGGATCCTGGACTGGCGGGCCGGGGTGTGGGCCGTGCTGGCGGCCGCCACGGTAGCGCTCTGGGTGCTGGGCTACGTTTTCTGATCGCGCCGGCGTGGTGCAGTAGTCACGTGGGCACCCGCGGCAGTCAGGCGATCAAATCGTAGGACGTAATTGGGGTTGTGACTCCTAGAATTCACGCGTAGGATGGGCTCACTATGACTCGAGACCAGATCCTGGAGTTTATCAAGGCGAATCCCACGTCCTTCATGGGCACTGTGGACAGCGGGAAGCCGCGCGTCCGCGCCATGCACACCGCGTTGGTCGAGCCCGCTGGCCTTACGTTTTGCACAGGGGTTGACAAGGACGTTCACAGGCAGCTTGCGGCCAACCCGTCGGTCGAGCTCGCATATTGGGACAGGAAGGCCGGGGTCCAAGTCCGCGTGCGGGGCAATGTGGAGCATCTAGATGACCTTGACCTGAAGAAGCGGATCGTCGAGGAGGTGTTCACGTTCCTCAAGCCGGTCGTGGATCAGTTCGGGTACGAAGCTCTGTCCCTGTTCCGTCTTGCCAAAGGAACGTCGGTTGTGTGGCGCGCCGAGGACCAGGGGATGGCACCGCTGGAGGTCGCGGAGTTCTAAGGCTCCACGGCCAGAAGGGATGACCAGCCCCTCCCCTAAGGAAAGGGAGTTTCCCGGTCGGCGGTGCGGTGGTGCGTGTGCCTCTCTTTGTAGAGCGCGGCGCTCGACCTCTTTCCTACAATGACCCTCCAGCAACTGATTGCCGCCGGATCGCTTTTGGTCAGTGCGGGGGCGCCCACCGCGGTTGCAATGCCCGCTGCCATGTGGGCCTTCAGTCAGAAGGAGCTTTGAACAGGCCCCGGTCGCACCAACCCCGGCGGTTAGCTACTTGGGTGGGTGTACAATGCGCTCCAAGGAGGAGATTGCGTGAACGGACAGACGACGTGGGCAGATCTTCCGATGGGCTTGCAGGTAGCGGCGATCGTGCTGGCGGTTGTCCAGCTGGGTCTGCAGATCGTCGCGCTGGTTAGCGTCCTGCGAACGCCTGAGGAGCGGTTGCACACTGGCAAGCGTTGGCTGTGGCTGGTGGTGGTGATCCTCGGCGGGCTGGTCGGGGCGGTGGTGTACCTGGCCGCCGGCAGGCGCCCTTCACCGGCGGAAGATCCCGTCCTCTCCGGCACAGAGACGGGCCCCGCGCCCGATCGAGGCCGCCAGGCGGCCGATCTTCTGTACGGAAAGCCCAAAGAGCACAAGGAAGAGGAAGACAAGGGGAACCGGGAGTGACGGCAGCCATCGAGCTCCAGGGTCTCACAAAGTCCTTCAAGACGGTTCGCGCACTTGACCGTGCGGACCTCACTGTGCCTGAGGGCTCGGTGTACGGCTTTCTTGGGCCCAACGGGGCGGGTAAGACGACCACTTTGCGGATTCTCACCGGCCTCGCCCGGCCCTCAGGGGGCACTGCCCGCGTGCTGGGCCGCGACGTTACCGCCCAGACGGGCGAGGTGCGGTCGATGATCGGCTTTCTTCCCGATGTCCCCGGCTTGTATCCGTGGATGACCGGCGAGGAACTGCTGCGCCTGGCGGGCAGGCTGTTCGGTCTGTCCGGAGGCACGCTGGAGGCGAGAGTAGGGGCGCTCCTTGACCTTGCCGGCCTCGCGGGTGTGAGGACCAGGATCGGGGGGTACTCCCGAGGGATGAAGCAGAGACTGGGAATAGCTCAGGCGCTGATCAACGCCCCCCGGGTTCTCCTTCTTGACGAGCCCACTTCAGCCCTGGACCCGATCGGCCGCAAGGAGGTTCTGGACATGATCTCCTCCTTGGCCGGACGCACGACCGTGTTCTTCTCCACGCACATCCTGTCGGACGTAGAGCGCGTGTGCGATACCGTAGCGATCCTGAACCGAGGACGGGTAGTGGCCCAGGCACCGGTCGACGAGCTCAAGGCCCGCTACGGCGTGCACAAGATGGCTGTCTCGGTAACCGCACAGACCGACCAGCTTGCCGAAGAATTGGACAAGGCACCGTGGGCGGCGGCCGTCGAACGCGCGGAGGATGGACGGTTGGTGATCACGGTCAGCGATGTCGACGCGGCGCGGGTGGCGATCCCCAAGGCGGTCTCCAAGTGGAATGTGGGCCTTCGATCTCTGGAAGCGGTCGAGGTGAGTCTGGAGGATGTGTTCGTGGAGCTGGTGGGAGGCGACGGCTGATGGCCGGCTTTGGCGCCTTCCTTGCCAAGGAGCTTTGGGAGATCGCACGCACCTGGCGCATCTGGGTCCTGCCGGGGATCGTGTTGTTCTTTGCCCTTACGGGACCTGTACTCGCCCGCTTCACGCCGGAGCTGCTGCAGGCTATCGGGCCGGGGGACACGGGCTTTGTGATCGAGGTGCCCGAGCCCACGTTTGTCCACGCCTACCAGCAATGGACGCAGAATCTGACGCAGATCGTTACGTTCGCCCTCGTGATCATGCTGGGCGGCATGGTCGCCGGCGAGCGGAAGTCAGGGACGGCGGTGTTCGTCCTCACCAAGCCACTCAGCCGCAGCGCCTTTCTGCTCGGCAAGGTCGTCTCCCAAGGGATCTTGCTGTCTATAACAGTGATCGCCGGTGCCCTGGTCACCTGGGCGATGACCCATGCGCTGTTCGGAGAGGCACCGCTGCGCACGCTGGCGGTGGGCACGGGGGTGTGGCTCGTGTGGGGTCTCATGTTCGTCGGGCTCATGCTGCTTTTGTCGGCGTTGGTTGGTTCCCAGGCCGGCGCGGCGGGGCTGGGGGTGGCATTGTTCATCCTGATCTCCATCCCCAGCGCTTGGGAGGCGGCCTCGCGGTACAGCCCGGCAGGGCTCCTGGGGGCACCGGGCCAGATCGTCGCCGGTCGCACTGTGCCGCTCCTGTGGCCGCTGGTCACGGCCGGGGTGCTCGCTGCAGCCGCGCTGCTCGCTGCCGGGTGGGCCTTCAGCCGGAAGGAACTCTAGACAGGACCCAAGCGCCCTCCAGAACGATCCGAACACAAACCGGAACGCGAAGGCATCGGACCTGCTGTGGCGGTGCACGAAGAGCCGGCCAGGCACAGGGGCGAGTCTCCCGGGATGTCGGCGCGGGCGTACAATGGGACACGGTCGCTTTCCGGTTACGGCAGCAGGGCGACTGCGAGCCACACCACAGCCGGTCGCCACTGGGGCGACGATGTGGGCTGGACAGTGGCGTCTGAAGGAGTGGGAGATGAGCGCACGCCTTGATGAAGGCTTCGTTCAGGAGACGGTGCAACGAATGGTCGCGCGCGAGAACGTGTTCAGTGCCGTGCTGCGAGTGGAAAGCGGGGACGGCTCCCTCGCTCACGCGGCAGCCGCCGGAGGCATGCGCGTCGAAGACCGGTACTTCATCGCCAGCGTCACCAAGCTGTATGTGACCGCCGTGGTGCTGCACCTTGGGCAGGAGGGCCAACTTCGCCTGGAAGACCGGGTCATCGACTTCTTCCCCGAGGGATTCCTGGACGGCCTGCACGTCCTAAAGGGCGTCGACTATACGCGCCAGATCACCGTCGCGCATCTCATGTCAAACACATCTGGGCTGCAGGACTATTTCTTCGGGAAGACCCCCTCGGGGAAGTCGGCGGCGGATGAGTTGCTGGCAGGAAGGGACGAGGCCTGGCCACTGGAGCGTATCCTGGCCGCAGCGCGCACCCTCGAGCCCCGCTTTCGACCGGGGCAAAAAGGACGCGCGCTCTATTCGGACACAAACTACGAACTCCTAGGCAGCGTCATCGAACAGGCTACCGGAAAGCCGATCGCCCAAGTCTTCACGGAGCTCATCTTCGACAAGCTCGGACTCCAGGACACCTACGCATTACAGGACGAGGACGACGACACCCCTGCACAGCTCTACTACAAGTCTCAACCGGTGCATCTTCCCCGTTATCTGGCGTCGGTCACCGCAGAAGGCGGCATCGTGTCGACCGCGGAGGAGTGCATGCGGTTCTTGAAGGCATTCTTTGCGGGTAAGTTCTTTCCCAAGGAGGAAATCGACAACCTCAAGCAGTGGAATCTGGTCCTCCGTCCGGGGACGTTCTTGTACGGCCTCGGCCTCGAGAAGGTTTTCATCCCCCGGCTCTTCAAGCCGTTCTTCCCTTACGGCGAGATCCTCGGGTTCTGGGGCCAAACTGCGGCGTTCGCGTGGCACAACCCACAAAACGATCTCTACCTCACTGGGACCGCAAACCAGCTCGGCGGCCCCGGACACCGGGCGGCGAGCCAAGCCATCCTCAGGATCATCAAGGCCCGGGCCAAGCAGCGCTGACCTTCCTTATCAGTCTTGACCGATCGTATCGCCTCGGCCGATCAGGCAAGGAGACGGGAGCAAGTCAGCGCAACCATCAACTGCCGCAGATCTTCCTCGTCGTTGAAGAAGTGGCAGCTTGCCCGCACCCCTCCGGCGCGCACGTTGACCACAACCCCTCGTCCCCGCAGCGCTTCTTCCAGGGACATGCGGGCGGCGGGCTGCGATAAGTCCCAGGGGCCTCGGAGGAGGACAATCCCCGACCGCTCTTTGTCCGCGGCGGGCGTCAAAACCTGAAGCCCGGCGCTGCGGGCCAACTCCACCAGCTGCCCTGAAAGCGCCAGCACTCTGCGTTCAATCCATTCTGGCCCGAGCCGTAGCTGGTAATCGACCGCCGCCGTGAGACCGGCCAGAAGTGGGAAGTTATGACCTATTCCATCGAATCTATGAGCGTCTTCTGCGAGTTCACCGGCATCCCGAACCCAGGTTCCTCCTCCGCATAGCGCTTCCCACAGCTCGTCCCATTCACTGGAGGCCAGGTGTTCAAAACCGGCCCCCTGTGGTACAAGCCGCTCCGCCACCTGTCGGCGAACGTAGAGGAATCCTGTGCCCATCGGGCCGCACAGCCACTTGTATCCCCCGCAAGCCAGGGCGTCCACGCCCAGGTCCCGGATCGGGACGCACAGCGCTCCCACGGACTGTATGCCATCCACCACCAGAAGCGCCCCATGGCTCTGTGCGAGCTCCGCGAGCCCGGCCAGATCCACCCTGAACCCGCTGCCGAACTGCACATGGCTTACGGAGATCAGTCGGGTTTTCCGGTCAACCAGCCGTGCAAACGCGTCGAGCGGGAGTCGACCGTCCACCGACTGCACCACGCGTACCTCAAGGCCGTAACGCCGAGCAAGGTAGAACCAGGGAACTGCGTTTGCCGGGTACTCCTGATCAGAGATGACGATTCGGTCACCTCGCTCCCAGGGAATCGATGACCCCACAGCCATCAACCCCTCACTGGTAGAGCGTGTTAAGGCAACCTCCTGTGCGCTTGCGCCAAGGAGCCGGGCCACCACACTGCGGGCTTCCTCAGGGTAATCTCGTTCCCAAGCCTCAGGGTGAAAGCCTGTGTACAGGCCCGCTTGAACCTCTTCGATTGCCCCCAGGGCGTGGGAACTCATGGGCCCCGTCGCGCCCGAGGCTAGCCACCGCACATGCCCAAGCAGCGAGAAGTCTTTACGAATACGTTCAACCAGCGCTTGTTCATTCGCCTGTGCCAACGCCTTCCCTCCTGTTCAGTACAAGCTCGTGGACCCACCACAACTCGCCGCGAGGTGATCCGCCCGTGGGCAAAGATGGTCCTGAGGACAATCGGCCAAACCCTCGCGGCGAGAAGGGCAAGGTTCTAGATTGACAGCAAGATCGCCACGATGACAACCGCTGCGATGGCAACCAGCACGATGACCGGCACTACACTCATGTCTACCCTCCTTAGGCTGATGCTATCCCAGCCAAGTGTACTGCGTTTGGTCCGTAGATGAGATAGCAGTGAAACCGAGCATTCTGCGTACGGGTACGCCGCGCGGAAGCCTCTGCAGCTTGGTTCGAGGCCGTGTTGTCTGCTAGCTGTGGTGTGTGCGCTTGTCGAACCAACCGCCGAAAGTCTGTTCGCACTTGGTCACACTCACCTCCCCTCGCGGGGCAGAGCTTATGGCCCGGGGTGCCTACAGAAAGCCTCCTGGTGTACCAACAGCACAAGCCGGATCGTGCCACAGGTCCAGATTGCTCTCCGATACAGGCAAGCCTAACGCGCAAGACGGGCAGAAGCGCAGCCGGTGCGCTGCTACAGGCCAATGGATACAGTTGTCATTGAAATGCGGTGGTACTATTGTGTATTGTAGGTGTAACCACTACTATATATGTGCGGACAATGCAAAGCCATTGCGCTGAGGAGGTTGTGGCCATGAGGAAAATGCTCTTAGCAGTTGGATGTTTGATGCTCCTAGCTTCTGGCGTTCAAGCGACGACAATCGAGGTCATACCTGGAGTTCCCACCGGGGAAGACGATATTACATTGGTAATCTCCGGCACGTGGAATACCCTCTGCGTTCCCCGTGATCCGGAGACCGCAATGCACAACACAACCATCACCATTGAGCTAACCACTCCCGACGAGCGATGCTCTACAGCAATAATCGATTGGGAGGAGAACGTTAACCTGGGCAAACTTGCTCCCGGTTCATACGATGTAGAGGCATACGTCGACGGCGAACCCTTAGCAGGAACCGTGTTCGAAGTGCAGGGTTCGTGGGATGAGTCGGAGAAGGCATTGACGGCGGATGTCCGCATCAAGCCGCTTGAGGAAGACGGTGAGCTGATCGGTGGAGTGATTGTCAACGAAGGCAACGTCGCGTTCGAAGGGATGGTGGGCTATTCGGCGAATCTCGCGTTCAACAAGTCGTTTGGGATTGACAACCCAACGAGGTTTGCCCGCGAGGAGTTGTTCCCTCTCGTTCTCCTGCCGGGACAGGAGGTTGAGTTCTTTGTTGAGGATACGGACGAGGGTCACAGATTCCACTGGCCGGAGACCAACGACGGTGCTGACCCTGTGTCGGTTACTGTTTCCCCTCCCGCGGAGGACACGGAAGCGGTCGAGAACTTCCGCTGGCAGCTGTATGAGTTCTTGCACGATTACGACGACCCGAAGCCGGGCACGGATTACCTCTACGTCTCCATCCAGGCTGTTGATGAAGCCCCGATGGATGTAGTGGCCAGGAAGGGGTTCTTTTTCCCGATCGAGCCATACTTCGACAGGCCGTAAGGGCCTGAGGGGGGTCGAGGCACGTAGCTCTGCCTGGGCTTCCGGCCATACTGGGGCGATACGATGGGCTTCGCACAGCGGCTTTCGCTCGCGGCTTTCCGCTCGCCTTGGTAGCATCTTCATTATGAGCACGCTGGACGCGATTCGGGTCGGGCAGCAGTGAGCCGTAGGGCGGACATACTGGTTCTACACGGGCACGTGTTCACCACGGCCGGAAGCGGTGTCGGCTATCTCGAGGATGGCGCGGTAGCCATCGCGGGAGACCGGATCGTGGATGTCGGTCAGTCTTCACAACTGGCAGCAGAGTATGAGGCGTGCAAGACCCTCGATGCTACCGGGAAGGCTGTGCTGCCCGGGCTCATAGATTCCCACACGCACAGCCCCGAGGCGCTGCTCCGCGGTGTGGCCCAAGATGTTCCCGACTACATGGAGAAGGCCATGTCCCCCTTTGTGCGGGCCATGACCCCCGAGCTTGCCCTCGCAGGCACCCGGCTGCATGTTCTGGAGGCCCTGAAAGCTGGCACGACCTGCTTCACGGATTACTGCCCCCCGTACGCTGGATGGGCGGAGTTCTACGATCAGGTCGGGGTCCGCGCCCGGCTCACGCCGACCATCAACGCGCTTGCCGCCGACACGATGGCCGACCGAACGAAGATTCTATACGAGTTCGATGAGAAAGCAGGGCAACATGCCATTGAGGCAGCGCTGGAGTTCGCCGACCGCTGGCACCGGGCGGCGGACGGCCGGATCACGGTGATGCTAGGACCACAGGCCCCGGACATGCTGCCTGTGGACCAGTTGATGACGGTTATGGAACACGCACAAAAGCGGGATCTCATGATCCACATGCATGTCGCACAAGGGGACCGCGAACACAGGCAGATGGCCCACCGCTACGGAATGCGCTCGATACCTTTCCTCGATTCCATCGGATACCTGGGCGAGCAGCTATTTGCCGTCCACCTTACAGAGGCAACGTCCTCCGAGGTTGAACTCATGGTAAGCAGGGGAGCGAGCATGGGCTTGTGCAGCGGTGCCATCGGGTTGATCGACGGGGTCGTCCCGCCGGCCGCGGAGTACCGCCGGCTAGGCGGTCGGGTCGGCCTGGGAACCGATTCGGCAAGCAGCAACAACAGCATAAGCATGTTCAACGAAATGAAGCTCACGGCCCTGTTCAACAAAATCCGACACGTAGATCCCCGTTCCATGCCTGCCTGGGAAGTATTCAGGATGGCCACAGCCGAGGGGGCCAGTGCTATCGGCCTGGCCGATACAGTGGGCACCTTGGAGGCAGGCAAACAAGCTGATGTGATCCTGGTTGACCTGGCGTCGTTGAATCTGAGCCCCGTTCTCGAGCGTCCGATAAGGAACATTGTCCCCAACATGGTCTATGCGGCGACCGGCCGCGAGGTGCACAGCGTGATCGTAGCCGGCCGTGTGCTGATGGAGGGACGGCGCATCCTCACGGCCGACGAGGCTGCAATCAGAAAGGAAGCCCAAGAGGCGGCCGAGGAACTCTGTAGGTCTGTACTTCGCGATCCGCGTCATGCTGAACTGGCACTGCTTGAGGCTATGCGGGCCGGACTCCTCTAGTAGTAGCCTCTCTTGCGGTACGCTGAGCGCAGGACGGACGACGCGTGGCACAACGTGGGAGGCCGAATACACTGGTTTGCATGAGTCAACGACAAAGCGTCAAGCTGCGCGCACATATCCATAGCCCGCCGCCAAGCTACGCGGTGGACGAACTCAAAGCGGCACTGGAGCCAGTAGTAGAGATCACGTACGGACATGAAGGGCTCTCCGAAGACACCGAGGTGTTGGTGTGCGGGCGGCCAACGCGCGAGCAGCTTCATTCGGCCCCTAATCTACGGGTACTGGTGATCCCCTATGCGGGCGTTCCGACTTCCACGCGGCAGCTTCTGCTCACGGAATTCCCCCACCTCACTGTGTGCAATCTCCATCACAACGCTGCGGTGGCGGCGGAACTGGCCGTTTCACTTCTGCTTGCGGCAGCCAAACGGATCGTGCCCGCAGACATCGCGTTGCGCCGAGGAAACTGGCTGATTCGCTACGAAGGGGAATCGATGCAGATTCTGGAAGGGAAGACAGCGCTAGTCCTCGGCTTGGGGGCAATCGGAAGCCGCGTTGCTGCTGTGTGTCACAGCCTGGGGATGAACGTTCACGCTGTGCGGAAAAATCCTCAACAGCCACATCCGCCGTACGTCACCGTGCATGGACTGCCCTCTCTCGGTACCGTTCTTCCACAGGCGGACGCTGTTGTGATCTGCCTGCCCCTCACGCCCGAAACGCGTGGATTGTTCGGACAACCAGAGTTCGATGCCCTGCGGTCGACGGCTGTGGTGGTGAACGTTGCGCGGGGCGACATTGCGGACGAAGAGGCCATGTATCAGGCGTTAGTCGGCAACCGAATCGGGGCGGCGGGGATCGACGTTTGGTACCACTATCCGACAACGCCCGAGGAGCGGGAGAATACATTTCCCTCGCGCTTTCCCTTTCATGAGCTCAACAACGTGGTACTGAGCCCCCATCGCGGTGGGGCGTTTCGCACACAGGAAGTGGAACGGGAGCGCATGCGCTCGTTGGCAGCAACGCTCAATGCCATTGCGCGCGGAGAGCCGCTCCCCCACCAAGTAGATCTGGAGGCTGGGTACTGAACCCCTCGAACACGACAGTCATGGCCCAAATGCTGGCTTTCTGGTCTACCACAGAGCGAGACCGTGCACGCTCAAGCGTGCGGCACCGCTAAGCGGCGTCGCGTCAGCGTACCCCACGCATGCGCGGATCGATAGCATCGCGAAGCCCATCGCCCAGGAGGTTGAACCCCAGCACGCTGAACAAGATCGCTAGTCCTGGGAACGCGGAAACGTGCGGCGCCACCCTCAGGTACTCCCGACCGCGGCTGAGCATAGCACCCCACTCGGGCGTAGGGGCCTGAGCGCCCAAGCCCAGGAATCCCAGGCCGGCTGCCGTCAGAATGGCGGTGGCCGTGTACAGCGTGCCCAGCACCACCACCGGCCCCATAACATTGGGGAACACATGGCGCAGGAGTACACGAGTGTTCGAAGCGCCCAGCGCCCGTGCAGCCTGGACGTATTCGGTATCGCGGAGGGCGAGCGTGGAGCCACGGACGACACGCGAGTATCTTGGAACGGTCGTGATCCCGATCACGATCATCGCGTTCCACAGCCCGGGTCCGAGGACCGTCACCACGAGGATCACCAGGATGATCGGCGGGAAGGCAAGCAGAATGTCGAGCAACCGCTGCGAAATGAGGTCCAGCTTTCCGCCAAAGAAACCCGACAACAGTCCCCAGGGAACACCTAGGGCCATCCCCACCCCGACCGACACCACGCCGATGGTTAGCGAGATGCGGGCCCCATAGATGATTCTGCTTAGGATGTCCCTGCCCATCTCGTCTTGTCCCAGCCAGTGCTCTGCAGTCGGGGGTGTGAGGCGCTCGCGCATCACAGGACGCACCGGATCATACGGGGCGAGCACGGGGGCAAGCAGCCCTACGATCGCCAGCACCATGACCATAGTGAGTCCAACGACAGCCGAGCGATTACGCACGAGCCCGCGCCACACCTGAGAGATTCGTCGCTGGCCTCTTTGCTTCGTTGGCTTTCGGTTTTCAGTCATAGCGGATCCTCGGGTCAACCATTGAGTACGTGATGTCGACCAGCAAGTTCACTGCAGTGAATACCACGGCGATCAACAGCACAGCCCCCTGCACCACCGGGTAATCGCGGTTCATGATGGAATTCACCATCAGTCTTCCCACGCCCGGCCATGTAAAGACGGTCTCGGTCAACACAGAGCCGCCCAGCAATGTCCCGAACTGGAGCCCGGCAAGCGTGATCACTGGGATAAGCGCGTTCCTCAGCGCGTGCTTCATGTGGACAACGCGTTCGCCCAAACCCTTCGCCCTTGCCGTGCGCACGTAATCTTGCCGAAGTACCTCAAGCATGCTGGAACGCGTCATGCGCGCGATCATGCCGGTGGACATCGCACCTAACGTGATCGCCGGCAGCACTAGATGCCGGAGTGTCCCCCGCCCCCCTACAGGGAACCAGCCTAGTTGCACTGAGAATACCCACATAGCCATGAGGCCAAACCAAAACACGGGTATCGAGATTCCCATCAACGCTCCCACCATGGTGCCGTAGTCGATGAGCGAGTATTGCCGCGTGGCGGAGATCAGGCCGGCAAGCAACCCGAATACGACCGCAATGGCCATGCTGGCCGCGGCGAGCTCCATGGTGGCCGGAAACCGGATGCCGATCTCCCGACTGACCGGTCTACGGGTGCGCACGGACTCGCCAAGGTCTCCCCGCAGAAGGTTTCCCATATAGATCCCATACTGGACGATCAGCGGCTGGTCTAGGCCAAGCTGATCCCTAATTCTGTCCACGACCTCTTGAGGGGCGGCCTCACCGGCCATGATCAGGGCCGGATCGCCCGGCATCAGGCGGAGCGACAGGAACACCAGCGTTACCACCCCGATAAGCACGGGTATCGCCAGGAGCAACCTTCTAATGATGTAGCTGATCATGCTAGCCCCTTGCTTGCGATGCCACCGATCTCGGCGGCCGCCTGGGCGTCCGCCGAGATCGGTAACAACGAACTAACCTACACAGTCCGTCAGTTGTCCAACCAAGCCCTGTGAGCCTGCAGCGTAAAGTTAGGGTGATAGACTAGGTCGCGTACGTTATCCCGCACGCCGTACCTAAGCTGGCTGAACAGGATGAACACCCACGGGGCATCCTCCCAGATCAACTCGATCGCTTCAGCATACAGCTCTTCACGAGCGTCAGGATCAGGGTTGCGCCGGGCAGCGTCCAGGAGCTCGTCGACTCGCTCGTTCCGATAGAACGACCGGTTGCTACCGTCAGGAGCCCACTCGTCGCCGTGCAACAGTGCGTACAGAGCGTAGTCGGCGTCGCTGGTGACCGTGGTCCAGCCCAGCATGTAGATGTCGACCTCGCTCTCATCCACTGGGCGGTTGGTGAAGTCCAGATAGGAACCCCACTCCATGGAGATCAGCTGTGCATCAATGCCGACATCGGCAAGCTGTGCCTGCAGCACCTCGGCACCAAGCTCACGCCACCCGGGGTTGTAGCGAATCGTTGTGCTGAATCCGTCCGGGTAGCCCGCCTCCTCGAGGAGTTCCCGCGCCTTGTCGGGATCGTATGGATACGGGCCCACCTTCTCGTAGCCGAACACACCAGGGGCAATGACCGAGTCGGCTACTTCGGCAAATCCGCCCCACACGAAATCGACAAACTCTTCCTTGTCCAGAGCGTAGTTCAACGCCCGTCGGACCAACGGGTCGGCGAGCGGGCCGCGCTGGCAGTTGATCCCGATGTACTGGTGGCCCAGCCCGGGCATGATCACGGCTTCGGTGCTGGGGTCTGCTTCAATGAGCTCTACGTCGTCCACGGGGATCACTGTGGTCGCGTCGATCTCCCCGGTGAGCAGCATCATGACGCGCGTCCCACCTTCGGGGATCGGCAAGAACACCAGCTCATCGAGATACGGTCCCTCTCCCCAATAGTCGGGGTTCCGCTCCAAGACCAGTTGGGTGTCCGGGATCCACTCCACGTACTTGAACGGACCTGTGCCGACGGGATAGTCAACACCTTCCTCCACGGACGTCGGGCTCACGAAGCCCGTCATGCTGTGGGCCAAGTGCGCCAGCAGCGGAGCGAACGGCTCATCCAGGAAAACGCGGATCGTGTACTCGTCGACGACCTCAATATCCGTGATCTGCGCCAGCAAGAAGCCAAAGCTTGCCTCGTCCCGGAAGCGCTGCAAGTTCCACTGGGCAGCCTCGGCGTTGAACGGGGTGCCGTCATGGAACTCCACACCTTCGCGAAGATAGAAGGTCCATACCAACGAGTCGTCGCTGGCCTCGTAGGATTCGGCGAGTACATGCTCCAGTTCGCCGTCGGGGTCGACGCGGAACAGGGGCTCCGCCACGTGCATGAACACGTTGGACGCAGGTGTATCGGTCATCCCTAGAGGATCGAGCGTTGACGGGTCATACTCCATAGCGATCGTCAGCCGACCGCCTTCACGCGGCTCGGCGACCGCCGCAAAAGAAAGAGCCAACAAACCAACAAGCGCAAAGCACAACAGCCTTTTCATCCATTCCTCCTTGAAGTACGTGCCATCGAGCTACCACGTGCACCCAAGCGATGGCTCGGTGCACATTACTTGGCTCTGCTCATCACCTCCTTGCTAGTTCATACACGATGAACGGCTACAGTGTAGCCGCACAGTTAGTGACGCCAAGTATAGGTCTGTGGACATGCCCGGACAAGACCTGTCGCTTAAGCATCTTGGCCATCGCCATCTCTACAAGCGCACATATAAAACACAACGCGTATAGGGGACGTATGATGGGCCAGGCCGTGTGAAGCAGTTGTTTAGGTTGTTGGCCTCCTTAGGACATGGTGGTAATCTAAGGCAGTGGTCCGCATGGCATGGAACAAAGAGAATTCCAGCCTAAGAGAGCTCACTCCGCCGCTCCCCGACCCGAGGGAGCTGACGGAAACCAGTCGTCAGGAGATCTGCGATCAAGCTTTGCTTCAGGCAGAACGGTTGCGCCGTCAGAAGCGCTACCAAGAGGGCGTGGATCTGCTCTTGGAGGCGCTCAAATACGGCTCCGAGAAGCCAATGATCTACTTTCGATTGGGGAACCTCTTCTTCGATCGGGGAGACCTCTCACGTGCAGAATACAGTTACCGGCGGGCTACTGAGGAGGATCCCAATTACGCATCGGCTTACCACAACTTAGGGGTCGTGTACCGAAGGCAAGGACATGTGGGGCAATCGGTTCGATGTTTGAAGAAAGCTCATAGACTGGAACTCCGCAAGCCACGAGCAGCCAATCCCACGGATCGACTGGAACAAAAGCGCAAGCGTCCGCTACTCCTGCGAGTACTACCGTTTGCTGCAATTGGGTTTGTGTTGCTCGCCGTCTACCTTGTGACCCGCCTTGCTTAGCAGCAGAGCGCTATACCGAAGGACAAGCGCCTGCAAGCGCGGTATAATACGCGCCGGCAAGTGTGCAAAGCATACGGATAGTGAGAGCAGGCGCCATAACTCCAGGTGGGGGGGGCATTGGTGGTCCAGGCGGTCTCACGGAACAACAGGCCGGGCATTGGCTTCCGGTATGCGCGGTAAGCGGGGAGCGTGTCGATGTCGCTAATTGATGTCAGGGAACTGCGCACGTACTTCCACACCGAACGGGGCGTGGTCAAGGCAGTAGACGGGGTTAGTTTCTCGATTGACCCGCAACGCACGTTGGGGGTCGTAGGCGAGTCCGGCTGCGGAAAGAGTGTCACAGCGATGACGATCATGGGACTTGTGCCCATGCCTCCCGGCAAGCTAGTAAGCGGAGCAATGCAGTTCCGCCGCAACGGGATCGACCTGGACCTGGCCAAGCTCAACCCTCGCGGGAGAAAGTACCGATCTATTCGAGGAAAAGAGATGGCGATGATCTTCCAGGAACCGATGACGTCATTGAACCCCGTGTTCACAGTTGGCTACCAGATTATCGAAGCGATCACCTTGCACCAAGGAGGCAGCAAGAAGAAGGCGAAAAAGCAGGCCGTCGAGCTTCTGCGCCAGGTGGGCATACCCCTTCCAGAACAGAGGGTGAACGAATATCCGCATCAACTCTCGGGCGGGATGCGCCAGCGGGCGATGATCGCCATGGCGCTGTCGTGCAATCCGGCGCTGCTGATCGCCGATGAGCCCACCACCGCGCTGGATGTGACGATCCAGGCACAGGTCCTGGACCTGATGCGAGCTCTGCAGGAAGAGTACAACACGGCGATCATGTTCATCACCCACAGCCTGGGCGTGGTGGCCGAGCTATGTGAAAAAGTGGTGGTCATGTATCTGGGGAAAGTGGTCGAACAGGCCGACGTAGGGCCAGTGTTTCATGATCCCAAGCATCCTTATACCCAGGGGCTGTTGAAGTCGATCCCCTCGCTCGCCACAAGGAAAAAGAGATTGTCTCCGATCATGGGTGTGGTCCCTGACCCGGTGGACGCGCCTCCCGGCTGTCCGTTCAACCCACGCTGTCCCCATGTGATGGAGCTATGTAAGGAAGAGATGCCGCCGCTTGAGGAAGCGGCACCGGAGCACACGGTGGCCTGTTGGCTGTACACAGCGGGGGGCAAAGATGTCAGTTGAAAAGGCATTGGAACTAAATGAGGAGGTACTGCTTCAGGTCGACGGACTGAAGAAGTATTTCCCGGTCCGCAAAGGTGTGCTGCGCCGGGTAGCGGGCTGGGTGAAGGCAGTAGACAACGTCAGTTTATTCGTAGGCGATGGGGAAACCCTGGGACTGGTAGGAGAGTCGGGGTGCGGCAAAACCACATGCGGCCGTACGATACTCAGGCTGATCGAGCCCACTGCGGGGAGCGTTCTATTTCGCTCACAGCGCCTGGGGCGCGTTGTGGATGTGGCCAAACAGAGAAAAGGTGCCCTGAAGACGCTACGCCGAGAGATGCAGATTATCTTCCAGGACCCCTATTCCTCACTGAACCCGCGTATGACCGTGGGAGACATCGTCGGTGAGGGGTTGACCGTCCATCATGTGGCCCGGGGTCAGCAGAAGCAGGACCGGGTCCGAGAGCTGCTGCAAGCGGTGGGACTAAAGGGCGAGCACATGCGACGCTATCCGCACGAGTTCTCCGGTGGACAGCGCCAGAGAATCGGCGTCGCCCGCGCGCTCGCGCTTGATCCCCAGCTCATCATCTGCGACGAACCCGTGTCGGCGCTGGACGTTTCTATTCAGGCCCAGGTACTGAACTTGCTGGAAGACCTGCAAGATGACTTCCAGCTTACATACCTGTTCATCGCTCACGACCTTTCGGTGGTGAAACATATCTCTGACAGACTGGCGGTTATGTACCTGGGAAAGATCGCCGAGCTTGCGGCCACCGAAGACATGTTCGCCAAACCATCGCACCCCTACACCGAAGCCCTCCTGTCCGCCGTTCCGGTTCCCGATCCAGATTACCAGTCCGAGAGAATACTCCTCCAGGGAGACGTCCCCAGCCCAGTCAACCCCCCCGGCGGGTGCTACTTCCATCCGCGCTGCCGGTACGCGCAACCGATTTGCTCAGAAAAAGAGCCGGCGTTCCGCGATCTGGGGAACACACACTTCTCGGCTTGTCACTTCGCCGACTCCCTTGAGCTGGCTGGGGTAAAGGCCGAATAGCCTCCGATCAAGCCTGCTTTCCCGTGAGCGGAAGTACTCTTGCCGGCATGAGTAGCCAAGGAGGGAACACGATGCCAGAGTTCGGTTCACCATTTTCCGGGTTGGCCAACGACAGGAATGTCACCCACGAGGAACTCATCCGGGCGATTCGCTTCATGATCGCCGCAGAATACGAGGCGATTCAACTGTACATGCAGCTTGCCGAATCGACCGACAACGAACTGGCAATCCGGGTCCTAAGGGATATCGCTGATGAGGAACGTGTGCATGCTGGCGAATTCCTTCGCTTGCTGCGCGAACTGGATCCAGATGAGGCACAATTCTACGCCGAGGGAGCGGAGGAAGTGCAAGAGGAGATCGACGCGCAAGATTGAGCCGCCCAGGCACGCCATTGGTGTTCGGCCCGAACACGCGCCGCTTTTCACCGGCCTAGGTCAACGAGGTCTGAAGAGTGCTGGCTTGTTCCACCGGGGCGAGTACGGTAAGTGCACCGGGGAGCACTTCGATCTCTACGGGAGTCCTACCGATGATATCTCCGTCCGCCTGTACGAATAGGGGGGCCGGGCTATCAATACGTACCCTTTGTTTCACAGGAATGAACCTCGCTGCCAGCTTGGGCGTGCGCCCCAAGATTGTGGCCAGCACATACCGAGGATAGTCAGACAAGGCCTCGGTGCTCATCACCCACGCATCGAGATGCCCATCGTCCAGCCGTATGTCAGGTGTGCGCGGGTACAATCTCTTGGCCGGCAGGCCGCAGTTGTTGACAAGTACCTCCACGGCACGGTATGCATGTGCCCGCCCGTCTACCACCACGTTAAGCCGGCGAGCCTTCATGGTGAGCAGCTTTCCGATCGTTGTAAGCACATAGGCCACGAATCCAAGTCGCTTCTTGCTCTCAGAGGTCGTGTCCCCGATGACACCCGCGCTGATCCCTACCCCCACATTTAACACATAGATACGCCCCTCGACGCGCATAGCGTCGATGCTCACCGATTGGTGGTCCCCTGCCAGCAGTGCGGCTGCTCCCCGCACGGTCTGGGGAATGCCAAGCTCCCGAGCCACGAAGTTGGCTGTGCCCAAGGGGATGATCGCCAGCGATACTCCGGTGTCCACCAGTCCGTCCGCGACCCCAGCCACCGTACCGTCTCCACCTGCGGCCACCACCACATCTACGCCTTCGTCCACATGTCGCCTCACCACTGTGCCGAGGTGTTCGCCGGACCGCGCTTCATGAAAGGTCCATGTGTGCCCCGCAGCCGCCAGCTCCTCCTCCAGCGTCTGGCGGAGAGAGCGCTGCCGATACTTGCCTGCCTCAGGGTTGACCACGATGAGTGCCTTCATATCAACCCTTCCCCCCCAAACCGCTGTCCGTCTGGAGGACTACAACGCCACGGCTAGACTCTATGGTCCGCATAGCGCATTCTAGTCCCTAGCACAAGGCGGTGTACGTCCAACCCCTCTGTCGCCAAAGCGACACGCTCGGTGTCAACAAGTTGATAGACGTTCCATGGTCCGCCGTGGTACTGTGCTCCCAGGCCGGCCGGCCAACACAGTTGTTGCGAGGTGATTTGTATGGCGTTGCCGAAGGTTATGGGAGCGGTTCTGCTGGCTGCACTGACAGTGCTCTGCGCACCGGGCATCCTCGATGTCGCCCACGCGCACGCAGCAACGGTCCAGAAAGAGCAACCTGTAGTGCCGGTCGGCGAGGAGCTCGATGAGCGTGAGTTGATCGAGGCGCGGGGAGAGTTTGGGTTCGTGATCGGTATAGTGAAGCTGGTCAAACTGGCCGTAGCCGGAGGAGCGTTGGGAGCCGCCGGAGGAACCATCCGTGGGGCCATCAACGAGGGCCCCATTGAACCCCGCGAGATCGCTTCCGCCGCCGCCGTGGGCGCGTTCATGGCCGTCGGCGGGAAGCTCCTCTTGAGGTGAGCGCTGGATGCGAAGCAGAATCTATAAGCGCCCGCTGTACAGCTGGGCGAATGGGGAGGACGGATGACTATCTTCAGGCACCGCGTACTCGAGGCCTTGAGATCGGCCGTGCTGGTCTCCGCCCTGGTGATGCTTGGCCTGGGGATCATAGGGGTGGTCGACCTCACCGAGCATGGGGTTGTGGCCGTGGTGTGGGCTGCAACGGCCGCTCTGTGGTTCCTCTGGGAACTGGCGGTGGAACCTGTCGTTGATCGGGTGCTCGGACGCCTAGGTGGAAGCCGTTTTCGCTCGGATAGCTAACCTCCGACGTGCGACGGCGTGGTGCGAAGGCAGTCAGGCCCGAACGCCCGGACCCGAGCAGACAGGTCGCATAACCTCGTTCGGGCCTGACTTGCCTGCACTCTGACTTCTCTCTTCGGGTGTTTGGCACAATGCTTTGTGTCCGGCTCACGGAGGCGCAATGGACGGTGCCGAGGAGCGAACAGGAGGGCTTGTGGAAGTCGCATGCGGCATTGGCTCTCCTGGGGATTGCCCTGTGGTTCGCTGATGAACTACCCGCTGCGGGTCAGTGCCCCTCCGACGCTTCCTGCCAACGGGGATCCTCAAATCGCTGGATCTCCACAAGATAGCCGTTGGGGTCACGGAAGAACGCGTGGTAGATCTGGAAGTCGGTGTTCAAAGCGGGGCCTTTCTCTAGCTCAACCCCACGCTCGCGCAGGTCTTCCGCCCACCCATCGACATCATCGCTGACAAGCGTGATTATCGCCTGCGAGTCCTGTGACACAGAAGACTTCCGGCAAAATCCTAAAAACGCCCCCTTGGCAGCCTGGAAGATCCTGCACACGCCCTGGTCGAGGACCAGCGGAAGGCCAAGCACCCCGCGATAGAACTCCGTGGTCCTCTCCAGATCGGTTGTGGGAAAGAATACGATCTGTGCGTCCAACTTTGCTCTCATGTCCTTTAGCACCGTCCCTTTCCTCCTCACTGTAGCCGCTCAGCTGGCCCCTCACCACCGAGGGAGTTTGTGCTATCGATTGGCTCAGCTCTGCACGAGGGCACATGGCCATGTCCGCATAGTACAATGTCGCTGCATTCGGGTTGGGACTTCCGGCCCGGGCAAGCCATAATGCAGGCGGGAGTTGTGCTGTGAGTCCAAAACGGCAAGTGAAAGTACGTTACCTGGATGGACGTCGGTTGCACTATGCGTTCCTGGCGGGAGCGGAAGCAGTCGCCCGTGACCGGGGCGAACTAAACAGGATCAACGTGTTCCCGGTCGCTGACGGAGATACCGGAACCAACCTCAGCATGACCCTGGATCACATCCTGGACGAATCCGGCCCCCATCGGTCGCTGCATGGTGCTTTGGAGGGGATCGCCCAGGCATCGCTTGCCGGTGCACGAGGGAACTCGGGGATGATTCTCGCCCAGCTTCTCAACGGTATGGCGGCTGAACTCCGGGGAGAGCGCGCCGCCACGGCACCGGCGTTCGGGTCGGGCCTTCTCCGCGCCGTTCCCCATGCATACAGCGCGGTGGCGAAACCGGTGGAAGGCACGATGTTGACGGTGCTGCGGGTTTGGGCGGAGGCATTTGGGAATCTCTGCCAGTCGAGCCGCGACTTTGCCGAAGCTCTGTCCCGTTCCCTCGAGCAGGCTCACGAGGCGCTCCGCAAGACCCCCGAGCAGCTGGAAGTGCTACGACGGGGCAGAGTGGTCGACTCGGGGGCCCAAGGGTTGGTGCGTTTCCTGGAAGGGATAGCCGGACTCACGGGGCGGGCGCACCTGCGCTCTGCGCTCCGGCGGGCGAAAAGCATCCGACTGGAGACGACACCGGTGGAGGGAGAAATCTCTACGGAGTTGACTGCGCGCTACTGTGCCGAAGGGTACCTTGCCGGCAACGCCCTCCCCCAGGCAAGCATCCGTGCATACCTCGAGCAGCAAGGCGACTCGGTTATCGTAGCCGGCGGAGAGGAGCGGCTGCGCTTTCACCTCCACACCGATCACCCGGAAAAGGTGTTCACCGAGCTTCGGTCGCACGGTACGTTCCTAGAGCAAAAGGTTGACGATATGGAACGTCAGCAGGATGCGTTGTACCGAAGACGGTCCCCGGTAGCGCTGGGCACCGATTCGATAGCCGACATTCCCCAGGAGCTCCTGGACCGATACCAGATCCATCTTCTTCCGCTGCAAGTGCTCGTTGATGGAAGCGCGTTTCTCGATCGTGTCACGTTGTCCCCTGGACAACTGTTTGATCTTCTAGAAAGAGTTGAAGAGTATCCTACCTCCTCGCAACCCACCGCACGCCAGGCTCGAGAGTGGCTTGAGTTTCTGTCCACCCACTACGAGTCGATTGTGATGCTAGCAGTTTCCAGCCCGATAAGCGGAACCTACCAAACTTTGCGCCAGGCAGCGCAGCCCCTTATGGACGAGGGACATAAGATAGCTGTCATCGACACCCGGTTGAACTCCGCAGCGCAGGGGTTGCTTGTCCTCAAGGCGGCGGAAGCACTTGACGCCGGAGCGACCCATGAGGAACTGGTCGCGTCAATCGACCGGTGGATCCCCCGCACGCGCATCTTCGTCAGCGTGGCGACGTTCGAGTATATGGTGCGCGGCGGACGAGTCAGCCCGCTCAAGGGCAGGATCGGCAAGTATCTGAATCTGAAACCCATCGTTTCCCTGGACGAGCAGGGCAGGGGAGTCGCGTTCGGCAAAGCGTTTAGCCGTCGGGCTAACACGAAGAAGATCATGGCCACCGTGGCCGAGCTACAGGCGCAGGCGCCGATCGATAAGTACTGCATCGTCCATGCCGATGCCCCGGAAAAGGCCCGGGAGTACGAGCGGCGGCTCACCGCACTGCTCGGGAAGCCACCGGAGTACATAACCGAGATTTCCCCCATAGTGGCGTTGAACGCCGGCCGCGGGGCGGTAGCCGTTGCTGTGATGCAGCAAGACCCGGACAACCCAAGTAGGGGAACCCCATCTGGCAGCTGATCGGGTACTCGGCCGCGGTGGCGTTTGGCTTTTTCTGCGCGGTGTTTCTCATCGCCCAGTGGCGCCGGGATAACTCCCTGGTCGACATGGGCTGGGGCCTAGGGTTTGTTTTGGTGACCGGCTTTGCGTTCTTCTTCGCAGGGCACTTCACCACCCGAGCGCTCATCGCCTTGATCTTGGTCGGGCTCTGGGGCTTCAGGCTCACCTACCATATTGTGCGCCGCAATTGGGGAAAACCGGAGGACTTCCGCTACGCGCAATGGCGGAAACAGTGGGGCCGCTGGGTGGTGCCGCGCGCCTTCCTCCAGGTGTTTATGCTGCAGGCGCTGTTCCTGATGGTGATCGTCTACCCCGTGCTCTTGATCCAGTCCTCCGCTCGGCCGGGTTTTGGGGGGTGGGAGGCTGCCGGAGTTCTCATCTGGGGGGTGGGCTTTTTGTTCGAGGTCGTGGGAGACAGACAACTTGCGCAGTTCAAGAGAGACGCGGGCAACAAGGGCAAGATCCTGCGAACCGGCCTGTGGAGGTACTCCCGCCACCCCAACTACTTCGGGGAAGCGACCATGTGGTGGGGGCTGTTTGTGATGGCGCTGCCCGTACCCTGGGGCTGGACCGGGATCATCGGCCCGCTCACCATTACCTATCTCCTTCGGTTTGTGTCCGGTGTCCCCATGTTGGAAAGGAAGCTGCGCGGTCGGCCTGAATTCGAGCGTTATGCGCGTGTCACCAACGCCTTCTTGCCTTGGTTTCCCAAACGACAAACTCAGGGGCGCTACAGGACCTCCAGTAGCAAGACGCCCAGGTAACAAGCCGCGAACAGCCCCGTTCCCCCCAGCACCGCCGCCCGTGGCGCATCGCGTACGGTGAGCCCACTGCGGGCAAAGAACGTGAGTTTGACAAGATCTCCGACCAGCATAGCTGAGCAGAAGAGGACAAGCGGACCTCCCTCTCCTAGTCCCCCTACCAACGCGGCCGTCATTCCCCAGTGTCCGACGTTGTTTGCCAGCACAAACGCCATGGACACAACTTCCCGGGTGGCCAGTCGGTCGACCACTGCAGCGAGGATGCCAAGTGAAGTAGCTCCCAGGACGGCGATCTGTGCCGTCCGCCCGTGGAAGCCGGGCGACCACCCCTCGGCCACGGCCACGCTAAGCCCCCATAGGGCCGTACCCACCGCGCCCAGCTTGACCAGCGTCTCCAGCCACTCCCACAGGCCCATCCTAGCCACGAACCACACACCCTCCGGGTTCGCCAGGTAGTTATTGCCCATTCCTTTGCCTCCCCTTTCGTTGCGGATCCGACCCCCGCCTAACTACCGATAGCCTATACAAAAGGCTCGTTCATGGGAAACATCAACCATCAGACATGTAGCCGCCCACCCGCTAGAAGAGCTATGCTGGGCATAGAATGGAACATCGGGAAGCGGCGGTGTGCGGAGACTGGTGCGGGAAGTGTCCCCACTTTGCAGGACGCTGCCCGGGGTGTATCCCTCTACATCACCTCGACTGCCACTTCGTCCGCTGCACGCTGGCTGAAGGGATCGAACACTGCGGCCTGTGCGCCAGCTTTCCCTGCCAGAAGCTGCGGGAGTTCGTCCCCGACGACCGTCCCGGCTGTTCCCCAGGATACCACATCGACAACCTGAGAGACCGGATGGCTCGAGGGACGGAAGCTTGGCTCGCCGAGCAGCGCATTGCCTGGACGAAAAGGGACAGCCGGTGAGTTCCAGAAAAGTGGCCGATGGCGCGGTGTTGACGATTGCTGCCGTGGGGCCACCCGTCTGCGCTGATCCCGGCCAACCAACCCCTGGGGACCGCTCAGAGGACGGAAAAGGTCTACTCCTTGACCGCTTGGTCCTGGCCGCGCGCCGGTCGGTGGGGACGCCGGGCGAAGAAGTAGATCAACGCCCCCACAATGTTTGCCAGCAGAAGGATCAGTACCCACGTCAGCTTGTCCAAACTGTTTGATTCCTCCAGGGTGGCAGCCTCCGTCAACATGATCACCCAGAAGGCGAACACAGCCAGCCCTAACGTGGAAGACAGCACCGGGACAAATACATGGATCGGGTCGACACGCCCCGCGAATGCGACGATTAAGCTCACTAGCCAGCTCGCACCGATGATGATCGCCACCACTGCCATGCTCGCCACCAGCCAGTCCCGTCGGCGGCGAAAAGCCATCACACCTCCGGCAATAAGCGCCACCCCTGCCAGCACAAAAACCACCATCATGACTACATCACCTGCCTCCATGGACACTCCTCCCCTGGCATCGTCCTGAACTCAAACTCATAGTCCAGAAGCCACAGCATTTGAATCCTCATTGTACAAGCAAAACGCGCGCTGCCTGTAAACCATCTTGCGCAGCATTCCCCTAGCACAGGAGAGGTGCCCCCGAATGCTCCGCATCGCTCACCCGTAGGGTCGGGCATCGATATTCCGCGTGCCCGTTCGTTTGGCCTCCCGGCGGATTACCCAGTTGGCCAGGGGAAGGAACAACCACGTCGGGGCCAACGGCCGTTCCGCTGTGCGCTTCGCCTGATCGGGAACCGGATCCCCGGCGGCTATTGCTTGGGCCGTAAGGTCCAGCGCCCTCCTCAACTTGCGCACCGTGGGTCCTACAGAATCCAGATCCTGGCCACCGATGATGGAAGTGGCTCCAGCTGTGAACCCTCCGCCCCAAGACCAGCCGACCTCGCTGGAGAAACGCCGACAAATGTCCAGGGCCACCTTTGCGTGCACCGGCTCGGGATACCCCGAATGGACGATCGCCGAAAACTGCGGACGACGGCCATTGGGGCCGCGGGGGTGACGGTCGGCCCACGCTTCCAAAGTGGCGGTGGCCATGTAGTTGATGGTGTCATGGTACAGCGAAGCCACAAGCACCGCGTGGCGGCAACCGGCAACAAGGTCCACTGCGGGCATGAAATTGCCCACCAATCCGCCCTTTTCCGCCACATCGATGCTCCTGGCCGATACACCAAGCTGGGACAACTGACCGGCCAAGTAGCGGCCGATGGCCGCGGAGTTGCTGTGGCGCCGATTGCTCGCCGACACCACCGCTACCGAGCCCCTCATCCCGAAGCCTCCACTGAGCATACCAGCGCCGCCAGCTTATGCTTCAGCTCGTCTTGGTCGGGCTCCCCTTCCACGACCAGGGCGCGGTGGTTTGTTTGATAGTTGGTCGCATTGCGTTCGGCCAGCCGGTGATACAACGCGCGCGCCTCCGAGTCTTCCTCCGGTTGCCATCCCACAAACAACATGAACGGCCTGCGAGGGTATCGCAGCCGATGGTGCATCTCCCCCTGGTAACGCGTGAAGGAAGGATGCACCACGGGCAACGTACGCTCCAGGGCCCGCTTGGCAGCCGACGGATATCCTCCAAAGCGGATCCCGGTCACAAAAGCAAACAGTTGGGACTGGGCCATAAGTCGTGGTATGTCACGTCCATCGTCAACCACTGCGCACTCGCCAGGCCGCCGAAACGCACACGCCCCACAGGCAAAGCACGGCCTGATACGGGCAGAATGGACATCCATGCGCTTGACCCCCCATCCTTCGGTCCGCATGACCTGTTCCAGCGCTTTGCTGATGCGGTCCGGGCAGTCACCGGCAAGGCTGCTCCCGTTCAACAGGAAGGCCCATCTTGTTCTTCCCCCCCTAGCCATAGAGGGGATTATGCGGATAGCCGGCGGTCGATGCACGGCCGACGGCGCATCCGGCCCAAAGTAATACACATTACGTTCACCAATCCGATTTGTGCCATGGCTGGCGCGACAAACGACACCTCTAGGTGCATTGTTCTCCTTGACATATCGGTGCAATCGCCTATGGTGATGGACGTATGACCGTGCGAAGTGTAATGGTGTGGCTGTTGGGTAACCCTCAACGTAGCAGCACAGGCACGTAGACGGTCGGAAGAGCAACTCAAAAGGGAGGGATCGTCAATGGCCACCGGCAAGGTGAAATGGTTCGACGACGCAAAGGGGTTCGGCTTCATCGAACAAGAGGATGGTTCGGACGTGTTCGTGCACTACTCGGAGATCAACATGACGGGCTTCAAGAGCCTCCGCGAAGGACAGGACGTAGAGTACGAGATCGAACAGAGTCCCAAAGGACCGCAGGCCAAGAACCTGACGCCGCGATAAGCGACAGCCGGTCGACTTCCACGCAGAACCGAGCACGCTGTCTCCGACCGCAAACAGACAGATCGGCAGCCAGCCGCATGCGGACAGGAGCACAAGCAGCGGCGTAAGTATGATCTAAGGAGGCAACAATGGAGAGCCCTCATACAACAGTGCAGATCCTGAGCGTCCAGCCGGAAGACACGTGGCAGTGCGAAACGTGCGGCACGGTAGCCCAGGAATGCGAGTTCACCGCATACGTGGAGGAGGCAGACCAATCCACCTATGTGTGCGGGCAATGCATTGCCCAGTCGATCGTGGCCCTCCTACATAGCTTTCGCGAGGCCCAGAACCAGGTCAAGTAGCGGAACCCAATGTGTTCTCTGGGCCCACACTGTCCCAAGGCGCGACCCTTCGGAGATCGGATAACGAATGTAGTTCCTCGTGACAGCCGAACCATTAGGGGTTCTCCAAGCGCGCCTGGTGCATTATGATGCCGG
>PXEP01000095.1 GCA_003566155.1 Candidatus Acetothermia bacterium | reverse complement strand
CCTGAAGCAAGAAGGTGTGGAAGTGGCGATGATCACCGGGGACTCTCGGCAGGTGGCTCAGGCTGTGGGCAACGAACTGGGTATCGACGTGGTGCTTGCCGAGGTGCTGCCCGAAGACAAGGCGAGCAAGATCGAAGAGCTGCAAGCCCAGGGCAAGCGGGTGGCGATGGTCGGGGACGGGGTGAACGACGCCCCGGCGCTGGTGACGGCAGACCTTGGCGTGGCCATTGGGGCCGGGACCGACGTGGCGGTGGAGGCGGGAGAAGTGGTGCTCGTCCGCAGCGATCCGCGTGACGTATCGCGGATCCTGCGCCTAAGCCGCGCCAGCTATCGGAAGATGGTCCAGAATCTATGGTGGGCGGCCGGGTACAACGTAGTGGCGATTCCGCTTGCCGGAGGTGTGCTGTCCTGGGCGGGGTTCCTGCTGGCGCCTGCGGTGGGCGCGGTGTTGATGTCCGCCAGTACCGTGATTGTAGCCCTCAACGCACAGCTGCTCCGGCGGACTGAGATTTGAGGGGCTTCGTCCTGCGTTGGTTGTTCTGGGCTGTAGGTGCTTTGCTACTCTAGTCTACTGACTTGGTCTTGGCCGCCGGCCGGTTGACTGCCTAGCAGCACGCATGCACTCCGGCAACACGCCCGACCATCAAGCTTAGCACGCTTGCCTGGGGGACGAAGTGGGTGCGCGGGAGCGATGAGGAACGTAGTCTGCGTTGAGGGGCCGGGGCGCTTGGGCTAGACTTCCGGCTTGAACGCAAGTCTCGAGTTCACAAATTCTTTGGGGCTGGAGCGGGTCTGGGTCGAGCTAAGGGTCCGCTGAACCAAAAAGGACAGGAGGTTGCATGAGTACGCAGAACGCAGGACTGGCAAACGTGGGGGCGCTTGGTCTAGGAGGTTTTGCGCTGTCCACGTTCATTCTCAACATCGTGAATGCCGGACTGGTTGACGCGGCAACGCTTGGAATTGTCATGCCGGTGGCGATGTTCTACGGTGGCGTGGCGCAATTTGCCGCAGGGATGTGGGATGTGAAACGAGGCGACACGTTCGGAGCGACGTGCTTTTCGTCGTTCGGCGCTTTCTGGATGGGCGTTGCTGTGTTCTTCTTCCTCCGGTTTGCAGGGATCCAGGCATTCGTCGATGTCCCCCCTGCTGGGATGGCGGTTGTATTCATCGCCTGGGGCATCTTCACGGGGTACGCGACGATTGCTTCGCTGAAGCTTCCTAAGGCGATCACGTGGGTGTTCATTACCCTGACGCTTCTATTCTTCTTGCTGGCGATCGGCGAGTTCGTGCCCGTGGTCCATACGATCGCCGGCTACGAGGGCATTCTATGCTCGCTGATTGCTTGGTACGCGTCGGCGGCGATCCTCATCAACAACGTTCACGGGCGCACGGTGTTGCCCCTGGGGGAACGGAAGTAAGGACCTATAGAGGAGAGAACGAGCGGGGCGCGTAGCGCCCCGCTCGTTCGTGCATGCGCTGCTATACGTAGATGGAGATGCCCAGCAGTCCGTGGAATGTAGCCACAGCGATCGTGAGATAGGCCAGCCAATGATGGTACTTGAACGGTATGCGGACGACCTTCCGCCGCGTGAGTACCATTACCGTCGACGTCGCAAGCAACCCAGCGTACGAGATGATCCCCAAGTAGAAGATCATGGGGAACGGCCCCAATGGATGAAACGCGATCTGCCTTAGTAGCTCCATCGGTCTGCCTTACTCGTCCAGGGTGATGCTGGTCGAGCCGCGTTGTGTGTGCCGGACGGTGAATGACGTCGAAGTGCGGTGATAGGCAAGGAGCACAGCATAGCTCTGGCCCGGCACGAGGGTATTGTCATCCGGATCGCCGCTGTGGAGAGGGATAACAAACTGGAGGGTGACTTCCCCGTCTGAGATCTCCCCGCCGGCGGCCAGGATGTCCTGGTGGTCGTCCTTGCGGTGCCCAGTCGGTAGATGTCCGTGATGATCCTCGATGACCAGTTCGCTGTTTGACACCGCGCCGATCACGAAGTCGGCCCCCTGCATCCTCCTGTCGGGGTCGAGCCCAACGGAGACCCAGCCTGTGCCGGGAGCCCGCACTCCAACCAACAGTACCGCCAGTCCATTCTGCCACCATAGATCCATGCCCGTGCGGTTCTCCTGCAGGTGATGCGTGTAGGCTTCGGGGTCGAGCGGCTCATCCCACATGGGCGCCGGGCTGTCCGACTCCAGGCCGTCCAACACAATGAAGTCCTCGGCCACGATCCGGCCGTCGGAGTCGAACACCAGCGCGGAAGCTACCGTTAGTACAGTAGATTGTGCTTCATCTCCCGGGGTGCCGGTAATGGCGAGCTGTCCCCACACCAGATTGCCGTCCGCAATGACCAGCTCTTCCAGTACCTCCACGCTCTCTAGGGACATCCAGTCTTGCAGAGAGGACCATGCTGCTTTGGAATCCTGGCCGTAGTGGAATCCGTCCCAAGGGGTTCCGATGAACACGGTCCCTCCATCGGGGTGAAGCGCTTCCGCCAGGGCGTCTGACGGCTCGACGGTGTATCCTTCCCAGCGGGTGTGAGCCCAGCCTGAAAGGTTGTCCTCAGTTGCCAATGCTGCAAGCGCGAATAAGGCCACAGCGAGCAACACGCACATCAATATGCGGCTTTGGTTCATGTGCCCCTCCTTAGTCCGTCCATATGCATTTTACAAGGGAAGGCACCGGCAACGAAGTTTGCCGGACCCGGGGGAACGTACTGGCGGGAACAGAGCTGCCTGCCTCCATGACTGGAGTCAGGCAAGAAACCCACACCCGCCGCCGAGTACCTCCGGACGGCGGGTGTGGGTTGGGGACAGTGGTTTCCCTAGTAGCGCCACTCCACGGTGTACTCCACCGTCGTTTCGCCACCGGCCGGTACTTTGAGATCGAACCGGATTTCTTGTGCCGATACGAGCTCGTAGGGCTCGGTGGTGCGGATGATCTCCCAGGTGCCGCGCATGCTCTCCAGCGCTTGCACGGTCACGTCCTCGTCCTTGGCGGAGCGGATCACGATGCGGTAGGTGTCCCTGTACAGTTGGTCGGTAGGGCGCTCCCGCCGAACGTGGATCCGCTCTCCGGTGAGGTCGAACGCTGAACCGATGTCCAAATCTATTGTTTCGTCAACCGGAGTATGGCCGATGCGGGAAGCGCCAGCATACAAGGAACCGCCTTCATCGTACACCCGCACCTCGCCGGCTGGAAGCGGTGCCAGCTCGTTGTCGAAGGTGATGATCACGCGAACGGGTCCGCCGCGGAACCGGTACACGCGTTCGTACGGTAGTTCACCGGACACGAGGGGCGTGTAGGTCGTCCCTTCGGGCAGGTCGACGGTGCCGGGTAGGGTGTACCGTTGGTATTCGGCGGCCGGCGCGATTTCCACCTCGGCGGCCATTGGTGCGGCAAAGGCCAGTGGGACGTCTGCACGCATCGCTTCCCGTACGGTCGGCCGGTCGACGTCCCCGGCGATGAGTTCGATCTCAGCTCCGGTAAAAGACATGCCGGTCTCATTGGCCAGCTGCGCTCGGCCGGTGAGTGCGAGGTGTTCATGCCCGAGCACTGCTGTGTAGTGGGTCGCCCAGCGCAGTCCTTGGGTCAGATACCGCACGGTGATGTCGACCGGTCCTTCCTCCGCCCGGTACGCGAGCTCCACCGCCGCGCCTTGCGGCTGGCGCACTGCCACTTGCTCGTAGTCGGGAAGGATGACTGTCCCGTCGAGTGTAGCCAGCACAAGGTTGTGCCCCGCGGACAGGAGCCGTCCGGTGAACGTTCGGCCGCTGCTTGTGACCTCGACGACTTTGCCTACAAGGTCTGACGGGGCCCGCGGTGTGTCTGCTTGGGCACCGCCGT
>PXEP01000165.1 GCA_003566155.1 Candidatus Acetothermia bacterium | reverse complement strand
CCTCGATCTCGATTTCCTCAAGCGGGGATACTGCCCTGGACGAGACGACCTCCTCCTCCCAGCCGGTCCTTCCGCCCAGGAACGATTCGGCCGGAAGCACGTAGATCGAGCCTTGCGCTCCCGCATAGCGGCGGTCGAACGCACCGGCGAACCGTTCACAGACGTACGGAAGACCGGTCCCTTCCTCGCGGCCCACAGCGCAGGTAAGGTCGCCCCCGGTACCGCTCAGGAACAACGCCGCCATCACCCGGTTCTTGCACGCGTAGACCCAAGGCTGGCCATGCGTGCTCGGCTTGGGCGCGAGCTGGTGCAGGCCACGATGCCGAGTGGCGTGGTAGACGACCGTCACGCGCTCACCTCCTCCTTGCCCCGGTCTTCAAAGCACGATCCCCCAGTCGGCATGGTTGTCATGCCCCACAAATCCCGCGGAGCCTAAATCTCAGAGATTGAAAGCTCATGCACGCACCGCTCGATGTTCGGCAGCGCTGCATCCGCAAGGCGTTCGGCAGTGTACTTGACCAGGCCATCTGTCCCGGAGGGCTTGTTCGCCGCTCGAAGGTGTAGCAGTGCGTGCACCTACTCGTTATCCAGTCTCAAGATAATAGTACAGTGCTAGTGGGTCAGTTTTACACCGGCGCTGACAGAAGCGAGGCGAGCCCGCCGAGACAAGCGAAGAAGAGTCCAGAGATGACATAGGAGAGCACATAGACACTATCAATAGCCCGTATGTCCACTGAAGACTGAGATAACTCCAAGCACAATACCAGTGTCAGCGGCCACAAGCGCTGCGTTCTTAGCCTCCGCAAAGCGGAGCCATTCGTTGATCAGCGAGAGAACATACTTCAGCCGTTCCTCCATAACCCTCCTGTACTACTGCGTTCGAGGTTGACCCGTACGATCCTCTTCTGCGTCATCTCGAATGTGCTCCAGCTTCCCGCGGCCGAGCCTAAGGAGAAGCCCCGTCAAGTAGACGTAGAACTCCGCCTCAGCTTCTCCGAGGTGCGGCCGTGTACCGCGTGCGCTGTCCACAGCCGAGTCAGCATGTCGGAACCTGGAGCCGTACGCAACGTACGGGTCGAGAACTGCTCGCAGTTCCCTTGGCAGCCCAAGCGCCTTCACCACCTGATCCTTGAGCGCAGACAGGTCGCGGTCGGACTCCGTCAAGAGCTTCGCCATAGCTTCGACTGCCTCATACATGCTGGCAACAGCGCTCTTCAGCATCTCGCTATCTGAGCCCGCCACTCGGTAGAGGCGCAGCCCGTGCGCGAACGGCCTTCGTATGGCTGCGAATCCCGGCCCAGCGAGCCAGTCCAGTTCATCATGAACGAGAGCCTCATCCAATAGGCGTGCGCCTTTCCTCCAGAACCGCCCGTCTCTCCACGCAATTCCGAGGTCAACCTCGGCTCCCTGAAGGAGACCATGAACCCGGTGCGACAGTTCCTGCTGCTGTCCGGCAGACATACACCCGTAGAGTGCCTCTATCGCTATCAACGTCTGCTCCCAATCCGACAGGATACTGGCGACGTCCGCGTCGGCCTTTACCTGTCGAGCAAGCTTTCCATACAGAGGTAGGGCCATTTGCTGTTCAAGATGTTTGGGACCTGCCCCGAGACGGAGGTCCCCTGTTTCGAAGGCAACCTTCTTGACGATGCGCTCCTTCTGCGTGGGTGTCATCTGATCGAATAAGCCAGCTACTCGCGCAACGAACCGGCGCCTTGCCTCTTCCTGGGGGATGCGTAATCCCATGCGCTCGTGAAATCGCTCACCCGAAGGAACGTCGGCACAACTCATCTCTCACCTCTCATGAGCTCCTCTCCACAATCCTGATCTCCTCCTCGGTCAGGCCGTAGAGCTCGTAGACGAGTTGGTCGATCTGGTGGTCGGTGGCGGTGATCTGGCGTTGGAGGGTGGTCTTGTCGTGGGAGGTCTTGGCGGAGGCGAGTTGTTTGTGGAGGTCGAGCATGGTTTGAACTAGGTTGACCATTCTGCCGTGCTGTGCCTTCTCCGGAACGGCGATCGGTATCCTCAACAGCTGATGCGAGGCGATGTGGTTATTCCCTGTGAATCGGGATCTAAACCACACATTAACGGCATGGCTGTTCAGAAGCCCTAACATATACCTTATGTCTAGTTCGCACTTCGGTCTGAGGTTGATCACGTTCGTAGACTGAAGACAGTAGGTCTGTTCCACATCGATGGTGGCAACAATCCGCCGTTTCAGAGCTATGTTGCGGACTTCCTGGACAACGATCTTCTCCGGAGCGGCGAAAATGTTTGGATCTCTCGGCGCGTCTAGTGCGTCAGGCCTGTAGTCGACGTACAGCTCTCTCTGCAACGGATAGTAGCGTGCTACATGTCGCCCTCCCGCCGCGGGGAGCCAGGATGGCCCGTGCTGCTTGGTAGACAAGTATTTCTTGTTATTCCCCGTTCTGAGTCCCTGGTTTGCCGTACAGAAGTCGCCCAATCGAGCAGCCACCCTGTTAAGTGCTTGGAGAATCGGCGTCTCCTCTGGCGAGAGATGCACGGGCCATGCCTCACCATCATCCGTGGCCCAATCGCGCTGGTGTATCGCGAAGCGGGTATCGTCAACCAGGAATGTCTTCGGCGATGCTCTTACGACCTCCACAACTGAATCAGCCTCGGGCTCGGTCAGCTGAAAGAAGAGCAGCATGGTCTCGTTCCTTGCATGTTCAAAGACGCCAGGTCCGAAGTCCACAACCTGGTATACGTGGGTACACGTTGCCAGCAATCGCCGCAGCCGTTTGAACGATGTGTTGCTGAGCAGAGTATGCGGGATGATGAAGCCGAACAGGCCACTAGAGCTCATCAGCTCCGTGATCGACTTTTCGATGAAGGCCCCGTACAAGTCGAACCTGTAGTTAGCCGTACTGTAGACACGTTGGTAGTACCCGCGATGCTCAGGGGCTACTTCGGTTATGAAAAGGTACGGCGGATTGCCGATCACCGCGTCGAACCCGGGGTTTTGGCCGGTGAACACATGGGGGAACTCGGCGTGCCAGTCGAAGGGGTTGATGCGGTAGCGTTCCTCTTCGGTGAGGAGGTTGTAGTCCTTGCCCTCGAAGAAGTCGGGGCCGATGAGGGAGTTGCCGCACTTGATGTTGTCGGCAAGATCTGGCAGCGCACGCTCTTGGAACAGGCGCAGTTGGTTGGACAGCGTTTCGTCGGTTTCGCCCTCCAGCACCTTGAGGAGGAGGGAGAGCTTGGTGACCTCCACCGCCTGGGGGTCGATGTCCACGCCGTAGATGTGGGTGAGGAGGATGCGTTTGCGTTCGGCGGTGGTCAGGCGCCATTCGCCGCCCGAACCGCGGTACAGGCGTGGGTTGCGGCCCTTGGCGTGGGTTTCCGGGCCGTGTTCGATGTAGCGGTCGCGGTACCAGTCGAGGAGGTATTGGTAGGCCCCGAGGAGGAACGAGCCCGAGCCGCACGCTGGGTCGAGGACGCGAATCGGCTGGCGGGTCTTGGCCGGGCGCCAGTTCTTGGTGAGGCCGCCGACCTCCTGCGGGGACTTGCCCTCGAGGAGCTTTCCCACGGTGTGCTCGACGATGTAGTCGACGATGTAGGTCGGGGTGTAGTAGACGCCGCCTGCTTTGCGGACCTCGGGCTTTTCTTCCACCTTGGCCCGGTGGCCTGCGGTGAGGCGGATGACCTTGCCGAGGAACTGCTCGTACACCTGGCCCAGGATGTCCGCCGGTAGCACGGAGAACTCGTAGGGGCTGTCGGGGTAGTAGAGGCGCCGGATGATGTCCTTGAGGACCTTGTCGTCCACAGTGAGGGCCAGGGTGAGCTCGTCCGGCGGCTCGGGGCGGTCTTTCTCATCGCGGAAGTGGAACAGCCCGGAGT
>PXEP01000170.1 GCA_003566155.1 Candidatus Acetothermia bacterium | reverse complement strand
CGCGGGCCCGCCTATCCAAAGCAAAGGGGAAAACCATGATCTATCAGACCGTTACTGAGTTCGACTTCATCCGCGCCTTCGACGACGTGGGCCGGTCCGAACAATTCAGTCGGATGGCCTTAAGGGTGCTGTTTGAGCATTTGTCTGAGCTGTCCGACGTTGCCGGCGACTTCGAGCTGGACCCCATCGCAATTTGCTGCGAGTGGGCGGAATACACCGAAAAGGAATTGCTGGAGCAGTACGGCGACAGGAAAGTTCCGAGCAATCCCACGCGGCGTGAGGAGGAAGCGGCTGAACTTGCCGATGAGCTGGCCTGCGACGGCACGCTGCTGGTGGTCGCCAGTCAATGGGAGGGCGAGGCTGACACCTACCTTTATTGTGAGTAGTCGAAACGGGCCCGCGGGCCCGTCCGCCGGGGATAGTCTCCCGGCGCTGATGAGACAGACAACATAAGGGGAAGATGATGACTGACTATCAAGCAATTGAAAAATGGACGCGCCCGGAATCGTTCGCGGCATGGACTGACGGCGCACCGTACAATGGCGAATGGTATGCATTCCTGGGCCGAAACCGTGACTCGTCTACGCTTGAAGACTCAAACTTTGGGCGCGGGCTGGAATTGATCGGCGGAGAGTCTGAAACCGTGATGGTTGTGCGTGAATCACATTGGGCGGTGGGTTGGGTCGAGTGGGTTGCCATTCACGAATCCGACCACGCGGCACTCAGTCAGGCGGATGAGATATTGTGCGCCCTGTCGGAATATCCGGTTGTGGACGATGAACACTATTCTAACCTGGAATGGGAAGCAATCGGGGCATTCTGGCAGCGGGAGCCAATCAAGTGGCGGGCTGAATTGTGCCGGGATGCTGAATATACAGTCATGGGCGCCCGCCACGATTTCCCGCCTGGGCCGGTTTTCGACCACATTAGAGAAATGGGGGTGTACGCGTGATGACGCAGATAGAGAGACGCCGGAGAGCGGCGCAGTATATCCGGCAGTGGCGCGGCATGGTCTGGGATCTCGATTTCCGCAACCGCCCACGGGCCTACCGAGGATTGAGGGACGCAGCAAGGCGCGTCTATAAGGTGGAGGGTTGAACGATGAATGACTATGTTAATGAGAACTGCGTCCATTGTGCGGCGCAGACAGTGATATATCACCAGTATATCGGGGATGGATGCTGCGAGACTTGCGGAGCTTGGCAAGTGGATGAATACGAGCAGCGCGTGCGTGAATTGGAGGCCGGGGGGCTGACCCGATCCGACGCGCAGGGTGTAGCCGATGCTGAGGCAATGAAGGAGGACAAGGGATGATTGAACGAATCCTTATGGGCGCAGTTGTGGCGGTTTGTCTGATCGGGTTATATGTAACGGCGCCAGACCAGCCGGAAGTTGAGCGGCAGGCGGAGCAATACTGCGAGATGGTGGAAATATGGGACCAGACGGACGGTGACGCTGGTTGGCCGCCGTATAAAGGACGTGAGGGGTGCGAGCGGTGAAGGTTTTGGTCGCTTGCGAGTATTCCGGCACGGTTCGGGATGCGTTCCGCCTGCGGGGGCATGATGCGTGGAGTGTTGATCTCTTACCGGACGAAACCGGAAGCGAGCGGCACTATCAGGCGGACGCGCTTGATGTTATCAGGGCCGAACCCTGGGATCTGCTAATCGCACATCCGCCGTGCACCTATCTATGTGCGAGCGGGCTACACTGGAACCGGCGCCGTCCGGGACGTGAAGCGGAGACGGAGAAAGCGCTGCGGTTCGTGCTCGATCTAATGGGCGCAGATGTCCCGCGCATTGCCATCGAAAACCCCGTTGGGCGTATTGGCACGGCGATCAGGCCAGCGGACCAGTATGTGCAACCGCACGAGTTTGGCCATGATGCGAGCAAGCGCACGGGGCTATGGCTACAGAATCTGCCGAAATTGCAACCGACGCGATATGTCGCACCGCGCATGGTCAATGGGCGTCCAAGATGGGCAAATCAGACTGACAGCGGACAGAACAGGCTCGGCCCCAGCGCCGACCGATGGAAGCAGCGGAGCAACACATACCAAGGCATCGCTTGTGCGATGGCCGAGCAATGGAGCAAATTATGAGACAGGACGCCGAGCGAAAAGAGTTTTGTCAGATACTGACACGGGTGCGTCGCGGTATGACCACAAGTCGGGACGCCGATCAGCTGCGGCGCATGATGCTGCGGGCCTGGGAGGAGCGTAAGGGGGAGCGCAATGGACGGTGAGCTGCCCGAGGTTGGGCTCGTTGCTGCGGTGCTACAGACGGGAATCCGAGATGCTGTGCGCCGGCCCAAAGAAAACGACAAACCAGACCGTTTTAGGCGTCACGCTGAGTCGCTGGAGTGGATCGCGTCGGACGATACTAGACCGCTCGGCTTTCGCTGGTGCTGCGACGTACTGGACGTTGATCATGATTTGGCGCGGCAGTTAGTCCGCACTAGACCGGCGACGGTGTGGCGCAAGCTCGCCCATGCGAAAAGCAAAAGGGGTTGAGAGTAGCGGGCAAAAAATGTCGAGCGGGCAAAAAATGTCGTCAAACTTTCGGATCGTGCAAGTTTTATGCAGAACGGGAAAAAGAATCCATGATTTTCATCGACTTCGAGACCAGCTACACGCCGAGGACGCCGAAAGGCGAGCGTCCGCACGGGCTAGGACAAGGCAAGCAGACGGTGCCGGAGTACCTCCAGGATGAGCGCACCGAGTGCTTGGGCGCGGCGGTATCTATCCGGCGGGGCTTTGGGTATCAGCGGGGCTATCTGCGAGACGATAAACTGCTGCGCCTGCTCGAGCGAGCGGCAACGGGCGCCTTTGGGACGGTGAGCTGCCACAATTGCGCGTTCGATCTGTCAGTCTGGGCGCGGTTCTATCCAGATAGCTACGCGAAGCTGCGTGGGCGGCTGAGAGAGAAGCCGAGGGGTCTGCTGGATACGCTACATCTGGCCCGCTATGCGAGTGCCCAAGGCTGGCTGCCGCATACCGCCGGGGTCAGCATCAAGGCGCTGGGCGAGCACTACGGCATCGCTAAGGGGGACACTGAGCGGGCGGTGGAGGCTGGCGGCGAGGCGCTGGCGAATTACGCGGTCCGGGACGTGGAGATTGCCGAGCGGGTGGCTGAGGAATTTACCCGGCGCTGGCCGCCTAGGGAGTGGGAGCTGTCGACCTTGCATGTGCTGATGTCAACGCCTGGGCCTGAGTCGCTACGGGTGGACGCTGAGGTGCTCACGGAGGTGGCGACGGAGACGGACGAAGAGCGCGAGCGGGCGCAGTGGATCCGCAAAGATGATAATTTTCTACAGGTGCTGCAGCGGTTAGGGGTGCAGCCTGAGTACAAGGAGACGCAGACAGGCCGACAGAAGCTGGCGCTCGCTAAGACTGACCAGTTTATGCGCGACCTGCTGGCGCATAAGGACAAGCGGGTCCGGCAGGCGGCGGAGATCAGGCTGTCAGCAGGTTCTAACATTCACCGCACCCGCGCAAAGTCGATGCTGTTGGCTAGTGGGGACGGTGAGCGAGCGCTGCCGATGAGCGTTGACTATTACCGGGCGCACACGGGGCGCAGCGGTGGCTCAGGTGGGCTGAACCCACAGAATCTGCCACGGGGTGGGCCACACCGCCAGGCGCTGATCGCGCCGCCTGGGCACAAGCTGGTTGTGTGCGACGCCTCGCAGATTGAGGTGCGGGTGCTGGCCTGGCTGGCTGAGGACGAGCCGACGCTGGATGTTTTCCGGCGCGGCGGGGACCCTTATAAAGCGTTTGCGGTGGACCTGTACGGGCTGGACAGTGAGGAGCAGGTAACCAAGGCGCAGCGGCAGGTGGCGAAATCTGCGGTGCTCGGGCTCGGGTTCGG
>PXEP01000176.1 GCA_003566155.1 Candidatus Acetothermia bacterium | reverse complement strand
CGCACCACCCGGAGCGTGTCCTCCGAGCAGGCACTGCTTCGACTGAGCCGCGACAACGTCCAGGCCAGGATCTGGTTGTCGAGGATATCACCTGTGTGGTCCTCGTAATCGCAGGGCATGCGGACCCGCCACGGGGCCTTGGCGAAGGAGGCGACATCCATCCTCCCGCAGATGTACGGCAAGTGCTCCCAGTGACCCACGTATTGCCGAAAGTAGCCCTTCCTCCCACGGTCCAACGTACGCTTGGCCAACACAGTAGCTAGCCGGTCGTAGTAGGCCGACACACTCGCGCAGTCCACCATGCCTTCGAGGAAGCGAAAGCCCTTCAGCCGGTAGGCGACCTCCAGCATCTCAAACAGCCGACCGAGCGGGACTTTGGGCCTCAGAGCAATGCCAAAGTCTCGCTCGAGTGGGATGTGCCCAACCCACCCTTGGGCCTTCAACACCCACTCATTGGAAGTCTTGGGAGACGGAAATTCGACGTCGACCTGTTTTCCGTACTGCTGCCACAGCCTTTTGCCCAGCTCCGGAGAGAGGCCTTCTCGCAGCAACCGACGGGGCTGGTGTTCCACCAGCTCCAGGTCGCATCGATCATCCACCGAGAATCCTCCCTGCTACATTGTCCCAACGAAATTGGCGTACCTTGTCGGGCTGATCGAAGAAGTACTCCTCAAGGTAGGGTTCGATCTCCATCTGCCAGATATCGCTGATGTGATCGTGTACATCACGCTTCAGGAAGAAGGTGATCCCCACCTCGTAGTCCGGATCAGCGATTTGCGCGTTCAACTCATGCAACACACGGATCAGCCCTTCAGGATCGAAGTTGTTGCCGGCATGGAAACGCCTCAGGATGTCGTACTTGGGCCGCAAGGCGATGAACGCAAACCGCCTCCGCAGTGCGTGGTCTACCAGCGCGATGGACCGGTCCGCCGTGTTCATCGTGCCGATGATCCGGACGTTCGGTGGGATGGAGAACCTGCCACCGCCCGCCAGCGGTACTACCTGGTCACGGTATTCAAGCAAGTACATGAGCTCGCCGAACACCCGCGCCAGGTTCGCCCGGTTGATCTCGTCGATGATCATCACACACTTGTCTTGGCAGCGCCTTGCCCGGTCGCAGAACTCTAGGAATCGGCCCGACCGCATTGGGTATTCTAGTTGTCCGCCATCGCCTGTCTGAGGTCGAATCCCCTGCACGAACTCCTCGTAGGCGTACGCGGGGTGAAACTGCACGAGTTCGGAGAACCCGTCACCCCCGCCGATCAGGTACTGTGCCAGCTTCTCCGCAATGTGCGTCTTGCCCGTGCCCGGGGGACCGTAGATGATGGCCTGTCCCTTCCGCTCGATCGCCCGCACCCAACGGTTGAGCTCTTCCGCGTCAAACCCAGTCTCGACAGCACACTCCTCAAGTGAATAGTCAGGTTTCGGTTCAACATCCTCACCATTTCCGACATTCCGGTTCAGGAAAACCCGGCGGTGCTCCTTATCGAACACCGCCCGCGCAACTTCTGGCTTGTGCGCCCTGTCATGGAACGGTGACTTCTGCCAATTGACGAAGCGATTGCGGAAGTACTCAAGAGCACCTTCGAAAGGTTCCCACCGCACCCCGCCCCGCTCCATGAACACTTGGAGAGGTACCCAGTAGAGATAGACCGATGACGGCTCTTCCGGCGACGCTCGAAACGGATTGGGATGCTTTCGGACGAGTTCGTCATCGCCAAGTTCCTCGCTATCCAGTGCGATAAGCAGGAGTGGGCCTTCTTCCGTCCTTCGCTCGAAGCTGATAACTAGGCAGCTTAGGAAGTTGAGCCTCAGAACTCCATCGCCTGACTTGCGCAGCGTTACGCTGATCCGTGGGTCCTCCGGCCCATCGATCCCCAGCGCATCTGCCACCTGCCTCAAAACATCGAAGGCTGCTTCGGCTTCGCTTCTCGATGCAAAAGCATCGGAAAGCGGAGTCGGCACATGTTCGGACGCGCCGTTTTCACGCTCGATGCGCTCAAACGTCTCACGGTTCAACTTCACCAATGCCTTTCGCCACCCCCCTTGGACCACGGTTCTCGGCGAGAGATCATCCCATTCGACAGGGAGGCGATGGCCGTACTCAGCGTCCGGGACGTAATAGTAGGGGCCGGTGACCCTTCCCAGAGCAAGCACCTTCTTTGTGCCTTCGTTGACCACCACCCTGTCCCCCTCGCGCATTTGCTTGGCAAACGTCCATACCTGGTCCAGGCCTGACTTATTCCACTCGGGGTGTTCACGTAGCACTTCCCGACAGCGCTCATCGAACTGCGCCCGCGTCAGCCCTGAGATATCGCCTAGCTCGTCCCAACCAATAGCGATGTAACTCCCCTCTCGCCACTGATCCCACAGTCGAGCGTTCTCCCCAGGTGCAATCTTCCAGTACTTGCATTGGCCAAGGTCAGGTTTCTTCACCGCGACGATCCAGTGACTGAACATGTCCAGGAGATCCACCGGGAGCATCTCCCCAGCCGCGGTGAGATCAGCCTCCCGCTCGATCCGCTCAGCCACCTGCAGCGCAACCGTGTTTGCTTCTGGGTAACCGCTGATCGATGTTCCAACCTTCTTATCGGTGAAGAAGGAAAGCACAGCGGAGGTCTTGGAATTGATCACAGCAAACTGGTCGGGAGCGAGCGCGTTGAGTATGGGTGAGATGGTCCCCGCCTGCATTCCCTTCGAATACGGCCCCTTGGCGAACTCGGCGCATCGTTCAGCAAGCGAATCAGGATCATCGAGCACACCGAACACCAACGATCTCAACGCCTCCGCAACCCCCGGCCAATCATCAGGAGCCACCCAGCCTGCCCCTTCAAACTTCGTCCGGACGTCACCCGCGAGCGCCGGCGCAACCGAGATCCACGCCCCCCGCTCCTTGTTGGCCTGCGTATCCTGATGCGGGAGTAGCTTCAGCAGGGTCAACTCCGTCAGCATCGGCTCACTCTGCGCGTTGCGGAGCTCTTCGAGACCCGCTCTTGCTGAGGATCTGGACTTCTCGTACATCTCCACGTGCGTCCTGCCCGCCTCTGTGGCAGCGTAGTCTTCGTCGAACTCTTGCAGAAGTTCCCGGAGCTGGTCCCCTTGGATGATTCGCGCGGCTCCCCTGCTCCTTGCACACCAGCACATCCAGATGAACGACTGGACGTCAATCATGTCCTTCGCGCCATAGAGTTCGAGCTTCCCGCGCAAGGCGTTGGCGAGCGCCAGGACGCGGCGGTAACTGGCTCCGGAAACAGCCCCGAGCTGCGCTTCTTCCCCCTCCAGCTGCTCGAGGAACCACTTCATCACCTTGGGCTTCACGAAGAGGTCTGCCTGCGGGTGCGTGAGAAACAAGAAGTAGGTGGGGAATGTCCACTTGACGGTCAATCCTGCTCTCTGCACGACTTCTATGAATGACTCAAGACGCTCTGGACTCTCCCCTTCTCCGTGCAGGAGATCGAGCAGAGCACGACACACCTCTGCTTTCGGCAAGCCATCCACATAGAGAATGCCGAGATCACCGCTCCTCGGCACCCTTGTCCACAACAGATTCGTGGCATGCCCGACACGTTCGAACTGTCGCAAGAACTCGTCGTACTGTTCTGCCCCGAGCAGTGCGTTGAGCTCCTGCTTCGAAAGCTGCTGTTGGGCCAAGGAAGAGGCTTCCCGCTTGTAGCCCAGCTCGCTCTTCACAAGCCTGGGATCCAAGAAACTCTCCCAGTCCGGAAGAGAAGCTCGAACGAGGTCCACCAATTGCCCAAAGCGCCGGTCATCCACCGTCGTCATCTTTGCCCTCCGCATGCTCCGAGCTACCACATTCTAGGTTCTCCTCCGCTCTCATCCAAAGCGTCCCCACCCAGGATCGCAAACGGCTGCCATCTCTCAGTGCTTCCAAGCATTGGCGACGACAGGATTTCCTGCAGGTTAACCCGTTGCTCAGGATGGCTCTGATAGATGTGCGT
>PXEP01000065.1 GCA_003566155.1 Candidatus Acetothermia bacterium | reverse complement strand
CCCAACCCTTGCCCGGACCTGAGCCCACAACCACTAGCCCAAACGGGCGTGTGCGACACCAGCGGTCGATGAGTTGTAAACCGACTTGGGCTCCGCCTCCCAAGGGATGGTCTTGCGTGTCATAGCCCAAGTGGGCTCCTGCGAAGACAACGTTGTTGCTCACCGGCAGCTTGTCGTCAGCATTGTAGGAACTGCTAGTCCTGTTGCTCCGCGGTTTTCGCGAGCAGTATATCTCGGGCCGCACGCAGATCGTCCAGTACAGAATCTAGCTCTGTTCTCATCACCCGCAGATCCTGGACATCGTCGTCTCCCGCAGCGTCGTTATCGCACTGCTCCCAGCTTTGCAGCGTGCGCTCAAGGCGGCCGATACAGTGCTCGAGGTTACTCATCCCGCGCGAACGTTCGCCGGCTTCCAGCAACTCAACCGCACGGTTCACAGAGTCCACAACTTCCGTCAGCAGCGTAAGCATTTCCATCACTTTCATCGGCCTTCCTCGTCCGGCTCATCTCGTTTGTTCCTCGTGCGACGGGTTTCTAGACCCTCGCTGTGCCCGAAGAGCTCCTCACTCATCTGTTTGAGCACACGATCTTTCATCCTAGCTACTTGTCTCTGGGGCAGACCTACTTCCTTGCCCACGTCGGCCTGCGTCCGCCCTTGATAGAATAGCCCATCGATGATCTTCCGCTGCAGCTCGGACAGGCGCTCCACCGCCGCTGCTATCCGAAGCCGTACTTCAAGGGGAAGCTGCTTGCTCTCGGCGGCCAGCAACCTGCTCAGATCGATGGACGGCGCAGGATCACCAGCCCTGCGCTCGGCATCCAAGGATACATAAGTCATCGCGTCCCGGGCTTTGAGGGCCTCGCCCACCGTATCTGTAGAAACGTCGAGTTCCGCAGCGATTTCCTCCAACGTAGGCGGCCGACCATAGTGTTGGTACAGTCGATCCTGGCATTGCCGCACCTGTTGGGAAAGTGCCCGTACCCACTGCGGGATGCGCACGTGCCCATGCTTGTCCCGGATGAAATGACGGATCTCCCCCTTGATCAGATGGGTGGCGTACGTACTGAACTTGGTCCCCCGCGCGAGATCGAAGTTGGCCACCGCCCCTAGGAGACCGATGTAGCCAGCTTGGACCAAGTCCTCCAACGGTTCCCCGGTGAACACAAACTGTGCGGCTACCGATCGGACCAAGCCTACGTGTCTGGAAACCAGCTCGTTCTGGAGGGCGCTCCATTCCTGGCTCCCTTGGCCGCCAACTTCCTCGAGCTTGCGCAATTCGGCCAACAGAGTTTCTGTGGCTTTGTCTTCCCAATCGGATCGACGCTCACCCATCATACAATTGTACGTTCCCAATCTGGAAGTCCATATGCCCGAGTGACCGCCAGGCAAGGGGCGCTCTTCCGCTGCCACTGGGTAGAAGGTCGCGGTCTTGAGAGACGGCAGACCGCCAGCGCATGGGGTTCACCGCCACAACTCCCCAAACACACGAGCCCAGCTGGTTTCGGGCTGGAGTGCAGCGAGTATACTGGGGGAGACATGTGCGGCATTGTCGGCTACGCTGGACAGAAGAACGCCCAGGACATCCTGGTCGACGGGCTGGTACGCCTGGAGTACCGTGGATATGACTCCGCGGGGGTGGCGGTGATTGAAGACGGAACGGTCTCGCTAGCTCGCAGCGTGGGGAAAATCGCCGAACTCCGCCGCCAGCTGGCGAAAGGCCCGCTTTCGGGGACGACAGGCATCGGTCATACCCGCTGGGCCACCCACGGGGCACCCACCTGGGACAACGCACACCCACATCTCGACTGCCAGGGTAAGCTCGCCTTGGTCCACAACGGAATAATCGAGAACCATCGCCTCTTAAGGGAAGAGCTTGTGGCCAGGGGCCACATATTTCACTCGGAGACGGACAGCGAGGTATTGGTACATCTGGTTGAGGAGCAGTTTCGCGGAGACCTGGCCGAGGCGGTACGGGCAGCGGTCAGGCAAGCGGAAGGGGCGTTCGCCATCGTGGCGGTCCATGCGGACGTTCCCGAGGAGATTGTGGGGGCTCGACTGGGAAGCCCGCTGGTGGCGGGAGTGCTTCCGGAAGCGGCACTCTTGGCCTCGGACGCTCCAGCGCTGCTGGGACACACACGAGAGCTTTGCTTTCTGGAGGATGGCGATGTAATCCGCCTCCGTCCGGGATCCGTTGAGCTTTGGGGGAGCGATGGAAAAGTCAAACAAGTCTCGTTCGACACCATCCCCTGGGACCCCCTGACCGCCGAGCGGGGTGGTTACAGGCACTTCATGGAGAAGGAGATCCATGAGCAACCTCAAGCGGCCGCCGACACGCTACGTGACCAGTTGCATAGTTCAGAGGGATTGGGTTTTATGGAGCACGAGTTGGCCGAGTTGGACCAGGTTGTGCTTCTTGCCTGCGGGACATCCTACCACGCCGGTCTGGTGGCCGAATATCTATGGGAGCCACTGCTAGGAATACCAGTAAGGGCGGAGATCGCCTCCGAATTCCGCTACCGCTGCCCTTACGTTGGGCCCAAGTCGCTGGTGGTGGCCATTTCCCAGTCGGGGGAGACCCTGGATACGCTGATGGCTTTCCGGGAAGCCAAGTCGCGGGGGGCACGTACAGTGGCCGTCTCCAATATCGTCGGGTCGGCACTGGTGCGCGAGGCCGACGCAGCGCTTTACACAAGAGCAGGCCTCGAGATAGGGGTTGCGGCCTCCAAGACGTTCACCACCCAACTCGTTGCCTTGCTGCTGTTGGGCTTGCGCCTGGCGAATGCGCGCGGGAGGCTGTCCGAGGAACAGTTGGCCGCACAGCTCGATGAGCTGGCCCGGGCGCCGGGACTTATCAGCCAGGCGTTGGATACGGACAAAGCCTTGCAGACACTCGCCCAGCAGTACCATGGAAAGAGCGATTGTCTGTACCTGGCCCGGGGCCTACTGTACCCACTGGCCATGGAAGGAGCACTCAAGCTTAAGGAGATATCCTATATCCATGCCGAAAGCTATGCGTCCGGGGAGATGAAACACGGACCGATCGCGCTGATCGACGAGAAGATGCCGGTTGTCTTCCTGGTAAGCTGTTGCGAACTCTACGACAAGGCCCTGGGGAATATGGAGGAAGTCCGCGCTCGTCGGGGGGACCTCATTGTGTTGACCGACACCGATGACCCAACGGTGCGCAAGCTATCCGACAATGTGATCGTGCTACCCAAAGCGCCGAGGCCATTGGTCCCGATTGTGTACACCGTGCCCCTGCAGCTTTTCGCCTACCATATCGCCCGCATTCGGGGCACCGATGTCGATCAGCCGCGCAATCTGGCGAAGACGGTGACTGTAGAATAGTTGCTAGGTCCCAGCACAACTCACTTGCCTCTCCCCAACCGCCTACCACTGACCAATACCGACTAGGTGCGAAACGCCTCGGCGATCTTAGAGGTTAGTTCGCGCAGTTCCCGTTCGTCCGGGCCCTCGGCCATCACCCGGATGAGTTGCTGAGTGCCGGAGGCACGCACCAGGATGCGCCCCGTGCCATTCAGAGTTTCCTCAGCCTCCTGTATGACCGCTTGCGCACAAGGGGACTGCAACGCAGCGTCCCTGTCGTCCACGGGAACATCCACTCGAGCTTGAGGTAGGAGCTCTACCTCCCGGGTCAAGCTTCGCAAGTCACAGTCAGCCCGGCGCAGGGCCGACAACACTAGCAGAGAGGTTAGAACACCGTCGCCGGTCGCGGCATAACGTCGAAACACAATGTGCCCAGACGGTTCTCCTCCCAGGTCGATCCCCTGCTCCCGCATCGCCTGTGCCACATGCCGGTCGCCTACGGGCACCCGCACCACAGAAAACCCTCGGCTGCTCAGGTACTTCTCTGCGCCGAGGTTCCCGAGGACGGTGAACACCACTTTGGGGGCGTCAAGCTCTCCCCAGGCGTGAAGGTACGGGGCCAAGGCGGCCATCAACTGGTCGCCCTCAACCAGCTCCCCCGCCGAATCCACAAGCATACAGCGGTCTCCGTCCCCGTCATAGGCGATTCCGATATCCGCCCCCTCCGCACGTACCAGTTCCGCCAGCGGGCGGGTATGTGTGGCTCCAGTGGCGTTAATACGTGATCCATCCGGCTCTCCTCCGATCACGGACAACGTTGCCCCCAGTGAACGAAAGAGCTCCGGAGCCAGGGGCGCAGTTGCGCCATGGGCACAGTCAAGGGCCACACGTACGCCGCTTAGGGAAAGGCTGCCCGCCGCACGGCGAAGGAACGCTACGTAGTGTTGTTCAGCATCGGTGTAGCGTACCACATGGCCCAGCTTTGCGGAGGGTTCACAGCAACGAATGAGCTCTTCCACCTTCTCTTCCTCATGCGGGGAGAGTTTCATCCCCCGCGAGCAGTAGAACTTGATGCCATTGTCCTCAGGTGGATTGTGAGAAGCGGAGACCACCACTCCCAAAGAGAAGTCTCCCCTGGCCACCAGATGCGACACGGCTGGAGAGGGAAGCACGCTCCCCAGATGAACATCGCAACCTGCGCTGGCCAACCCCGCGGCACAGGCATAGCCCAAAGCCGGCCCAGATATTCGTGTATCACGTGCAAGCAGGGCTTTGTGAGGGGAGAATGCCCCTCCAGCCGCCCTCCCCAAACTGAACGCGAGCTCTGCAGAGAGTTCTGTGCCGGCCTTGCCGCGAACGCCATCCGTGCCAAAGTATTTCGCCATACAATTCTCCCTTGGGTTCGTCTGTACGGAGCCTATTCTACCCCGCAGGTTCTCCCGCACGCACAGTCCACATGGCCAGGCGGTGATCGCGACGAGGATACCTCGCTGGACATGAACGCAGAGCGCGCGGTCTACCGGCGAGCGTCCTTCCGGAAACCCTGAACGGCTGCGGTGACTACCTTGTCGACGACCGCGTCCAGGCTCGCCTTTTTGAAGGAACAGCCTGCAGCACGTGCGTGGCCGCCGCCCCCGAGGGCTGCGGCCACTTCACTTACGTCGACGAACGATTTCGACCGCAACGAAACGTGAACCTCGCCCTCTGAGGATTCTACGAATAAGATCGCAACTTCCACTCCGTGCAGGGCGCGGATCTCTCCCACAAAGCCCTCGGTGTCCTGATCGGTGCAGCCGGTTTCCTGGAGCGCTTCCTTGCTGACCCAGCCGAAGGCGACCTTCCCTTCCTCCCGCAAGGTAATGGTGTCGAACATCCGTGCCAGGAGTCTCAAGGTGTTCAAGCTTCTGTTCTCCAACACAGCTGAAGCGATCCGCTGTATGCTTGCCCCATGCTGGACAAGCTGCGCCGCAGCCTCCAGAACATGCGCTCCTACGCTCGGGTACTTGAAAAAACCTGTATCAGTGGCAATCCCTAACAGAAGGATTTGCGCAAGCTCGCGGTCCACAGGAACGAGGGCTCTGGCTATGTCCAAGACAATCATCGCTGTCGCCGCGGAATCGGGATCACAGTAGTTCAGTCTGCCAAACCCCCGGTTCGTACGGTGGTGGTCGAGGGTGACGTCAGGAACATCGCCCTCAAAGAGGACATCGGCTTCGCCGATCCTATCAATATCGGAAGAATCGACGACGACCGTTGTGTCAAACGAGTGCGCGCGCAGTTCCCTGGGCGACGCGATAAGGTCAGCTCCCGGAAGAGATTTGTAGTACCAGGGGATGTCGTCGGCAATGCAGCCGGATGCGGAAAGCCCATAACGGCGAAGCACTGTTACCAGACCCGCTACTGAACTGATAGCATCGCCGTCCGGTTGTGCGTGACCGATAACGAGGATGGCCCGTCCTTGCTTGAGCCTATCTATAATCTGTTCCAGTGTGGCCCACATCGATTCTGCATCCTTTCTATTTGTCGTTTCTCCGAGCCCGCCAACCGCATACTATACTCTAAGCGAGCTTGCTAAGCGGCGGAAGACTGGTTTGCCCAGATGAACTCACACCGAGATGTGCCCCGTTCGACCACTCGCAAGGCAGGCAGCGGGCAACGTGTTATCATGGGGCAACCGATCGGCTCAAGGAGTGATGCTATGCCGACCTATATTCTGCTGAGCAGACTCACCGACCACGGAGCAAAGACGCTGAAGGAGAAACCACAGCGGATCAAGGAGGTCAACCAGGAGATCGAGTCCCTGGGGGCAAAGGTGGTACACCAGTATGCCACGCTCGGCCGGTACGACTTCGTAAACGTCGTAGAGGCCAAGGACGCAGCCGCCATTGCCAGAGTGGGCCTGGAGCTGGCCGCCCGCGGAACGATCAGAATAGAGACGCTTTCCGCGATTCCCGCCGATGAGATGATCGGCAGGCTGCAGGGGGGATAGCCTGGAGTTACGTGCTTAGTCTGGAAACAGTTGCCTAGGCTCCGCCGACGCCATACAGCAAGGGGTTACTATTGGCCCCGGGTGAAGGACGCTGCAGCTTACCGGTGCGGGCCCGCTGCCTCTTTGGTAACCAGCTCCGGCTCGAGGAGTCCCCGGTATAGTTCATGGAGTTGTTGTCCCACCGCGTGCAGATCGCGCTCCTCAGCCGTGATGCGGCCGTGAATCCCCAGATGCTGTGCAGTCTGCCCATCCGCCACAAGCCCGCGTATGAGTTGGACAAAGTCCTGATTATCACGGCCTTTCCGGCAGTTCGTACCGTCCACCATCCAGCCCTTGTAGACCGGAATATCCCGAATCACAATGGGACGTTCCGTGGACAGGGCCTCCAGCACCACTATGCCCTCGTTCTCCTCGTAGGTGGGGAAGAAAAACACATCACAGGCTGAGTAGGCGCCCACAATCAACTCATCGGGGACGTAACCGGGGAACAGAACATTGGACGGTGGTGAAGTAAGCACGCGCCTGACTTCACGAGGAAGTGCGCGCATCATTCGCGCCCCCAACCAGACGAAGTTGAACTCGGGAAGCGCCTCCGCCACCTTGCAGAAATCGAGCACACCTTTGCGTTTGAACGGCAATCCTACCGACAACACAAGAGGTTTGGAAAGGCTGTAGCGGGACAGGAATTCCTGTGCCGCATGCGGATCATAGTGGAAACGCTTCGTGTCAACCCCATTTGAGATAACCGACGCCGGTGTAGTCACACCATGTTCCCGGACCACACCCAGCGCGTACTCTGTCGGGGCGATCAGCTGATCGGCCGACCCGTATAGCGAAGTCACCCTCCACCCGACTATGGGGGCCAACACGTTGGACATTGTCACCGAGTTACGGAAATCCTCGCGCGTGGTGTGGGTGCTGTAGACAATGGGAACGCCTCTCCGACGGCACTTGGCCAACGGGATCTGCACCCCGGGGCCCACGGTGTTGAAGTGGGCCACGTCCACCTGGGCATTTTGATCGGGGGTCCATTCCACTCCAGCATATGCCAGGGCCTGTTGCTGGTGCTGTATTGCCCGGCCCACACCAGAGTTTTTCAACAGTCGCTCAGCCTCGGTATACAGCAGAACCTTCATCGGCTTGTCCCGTTCCTCTCTGTGATGATGGCATCCCCCTCCGCTGCCAGATTGTAGAGCGCCGGGGAGGTGAATACGAACAGGAGTTCTCCTGGTTGGGCTCGCCCCCGAGACACACACTCGGCTATCATAGTAGGCGTATGCTGACTGCAACCCTCAGGTTCTACGCCGCGCTCAATGACTGTCTGCCCCCTGAGCACAGGCAACGCACATATCCCTGGTGCTTTCATGGGAGTCCGGCGGTAAAGGACGTAATAGAGTCGCAAGGAGTGCCCCATGTAGAAGTGGGACTAATCCTGGCCAACAATGAACCGGTTGATTTCCTCTATCGGCTGCGCGACGGCGATCGTGTGGCCGTGTATCCGGCATTCGCTAACCTGGACGTCTCCTCAGTCCAACGCGTGGGGGTTCAACCTCTCGCGGACACCGCGTTTGTCGCCGACGAGCACCTGGGCAAGCTCGCGCGGCTGCTTCGGCTGCTGGGGTTCGACACCTGCTACGCGAAGGGTATGGACGACGCTGAGATCGCAGCCCAAGCAGCTCGACAGGGATGGATCGTGCTCACCCGCGACCGAGGACTGTTGAAGCGGGCCCGTGTGGAGCACGGATACTGGGTACGGTCGACCGACCCTGTTGAACAGGCCCAGGAGGTCGTCCGGAGGTACAACCTGGAGCAACATGCAAAACCCTTCAGCTTGTGTCTACAGTGTGGAGGAAGTCTCCTCCCGGTGGACAAGGAGCGTGTCCTCCCGAGAGTACCCCCCCGGGTCCGCGCCTGGCGTGATGAGTACCTCCTGTGCAGCCGCTGCAACAAGCTCTACTGGCGGGGCACCCATCACGCGCGGCTGTCAGCCACTGTCAGACGAATCCTGGGACGTGATTGATGTTGGACGGGTATCAGAAGGCTGCGCGCCGATGCCGGCGTTGGGGACCATCCGCACCCGCGTGGTAGACTAACCACACCAAGTACGCGATGAACCCTCTGACCGTGGAGGTCGTGGGTCGCGGAGGCCAAATGGATGGTGGCATATGAGGACACGGAACGATACGCTGCGCTTCTGCCCGCCTTGTGTAACCGACACTGACCCCTGTGGATGCCGTGCCTAGCCAAAGCACCCCTGCAACCGTGGTCATCTTCGGGGCGTCGGGGGACCTCACCCAACGCAAGCTCTTGCCCGCCTTGCACACGCTTGACTGCTTGGGTTACCTGCCAGAGGCAACGCAGGTGGTGGGTATGGCTCGCAGCCCGCTTTCCCAGGACGAGTTCCGCGACCGCTTACTGGAAGGCGTGCGCGACTACTCTCGCAGCGATCCGGCCGTCTGTGGCCGCTGGTCGGTGTTCAAACACCGCGTTTCTTACCTGGCCGGCTCCTACGATGACCCGGAGACCTACCGCCGGCTGGCCGCGCGCCTAAGCGAGATCGACCGCACCGCACCCACGCAGGGAAATCGGCTGTACTACCTGGCTACGCCGCCGGCCCTGGCGTCGACGATCATCGAGCAACTCGGGCGGGCGGGGCTCAACGAAAGCCCTGGTGGATGGGTTCGGCTTGTTGCGGAAAAACCCTTTGGTTCGGATGTTGAAACCGCGCACAGACTGAACCAGCAACTCCACCGGGTGTTCGACGAACGGCAGATCTACCGCATGGACCATTACCTGGGCAAGGAAACTGTGCAGAACATCCTCGCCGTGAGATTCGCCAACTACATGTTCGAACCACTATGGCACAGGGAGCATATAGATCACGTGCAACTGACGGTGGCCGAACAGGATGGCATAGGCCGGCGCGGAAGCTACTACGATCACGCTGGGGTTCTACGCGACGTGTTCCAAAACCACCTGTTGCAACTGGTGGCGCTTGCAGCAATGGAGCCGCCTCAAGGCCCCGACGCAGGTTCCCTACGGGAACAGAAAGCACAGGTATTGCGTGCGGTACAACCCGGCTCTCGCTGCGTACGCGGGCAATACGCAGGCTACCGGCAGGAACGTGGCGTAGCATCTGACTCTCATACTGCTACCTATGCCGCATTGGAACTTCACATCGACAACGAGCGCTGGCGAGGCGTGCCCTTCTACCTGCGTTCGGGGAAGAAGCTGGCGGCCAAAACGAGCGAGCTGTCCGTTCAGTTCGGAGATAGCCGTCAGCAACGTGCAAGAGGGCCAAGCAGTGATGGTCCTACGCCGAACGTGCTTTCCCTGTGCCTGCAGCCCGACGAGGGCATCCACCTTCGCTTCCAGGCCAAAGAGCCAGGCGCGGGGATGAAAACGCGTCCGGTGGATATGGGGTTCCATTACCGGGACCACTTCGGGGGAGGCGCGTTGCCCGACGCCTACGAACGCCTGTTGCTTGATGTCTTGCAGGGCGACCCCTCGCTGTTTCCGTGCGCGGAGGAGATCGAGCTGGCGTGGGCGGTCATCGATCAAGTGTTGGACCGCTGGGAGAGCCCTACGGCCTCGGCCCCCATCGTCTATGACCCGGGCTCCTGGGGCCCCCGGGAGGCGGACGTCATGTTGGAGGAAGACGATCGTAGATGGCACTCCGCCTGCGTCCACCATGAACGCGCGACATAGCAGGTGCCCGCGCCCGGAGGTCATGATCTTCCGCCACAGGGAGCAGCTGTTCCGGGAGGCGGCGGAGCGGTTTGCCCGAGCTGCGGAGCGCTCGGCCGCCTCAGGCGAGCGGTTCTCCGTGGCCCTGGCCGGCGGAAAGACCCCGATCCCTATGCACCGCCTGCTTGCAGAGCAACCCTACCGGAAGCTTATACCCTGGGCGCGCGTGCACCTGTTTTGGTCCGATGAACGGTGCGTGCCGCCCTCCGATGCGGCCAGCAACTACAAGCGGGCCAAAACGGCCCTCCTCGATCACGTTCCACTGCCCCAAGGCAACGTACATCGAATACCGGGCGAACGTGAGCCCCAAGCCTCAGCGCGTTCCTATGAGACGGAGCTGCGTACCTTCTTCCGTGGAGAAAGGGTCCGGTTCGACCTCGTTATCCTCGGCGTGGGGGCCGACGGCCATACGGCTTCCCTGTTTCCGGATACGCCGGCCCTACGAGAAGAACACAGGCTGGCAGTTGCCACCACCGCTCCAGAGGGCACAGAACCACGCAAACGGGTATCCCTGACTCTGCCGGTGATTAACGCAGCCCGAAGCGTACTGTTCTTGGTCACCGGAAGCGAAAAAGCCGACATTGTGCACACGGTCCTCGAACAGGGCAGGCGAGACCTCCCCGCCGGGCGGGTGTGCCCTGAAGCAGGTCGGCTCACGTGGCTTGTCGACGTCGCTGCAGGCTCCCGGCTCTCCGGGATCAGTCGAGCCGAATCCGGGGGTTAAGCCAGGCGTAAAGGAGATCGGCCGCCAGGTTGGCCAACAGCACACCCAGCACCACGACCATGGAGATCGCCGTAAGCAGCGGAAAGTCCCGCCGATCGATAGCAAACAAAAGGAGTCTTCCCAGGCCGGGGTAGTTGAACACGTTCTCGATCACGATGATCCCCCCGATCAGCCAGCCGAAGCTGATCGCCACCACAGTCACCGTGGGAAGAAGGGCGTTGCGCAGCACGTGTCGCAGGACCACCCGTCGCCAACTCAGCCCCTTGAGCACAGCCGTGCGCACATACGGTCGCCGCAACTCTTCCACAACCTGCGCTCGGGTCAGGCGGGCCACGTACCCGAGCATGACAAAGGTCGCGGTGAGCGCCGGAAGCACAAGCGCCGGGAGCGCCTCGAAGAAAGGCGTCCCCGGACGAATTGCTGAGCTCGCCGGCAGCACGCCGAGCACATGGGCGAACACATGCACCAAGGCCAACCCGGTCACGAACTCCGGAAGTCCCACCACAGCCAGCGTGCCTACGCTGATCGCCGCGTCCGCCGACCGTCCCTCGTACAGCCCCGCCACTACCCCGAGGAGAATCCCTAACGGAACCGCAATAACCAGCGTCAAGCCCGCCAGGCGCAGCGAATTGCCCAGCCGAGCCATCACCAACGGCCGGATCTCCCCTCCTGTGCTGTAGGACGTCCCCCAATCGCCGACGACAAAGCCACCCAGCCAGCGGCCGTACTGCACCGGAGCCGGGTCCAGAAGCCCCAACTGCTCCCGGAACCGTTCCAGCGCCGCCTCTCCAGCTTCCCTCCCGAGCACGATCCGGGCTACGTCCCCCGGCAGAAACCGCGTCACGGCGAACACCAACATCGAGGTGAACAACACCGTGAGCACGAGGAACCCCAACCGACGCACCAGGTAGCGCCCCATCACCCATCCCCTCCGTAGTGACGACGGCCGGAGAAGCGAAACACCGGCGGCTGAAGCTCGCGTAGTTCGGCAAGCGGGATGTGACAAAGTATGCCGCCCTCACCTTCGGTCAAGCGCCATGGCGGCGCCTCCGTCTCACATACCTCGCCCAACTTCCGCGGACAGCGCGCCACAAACGGGCAGCCCGCCCCCGGGTCCCCTTCCACGTGCACATCCGCCAGCCGCACCTGCGCCTGCGTCGCCTTGGGGTCGGCAAGGGGCACCGAAGCCAGCAGCGCCTCGGTATACGGATGGTAGGGCGGGGCGAACACCTCGGACGTCGGCCCCAGCTCCATCAGCCTCCCGCGGTACATCACCGCCACCACGTCCGCCAGGTGCCCGACGACCGCCAAGTCGTGGGAGATAAAAAGATACGCCCCTCCCTCGCTGCGCTGCAGGGCCTGCAGAAGGTTGAGCAAGCTCGCCTGGACGGAGACATCCAGCGAAGACGTGGGCTCGTCGAGCATGATCAGCCGCGGGTGCGCGGCGAACGCGCGTGCCAACGCGACCCGTTGGCGTTCGCCGCCGCTCAGCTCCTGGGGCCGCCGCTCGGCGTACCCTTGCGGGAGCCTGACCAGCTCGAGGAGTTCGAGGCTCTCTTGTGTCGCCCGTCCCCTGGCGTGGCCCCGCAGTCGAACCAGCGGCCTGGCCAGGGCTTCGCCGACGGTGAGGTAGGGGTTCAATGCCTCGTCGGGGTTCTGGAACACCATCTGCAGGGCGCTCAGTTGATCTCGTTGCCGTCGGGACAAGGAGCGAGGGAGCCCTTCACCCAGGAGCGCCAGGTCGCCGGCGTCGGCGATCTCCAGCCCCGCCACTGCGCGGGCCAGGGTACTCTTGCCGGAGCCGCTTTCCCCGACCAACCCTACCGTCTGCCCCGCGTCAACACGCAGATCCACCCCGTCCACGGCACGGAGCCGACCGCCAGGGGAGAACAGACGGCGCCGCCGTCCGAAGTGTTTGTGCACCCCGCGAACCTCAAGCACCGGCCGCCTCTCCGCGCGTAGAACGTCGGACGCCTCTTCCGCAGGCCAACGGGGCACCGCCTCGCCCGCGCAGATCTCCTGCCACCGCACGCAGCGGACCCGCCGTCCGTCGTCGGCAACCTCCAGTTCAGGGCGACGGGTCCGACAGACCTCCACCGCCAGGGGGCAGCGGGGCGCGAACACGCACGCGTCGGCGTGTGCGCCGAGGGCCGGAATCCGTCCGGGGATCGCCGCCAACGCCACTTCCCGGCCCGCCTCCCCAAGGCGCGGGACGCTCGCCATGAGACCAAGTGTGTACGGGTGCAGAGGCCGTTCGTACAGCTCTGCCACCGGTGCCTCCTCCACCAGCTCCCCTGCATAGAGCACGACCACCCGCCCGGCGATCTGCGCCACCACGCCCAGGTTGTGGGTGATGTACAGCGCGGCCGCCCGGCGGCGGGCGATCACCTTTCGCAGTAGATCGAGCACCACCGCCTGCGTGGTCACGTCCAGCCCCGTCGTCGGCTCGTCCAAGATCAGAAGCTCCGGATCGGCGCTCAAGGCCATCGCGAGCATCACCCGCTGCTGCATCCCCCCGGAGAGCTGGTGAGGGTAGCTCGCGGCCACCCGCGCCGGCTCGACGATGTCCACATCCCCGAGCAGCCCTAGAACCCTCTTGTGAGCGTCTTTGCGTCCGCGTCCCTGGTGCACGCGGATCTGCTCGGCCATCTGCTCGCCGATCCTGAGGGAGGGGTTCAACGAGACCTGGGGATCCTGGGGCACCAACGCGACGCGCCTACCCCGCAGTTCTTGCAAAGCGGAAGCCGGAAGGCGCAGGACATCGTCTCCGGCCAGCTCGGCCACACCGGATCGTGTCCTGCCGTTGGGGCTCAAGTGCCGCAGGAGGGCAAGCGCCAGCGTCGACTTCCCCGAACCGCTCTCGCCGACCACGGCACACACCTCTCCGGCCTGCACATCGAAGCTGACGTCGCGCACCGCCCCGCTCCAGCGGCCGTCCTGGCGGTATTCCACCGTGAGCTTCCGTACCGACAGCAGAGCTTTGTCCTCCGGTGAAAGGCCCTCGGCCGGCTCGACGGGTGCTCGGGTAGCGAGGTTTGGGCGGCCCCGCACCCGACCGGGTTCGAGCAGCGCCTGCTTGAGCCCGTCGGCCGTGAGGTTCACCCCCACGACCAACAGCGCGATCGCGCCGGCGGGGAAGAAAAGCGCCCACGGGGTAAGCGTGGCGTAATGGCGGGCCTCGCTTACCATGAGGCCCCAGTTCGGCGACGGAGGTCCCACCCCCACCCCGAGGAAGCCAAGCGAAGCCACCAAGAAGATGGCGTACGAGAACCGCAGCGCCGCCTCCACCGACAGCGCCGGAAGCGCCGACGGGAGGATCTCCCTGAGCAGGATCCGGGGGAGCGACTCCCCCTGTAGCCGGGCCATCTCCACGAACGCCTTGGGCTTTGTGGCCAGAACCTGAGCACGCACCACCCGCGCCACGATCGGCATGTACACAACCAGCAATACCAGCGCCACCCCGGTCCGCGTCGGCCCCAATGCCCCCAGGAACAAAAGCGCCAACAGCAAGGCGGGAATCGCCAACAGGCTGTCGAACAGGCGCATCACCACCTCATCCAGCCAGCCGCCGCGGTAGCCGCTAGCCAGGCCAACAAGCGTCCCAGCCACTACAGCCAACGCCGTCCCCAGGCCCGCCAAGCCCACCACGCTACGCGTACCCAGGACCACCCGGCTAAACACGTCCCGCCCCAGGTGGTCCGTGCCAAAAAAGTGCGTGGCCGACGGCCCCTGGCGAGCATGGAGACGGATCTGCTGGGTGGCCGAGTAGGGCGCGATCCACGGGCCGAAGATGGCAAACAGGAGAAACACCGCCACAAGCAACGCCCCCACCGCAGAGGAAGGCCGGGACAGGAGGGGAACCAAAGCAGCAAGGCGGCGGGCGCGGCGCCTCTTGTCGCCGTTCCCGCCGCCTGCGTGTGTCATGATTAGTCCGCGTATACGGTGCGGAAGTCCGTCCTCCCCGCGAAGGCCTTCAACTGAAAGCCCCCGAAGTCCTCACGGATGGCCGCTGTCTGAGCAAAGAAGTAAGGGATGATCACCGGGGCGCGCTCGATCAGGATCCGCTGGATCTCGGCGTACGCCTCGGCCCGCTCATCGCTATCCAACGTCGTGCCGGCCAAGGCGGCCAACGCATCGAACTCAGCGTCGCAGAAACGAGACTCGTTCCAGCTGGCCCCGCAGGTCAGCATCATGTCCAGGTAGAATTGTGGGTACGGGCGCGGGCCCCAGCCCGTGATCCCGAGCGTGGCCTCCATCCAGCGGTTCTCCCCGTAGTAGACGCTCTCGGGCTCCACGATCACGTTCACCTCGATTCCCGCGGCGGCCCACTGTTCCTTGAGCACCACCGCCAGGTCCGGACGCGAACCGGTATCCGGCGTGTAGAGATCAAGGGTAAGCCCGTCGGGGTACCCCGCCTCGGCGAGAAGCTCGCGCGCTGCCTGCGGATCGCGCTCAGGGAGCGGGGTTTCCTCGGTGTAGTACTCGGCGTACAACGGCCCGATCGGGCTGTCGCGTCCTGGGGCCCCGATCCCAAGCTGCACCAGATCGAAGATCTCCTCGCGGTCCGTGGCCAGCTTCAACGCCTCGATCACCAGCGGATCGTCCCCCGGCGGTTCGTCCGTTCGCAACCGGACGAGGTCAAAGCCGTTGGTGGGAACGGAGAACGACTCGATCCCCGGCACCCCCTCGAGGCCAAGCAAGAGCACGTTGGGCATCCGCCAGGCCATATCTACTTGCCCTCCCCGCAGGGCGGACACAGCGGCTGCAGTGTCCCCGAAGAAAATGAACTCCAGCCGCTCCAGTTTGGGGAGCCCCTCCAGGAAGTAGTCCGGATTGGCCACGAGTTCAATCCGATCCTCCGGCCCGTAGTAATCCAGCATAAACGGCCCCGTGCCGTTGAAGTCGTCGGCTTCCTCGGTCCCGGCCTGGATCACAAGCGCGTGGTTGTCCGAAAGATCGTACAGAAAGAACGGATTGCGCTCCTCCAGGTGGAACACCACCTCCAGCTCGCCCGTGGCCTCGATCTCGCTGATGTTCTGGTATAGATCGGCCGTGGGAAGCCCGAGCTCCGGATCCCGCAGCCGGTCGAACGTCCACACCACATCCTCGGCCATCAGCTCCGCCCCATCGTGGAACGTCACGCCCTCGTGCAGCCAAAACGTGTAGGCCAGCCCGTCGTCGCTGACATCCCAGTCCTTGGCAAGCCGCGGCACGATCTCGTTGTCGGCGTCCACGTCCACCAAGTAGTCGTACACGTGGCTGGCCACCGCCACCTCCGCGTCCGAGGAGATAAACGCCGGATCCACCTGTACGATCGGCTCAATCGCCGCCCGAAACGTACCCGAGGGTTGTTCGCCCACTGCCACCACTCCCAGGGCCAGCACCAGCAGAGCTATCCCTGTCGATGAGAACACGCTCCTTCTCACAGTGCCTCCTTGTCCTGCCTCTACCATGCAGCGTTCCCCCTTCACAGCTAGGAGCTGACAATCATTCTACAACATCGATGCACCCCTTCCTCGTCCATTCACCTGTCCGGTTAAACACAACTGCAAACAAACGTTCGCCTGTATTGTCGCTGTCAGGCATGAACCCATACACTGCTCGCAGAGGTGGTCGTGCATGGCGTACCTAACCACAACGCAAGCTGCGCGGAGGCTGGGCGTGCGTTCAACCACGGTAGCCGCTTGGTGCCGGGACGGACGGATCCCCGCAGAGAAAGTGCGCGGCAGGTGGCGCATCCCAGAGGAAGCGCTGTCCAAGCTGCAGACCGGTGTGCGGCAGGAGGCAAGCGGAAACGCCGCGCCGCTCATCGTGGCCGCCGCCGGAGGCCGCCGCGGCCTTTACCGGATGGGTTCACTGCTTG
>PXEP01000194.1 GCA_003566155.1 Candidatus Acetothermia bacterium | reverse complement strand
TGGTAAGCACTACCCGAGGTCGGTCGGCGAGTTCCAAGCGTGGTTTCGGACCGACGCCGACTGCCTCGACTACTTGGAATGGCTACGCTGGCCGGGCGGCTTTGTGTGCCCCGCATGCAGCCACAACGGGGGCTGGCGTGTGGGCGACGCTCGGTTCAAGTGCGCTGAGTGCGGCAGTCGTACTTCAGTGACAGCCGGGCCGATCTTCGATCGGACCCGCACGCCACTCACGGTCTGGTTCAACGCCTGCTGGCTTTTCGCCAGTGGAAAGGATGGCGTCTCGGCGCTTAGCCTGAAGAGGACGCTGGAGATCGGCTCGTACCAGACGGCGTGGGCAATGCTGCATCGGCTGAGGTCGGTGCTCGTGCGTCCGGGGCGTGAACGGCTCGCCGGGACCGTCGAGGTTGACGAGACCTACATCGGTGGAGCGGAGGCCGGGCTACCCGGCGGCCGCGCGAAGGGCAAGAAGGTGCTGATCGGTATCGCCGTGGAGATCAAGGAGCCCAAAGGGTACGGCCGGTGCCGAATGGCACCGCTTTCGGACGCGTCTTCGGCCTCGCTCCATCCATTCGTAATCGATCACGTCGAGCCCGGCGCGACCGTCATCACGGACGAGTGGCAGGGGTACCGAGGGTTGGACAAGCTCGGCTATGGTCACGCCACGCGCAGTCAGCGCACGGCTTGGGCCCAAGGAGAGGATCCGAGGAAGCTGCTGCCCGCCGTGCACCGCGTCGCCTCCTTGGCCAAGCGATGGCTCTTGGGAACCCACCAGGGCTATGTCGATACGGCGCACCTGCCCAGCTACCTGAACGAGTTCGTGTTCCGCTTCAACCGGCGACACTCGCGGAGCCGTGGGATGGTGTTCTACCGGGTACTCGAACTCGCCGTGGGTCACGACCCGGTGCGCTACAAGGACATCGTAGCCGGCCACCGCCCGCGAAAGACCTCGCCCACGCCGCCCCTAACGCGCGGAAAGCCACTCAGCCTCGATCGCCCAGTAGCGAACCGCCCCTGGCGGGGTTAGTCCGGTTAGATGGAGAGCCCGAAGCCATCATATGTGCCGCTTGATCGGGAATGAAGAGAACGTCAACACGCTCCAGAATTGGGGGCCCTCGGAAGTAATCCTCATGCCTGACCAGTATGACTCGATCTCTCGGTCTATGCTCATACAGCTGGAAAGCTCCGGTCCCGATGGGGTTCAGAGCGAATGCATCTCCCAGTTCCTCGACGGCTGCTCTTGAGGTGATGAACTGACCATTCATGGCGGCGTTGGAGAGCGTTGTCAGTAGGAATGGGTGTATCTCATCCAGGTGCATCCGGATTGTGTAACGATCTACTGCCTCAAAAGTGATCTTGTCGTACGTGCTAGCATGTGGACTCCCACGCTCTTCCAACCTCTCAAAACTGAACTTCACATCATCAGCGGTGAGTTCGCCGTACCCTTTGTGAAACTGAACTCCTCTTACCAGGTGAAATGTCCAAGTCAACATATCGTCGGACACGTCCCAACTGCGGGCAAGGTCGCCCATCACGGCAGTGACATCTCCGCTCCCTGGGACAACCCTCACCAGGGTATTGTAGATGTTCTGGGCAATCGGCCGTTCCGATCCTCTGCCTCCGGTAAATGCCGGATCCAGAGTTGCGATATCCTCTTCTGGTCTCCCCATGGAGATGGACTGCTGCTCCGCAAGAATCTGGTTCGCGCCAGCGCACACTCCCACCAGGGCGATCACACCGATCGCCAAGCACACGACAACGCCAGCCCACGCGCGACGTGCTCCCATTCTCTCATCGGTTTGCATGCTACCTCCTTGACATACACGGGCCGATTGGTCCAGCACTAGTCCGCCGATCTCATCCTCACTCGCTTTCACTCATCCGTACCGTTGTGCCCCTATCACCTCCCAGTTGTCCCGCTTCAGGTGTGCTCATCCTCGATTGCGGATGCCATATGCACGTTCGTTCCAGACGCGACGATAGAAGCGGACGAAGTTCTCGCCGATGATCCTCTTGGTTTCTTCATCGTCGAATCCTCGCGCTAGGAGGGCTGCTGTGAGATTGGTGAGTTCCCCGTAGTCCGACAGACCCTCCACCTTTGCAGCAACACCGTATCTGTGTTCGGGGCGCCAGCCTGTCCAATCGGTCACTTCGCCTGTCGACAGCTGCAGCGGGCCACCGGGGAACTCCCACGTGCGACTGAAGTCGGTGCCAATACCCACATGCTCAACTCCTACTACATCAGCGATGTACGCAACATGCTCAGCAAACATGGTGACTGATGCATTTGCCGCCGACGAGAGGAAGAACGGCACAACGCACACTCCTATGTATCCGCCTTTCTCAGCAACTGCCTTGAAGATGTCATCTGTCTTCCCTCGAGGATGATCTCTCAGCGCATGCGCGAACGAGTGTGTGATCGCAATAGGCGCCTTGGAGATTGCCACAGCATCACTTGTGGTCCGCGGCCCACAGTGAGAAACGTCCACAATGATCCCCAGCGCATTCATGCGCTCGATGACTGAGGCACCAAAATGTGTCAAGCCACCGTCATGGCGCTCTGTGCACCCACTACCTACAAGATTCGCTAGGTTATATGTCAGTTGGATTACGCGCACACCAAGATTGTAGAACACATCCAGAAGCCTAATGTCATCCCCAATAGGTAAAGTATTCTGGAAATTTAGAAGAAGGCCACATAGACCGTGTTCGTGCACTCGCTGAATGTCCTCTGGTGAGAGTACCGGCGCAAAGAGACCTGGCAGCATCTGGAGCAGCCTGTGCGTATAACTCACTGCCTGTATGGCCCGAGGGAATGCCAAGGACGGCGGATCGCCCACCGCATGCGTGAGACTCATCACACTAACCCCTGAACTCCGTATCAGCTCTTCCAGCGAACCGCGGAATTCGACATCGTTTTCCATCATCTCCAGCACGTGCTGCCCAACCTCCTGACGAGCGGCATGCCGCGAAAGCCCCTGGTTAACGAGTTTCTGAAGCATCTGAAGATACTCATCGGTTAGCAGCACGTTCTGGTATGGCCGTGGCGCTGTCGTATCTACCACGATGCTCGCATGATGGAGCGAGCGAGCTCTCTCGACATACTCCTTGAACGGCCCGTGTTTGGCCAACTATGCCTCCTTCTGCATTTGAGCCCCGTCCGTCTTGAGCACACTCGGCTCAGCCCATACGATGCAGTCTCCTCATCGTGATCGATCCGCATCCGGCGTCTGACAAGCCAGGCTGTTCATGCGAAGCTCGAAGATCCAGTCGTGTGACAGCATCATCGATGGTGCGGTTTCTGCGGATGCAGCCTCCCATGAGCACTCTCAGTCCTCCGAACTGTGGAAGTCAAGAACTCGTATGAGCTTCGTGTAGTGACGTCTCAGGCTCACCTCAAGCTTGCCAACGTCTTGTGATCGCAAAGCCACCAGTATGTCTTCGTGACACTTCTTCGATACCCTGGCGCTACTCTCCTCGGATTCGTAGTAGCTCTGTCTTATGTCCTTCCAAAGGGGGCTGAACATCATTGAGGTTAGGTACTCTTGGACATTCACGATGCAGACGTTATGTGTTGCTCTGGCTAGTCCTAGATGGAGTCGCTGGTCGGCTCGGAAATACCCATCCCATTCTCGTTCAGCCAAGCGTGCTTGCAGATCTCGGTGTGCAGCAGCAATCATCTCAATATCACCTGCTGTAGCGTTGCTCGCTATCAGCTCCGCCAACGCTGGTTCAAACACTGACCGTGCAACGAGTACCATGTACGGATCGCGATCGAGCCCGATCAACGAGAGTGCGCTGCTCTTGAGAGCTGTTGGGCTTCCGTCACTTGTGAAGAACCATCCGACACCTTCGCGCCGGTCTACCAGTCCGACAAGACGTAGTGCGCTCATGGCCTCACGAACGATCGCTCTGCTAACGCCTGCCTGAACTGCAAGCTCCCTTTCTGAAGGGATCCTGTCGCCCGGTTG
>PXEP01000157.1 GCA_003566155.1 Candidatus Acetothermia bacterium | reverse complement strand
GGGGTCCGGACAAGGCGGCCCGCGCCTTGTCTCAGACGAAGTACGGCACGTGGGAGGAACAACAAACGAAATGGATCCCTTCCTCCAGCGCGCATACGCTCAGCCTCCGCCCGGATCAACGGATCCCCTGGAACGGGGAACGGCAGGCGGGCTATCACCACGGCTTCCACCTCATCCCCTGGAAGGTCCACGCCTTCCCAGAAGGTATCCAGCCCCAACAACACAACTGGCGGGTCTGCGTTGCGGAACCGGCGGACCAGTTGCTCGCGCTCCCCGTCACGGCCTTGCACGAGGGTCTGGACTCCGGTGATGTGGGGAGCGGTCGACTCAAGCATGGTACGCGAGGTGAACAGGACCAGGGTCCGGCAACCTCCGCGGGAGGCCAAGAGCTTCACCAATTCCCCGAGTTGTCTGGGGTATGTTTGATCATCGGGACGGGGAAGAAACCGTGGCACGCACGCTGCAACGTCCTTGTAGGGAAACGGGGAAGACCAGCTTTCCCAGGCCTCCTCGTTTGGGGCAAGTCCTAGTTCCAGCGCCAGGGGCGTGATGCCCTCCCCTCCGCTTAGAGTAGCTGAGGTCAGAATGGTCGCGGGGACCCTGGACCAAAGCCCTTCGTCGAGCAGTGGACCTAACTCCACAGGAGAGGTCTTGAGGCAGGGCATGCCTCCCTCGAAGCAATGCCAGAACACAGCGTCCTCATATTCAGGGTGGAGGAGGGTGTCCCATGTTCCGGCCAACTCTTGTGCACGGAGTGCGATCCCCTTGGCCAATTCCTCTGTCTCCCCCTGAGCGCGTTCCCCCAGGTAGGTTAGCTCTTGGGCAAGCCGGAGCAGCGCCTGGTGTAGCGCTTCCCCCGGCTTCAGGGCTCCAGCCACCAGCTTAGGACCATATCGAGCGGCCTCTTTGGGGATCCGCGGCAGCAACGTATCCCACACCTGCCGATGCGTGGTGCGCACCTGCTGCCACAGGGCCAGCACCGTGTCTGTGTTCACTTCTTGGGCCCACGTGGTGAGGAGCCCGCGCCCCCCGCGACGCAGTTCTCCCAACAAGGCGGGGACGGTGGCCGGAGTGACCTGAGAGGTGAACGCATCGCGTGCGGCGCCGGCCAGAGCATGAGCCTCATCCACGATGAGGGCATCCAGCTCTCCTAGAATGGCTCCGCCGGAGGCGGCATCTGCGGCCAACAATGCATGGTTTACCACGATTAAATTGGCCTCTCGTGCCCGCTCTCGTGCCCGACGTGATGGACATCGTCCCAGGAAAGGGCAAGCGCGCCGAGTGCAGCGGTGGGGGAGGACGCGCAGCGCGCCCAGCAGGCGCCGCCCCTCGGGACGGCTCCAGAGGACGGCAAGCTCATCCAGATCTCCGGTAGTTGTCCGTTCAGCCCAGGCCAGCACGGTGTTGAGCATGTCGGTTGCCCACAGTCCCCCGCGTGCCTCCTCCAGACGGCGGAGGCAGAGGTAGTTCTCTCTACCCTTTAGGAGCGCTGCACCCACGTCCAGTCCCAGTTTATCCAGGGCCAGCGGAAGGTCCTTGTGCCACAGTTGTTCTTGTAATGCCCGGGTCCGCGTGGCCACGGCGGTTCGCCCCTTGCCCCCCGCGAGCCTCAACAAAACCGGTACAAGATAGCCAAGCGTCTTACCCGTGCCCGGCCCCGCCTCCAGAAACGCTGTTCCCCCGTCACGAAGAGTTCTCTCGACGGTGGCGGCGTAACTGCGCTGGCTGGAACGGTCCTGCCATGCGGGTAGCTCCCCCAGCCTGCCGAACGCCTCGCTTAGGTCGTTTGCGGGAGAGCGGGGAGATGAACGTTGCCGTTGACTGCTAGGCGCAGCCTTCAGCCAGTCTTCGGCCTGAGGGGGAAAGTACACGCTGAGGGCTTTCCGTGCCCCCTTGGGGAATCGTGCTGCCCGGTGCAAGGCGGCCATCAGCAGTCTTCCTGCGGCTAGCGCATCGGGGAGGGCCCGATGGGCATCCCCCTCGCTTAGGCCAAGTCTGCGCCGCACGGTCTTCAGGGAATGGGAGTATTCTTCTGGCCACACCGCGCGAGACAGGGCAAGTGTATCCACCCAGTGGGCCGACAGGGGGGCGTCGATCTTGCTGGCCGCCCGCTCTATGAACCCCCGGTCGAACGGTGCGTTATGGGCGACGAGGACTTGACCGTCCAGCGCCCGGAGCACTTCCCGCAATACGGGCTCGGGCTCAGGCGCCCGGGCAAGCTCCCGCCAGGGAATCCCGGTCAGCTGGAGAACCTCCCGGGGAGGGCGGCGCGCGGGGCGAACCAAGGTATGAAAGGTGCCCTGGATCTCTCCCTCGGTGAAGCGGGCCCACGCAATCTCGATTATCTCGTCCTGCGCAGGGTCCAGCCCGGATGTCTCAATGTCGATTGCGTAGAATTCCACCACGGCTCAACTGGCTCAACAGGTCGATCCGGCGCACCACGCCCACCAAATACCCGGCCTCGTTCACCACAGGTATCTGCTTCAGCCTCTTTCGCAAGAACAACTCGGCGATCTGCATGTCCTCGTGGTCCGGGCGAGCGACCTGCGGGGCCTCGACCATGAAGCGGGCGGCGGGCTCTGCCGCTATTCTCTCCAGTGATTGGCTCAGCTGATTGAAGCTGGGCAGGATAGCGGTGGAGTGCAACATGTCGAAGTAGCTAGGCAACGCTGCCCGGAGTACGTCTCGCTCGGAGATCATGCCGACGATTTTGCCATCTTCGTCCAACACCGGCAGGCTGGACAATCCTGCTTGCTCCATGATGTAGATGACCTCGTGTATGGGGGTGTCCGTATCCACGGAGGTAAGGTCCTTGCGCATGAAATCGCGGGTCTTCATACTGCGCTCCTCTTGCGTACCTCGATTCTGTCCATTTCCGCATCGATTGCTTGCCGCGAGTGGGCAAGCTTGTGGTCGGCCTCTGCGGAGGCCAAGGCAGTGGCCATGCCGAATCGGAGTGCCCTATCAAGATCAGCGCCCTGCTGCAGCTGATATACCAAGCCCGCTAGCAAGGCATCATCCGCCCCAACCAGGTTGCGCAGTTCGCTCAACGTCACACGTGCATCCATCTCCCAGATCGCATCTTTTGTCACCAGGATGTCACCGGTGACGTGGTGGGAAACGAGGAACAACTCCGAGCCCCTGTCCAACGCATAGCGGCCGGCGGAGATGATCTCCCCTTCCGTGCTCACAGGCGTGTTCCCTATGAAGGCTTGCTCACGGATGTCAGGTTTCACCAGATACGGGCCGGCTTCCATTCCCTTGCGCAAAGGAAACCCGGCAGCGTGCAGGATCGCCTTTACCCCATGTTCGGCGGCGATGGATACCAGCCGGCTGTAGAAGTCGACGGGGACGCCGGGCGGGAGACTCCCGCCGAGCACAACGTACTTCGAGTGCACCATTGCATGTCGGTATTTGGTCAGAAACGTATCCAGGGCCCGTTCTGGCACCAAAGGGCCGGCCTCGTGAACTTTGAGGGAGGCGGCTTGACGGTTGGGCAGCATGATCGCGGCATTGGTTCGCGTTTCGCCCTCAATCCATACGAAGTTCGCCGATATGCCATGGTCCAGGATCTCCCGCAGGACAATTTGGCCTGTATGTCCGGCCAGCAAGCCCATTGCCACCGAGTCAACCCCCAGCTGGGACAGCAGTAGCGACACGTTGATCCCTTTGCCCCCAGCCTCGGTCAAAGAGCGGTGCGCTCGGACAATGCGATCTTCCTCTCCCACGTCCAGCGGGAGGTGGGAAGCTTCCACCCAGTAGGTCTTATCAAGAGCCGGGTTTAGGGTGACGGTGAGGATCATGTCGGTCCCTGCTCCAGGTGTCCCCGCATACCCCCGGCGAATCCCTCGCTTACGAACACGTTCACCAGCTTTCCCCGAAGCGCGTCTGCGTCCCCAGGGAAGAGCACGGTGCGGAACGCTCGTGTCTTGCCGTAGCACAGCCCCTTGTCGGGAAACGTTCCTTCCACCAGCACCTCCACCTT
>PXEP01000010.1 GCA_003566155.1 Candidatus Acetothermia bacterium | reverse complement strand
GTGGTGAACAAGGTGCCGCGCTCGCTTAGCTCCGAGGCTGTAGGCCAGAAGGTCACCGCCGCCTACGGGTGCGACCACGTCGAAGTGCTGCCGCTTTCCGAAGACATGATCGAACTCGGGAGCAGGGAGATCTTCGCCCTTCGTTATCCCGATCACCCGTTCTCCCAAGGGATCCGGGCGATCAGCGGCCGGATCTGCGAGGGGTGAAGGCATGCTCTGTTGGCAATGCGAGGCTACAGCGCGGGGGGTATGTCGATTCTGCGGCCGGGCGCTATGTCGGGAGCACGCGCAGCAGATGCCGTTTGTGTTGACGGTGTATATTGGCGAACACCAGACGCCCAAGGCAGTTGTGGTAGCCGATGTGCTCTTCTGTGGGGAGTGTAAACCGCAACCGGAGCCGATCGCCATGCCGGAGCTCTACTGAAGGTGAGGGGTGAACTGTGAACGAGGGGCTGTTCGAGCGCTTGCAGGACCAGATCAACGATCGCGAGCTCGGCGAGTTCTTGAGCCCCCTGGATCTTCTAGAGCTCTCGGATGAACTCCACGACTTGCTCCGGCACATCATGCGGCGCGGCCCGACTTCTGCACAGGAGCTGGCCGAAGCGCTCGGTATGGAGGTCGAGCAGGCCGGCGCGTTGCTGACGCAGCTTGCGAACAGGAGTTTTCTGGCAACTGTGCCGGGGACCTCGCCGGTGCGCTACCGAGCAACCCTGGGCAGGCGGCGCGCTCGGAAGCTTCCCGAGGGGATGTGGAGTTCGCTTGCTGATCGCTTGGGCGAGGGCGGTTCCTGAAGGGAGACACGAGGCCGCGCTGTGGCTGAGCAAACCCAAGAAATGGGTACTGGTGCCTTACGCCGCTTGCTGGCGCCGCCTGAGGTACGACAGCACCCGCTCTGCAAACAGGAAACCGCGCACCGCTAGCCCGACCGCAAGAGGGACTCCCGCAAGGACACCGATGCCTCCGGTCAACACCGCAGCGAGGATGTCCTCTCCAGCCTGCAGGGTCCCCACAAGTTGGACCACGTTCGTTTGCCACACGTGGACGCCTACCATCAGGAACAATACCATCGCTAGCACGGACATGGCTCCGTATGTAGCGTAGATCCGCTCAGCACGCCCTGCTTCAGACCATCCGCGCAGCGCTTGCTTCCACATGCCGGCCCTCAGGAAGGCGAGCGCTTTGGTCCGCAGCGAGGGAATCTCCAGCCAGTCCATGAGGATGTAGTAACCGTCGAGTTCGAGGAACGGGACTAAATTGACCAGGAACGCGAGGTAGCAGACGACTGCGCTTTGGAAGAAGACGCCCTCCACCAAGGGATTCGACGAGGTGGCAACCACCACAGCGCTGATGCCTCCTAGCACTGCGGTTACCCACGGTCCGGCGAACGATACGACGATCCTCGCCCCACGCGGCGCCATCCACATGTCGGAGGTGTCGACAAACGGAACGGGGCGGCCATAGTGCAACAGCGCGCCACAGCGACGGACTTTTCTGCCGTAGTGCTTTACCGCCAATGCATGCCCCAGCTCATGCACAAGGAACCCAAAGCCCAGGAAGAGGAGCAGGGATAGCAAGCCGATACCATCCGATTCGGCCACCTGTCCGGCGGCATGGGCTCCGGTGGCCCACTGCCAGCTGAGCAGCACAGCCCCCGTTGCAACGAGCATCACCTGCACGATCATGGCCGGTGGGGCAAAGCCAATCCAGCCACCTCGCCGGTACAGCGCGCCAAACAAGCGGTCCGCATTGGGAAGGACGAACTCGCCACGGAAGAGCACATCGGCTAGATGCTTCAGGCGCTGCAGAGGCTGCGGGAGATGGACGTGGCCCCCGACGGCCGAGAAGATGTTTACGGATCGTTCGTCCAGGAGGCCGTTGGCTCTCAGGCGGTCGACGAGACTGCTCAGCCGCTCGAAGGGAAACGCTCCGTGGGCTGCAAAGTAGGCCACGGCCATGTCCCTTAGCGAGTGCCTGCCATCCATCAGCTCCCACAAGAAGAAGTCGTGCTGGTCCAGCATGAGATAGGTGTCGGAGCATGTGTTCCGCAGCACGTACTGTGTCTCCCCTTTGGAAGTTGTGTGCTTTGCCACTTCGACGACTGGGCTCTGCCGGGGCCGTCGTTTTGACCTATCCAGTCGGTCTCGAACGACCGTCCATATGTCGGTGCCCGCAGGCGCCTCTTCCGTCACACTGGCGCTAAGCGTGCTCCAAATCCCCAAAGCTTTCTTATCATCTTGCTGTTCTGTCATTGTGCGCTACGCCCTAACCCGGTGGCCGTCGCCGCTAGAGGACGGCCAGCCGTTTTACCTTAGTTTCACATTGCCCTCATCTGCCGCCATGGTACCATGTTGGCGGTCAACGAGCGGCCCTTTACGGACGGGGAAATGACACGTGGATACTGGGTGGGTTAGCGGGCAATGAACTGGGGCGTTGTCGTCTCGTTCCTCGAGAAGGCCGCCATTATCGTCCTGTTTGCGTATGTCCTATTCCGGGTTCCCCTGCTACGCCCGTTTGCAGAGCAACGCACCTCATCGCGTCGCGCCAAAATCCTCCTGGGTGTGGTCTTCGGCCTGTTCAGCATTTACGGAACGCTTTCCGGCCTGCCGGTGCTCGGGGGTGTGATCAACATCCGCGACATGGGGCCGATGATCGCCGGACTCGTGGGGGGCGTCGTGCCGGGGGTGGTTGCGGGGACTATGGGCGGGACCCAGCGTCTGCTCATGGGTATCGCCGATTGGGAAGCTTACGGCCTTACAGCGATTCCTTGCGCGTTGAGTACGTTGCTCATCGGCCTTGCGGCGGGGTTGATCTACCGCAGGAGGGGACTCCTACGCCCGCTGCATGCCGGCTTAGGTGGAGCCCTTCTGGAGGCCGGTCACATCATGTTGGCGGTGGTGTTTGCGGGCCACCCGACCGAAATGCTCAGACTCAGCACCATCCAGACGGCATGGATAGAGGTGGGCCGTCCTGCCGCCCTGCCGATGATCCTCGCCAATTCGCTGGGCGTGGCCATGTTCATGGCCGTTTTCGGGCTCTATCGCCGGGAACTCAGCACGTTCAGGGAACGGAACCGGTACTACAAGGAGGTGGAGCAGCGGAACCTCGAGCTACGTTCGGTGTTTCACATTTCCCAGAGCATGAATGCCAGCAGCATCGACCTTGCGACCACGCTTTGTTCCATCACCACACACGTGCAGGAGATGCTTGCAGCCTCCGGCGTTAGACTGTATCTATGCTCGCCCAGCACACAGCAGTTGGAGCTCGGTGACCAGCGTGGCGTCTTTGCATCCTCCGACGCCTCGTCTTCAACTCTGCCTTCCGACGCAGTCCGTTGGATCTGGGAGCACCGCCAGGGCCTCCTCCTCGAAGAGGCCACCACATCTCCCTTGACAGTTTGTGCGGTTGGGAACGAGCGGGACAGCGCCTACTTCGGAAGCCTGGTTGGGGCTCCTCTCTTCTTCGGGGACAGGTGCGTGGGTGTGCTGGAAGTGCTTGCCAAACAGAAGAACGCTTTCGACGCGCACTCGCTTCGTCTTCTCGAAACCATCGCCCCTCAGGCCGCGGTGGCCGCCCACAACGCCCGACAGGTCGAGGCCCGCGAGACTGCCCTGCGGCGAACCATCGAGGAACTCCAAATCCAGATCGACGAGACGGAGAAACAGCGCCAGGTCGAGGAGATCACTGAGACCGACTATTTCCAGTCGCTCCGCCGCCAGGCCGACCGGTTGCGCAACACATCTTATGACGCTGACACCAGCAGTTAAGAGCATCTCCAGCTACTCGACAGGGCCGATGGTGAAACCGCCAACCACAGGGTTTTCTTGACCTCCTGGCAGCCAAACGGTTGTCCATCCTTCCAGAACCTCGTGCAAACAACATCAGCACTTGTCTACACTCTTGCCGGTGGCCCAGTCACCGCAAACCGCAGGCAACTCTCCATAGAGATGCTCCCCGCCCTCGATGATCTCATAGCTGACTTGGGTGAGCGCTGCTTGAACATGCTCAGCGATCAACGACCACTCCTCCTGGGGCATCACGGCCCAATGCCGAAGCTACCTTGGCGCTCGGGGCGATGAAGTCAACGGCCTGGATGACACGTGAGAAGACCCTGTCGCTGATCGCCGGCCATGCCTTGCGTCGGTCGACAATGGACTGCGATAATGCGTAGCGCTCACACCTTTTGAGAGGCAAGAGTGCTCAAGGAGAGCACGATCAAGTTAAGGATCTGTAAGAGGAAGGTCCGTTGTGGTCGGATGATGAGTTGCCTGACGTGGAGGATCCCCCCCCCCGTTTGGGTGGCGGCACGGACCTTGGGGGGTGTTAGGATTCAAAGGAGGGCGTTGTGCGAAACGAGCGCAGAGCGGCGCTGATAGCGTTGGTTACAGTCATGGGGCTAGGGCTGACCCTGCAGGCAGGCCCGGGACCGGAGATCACAAACCAGGTCATGCTCGGCTACATCTCGCCCGAGGATCCTGAGGCACTGTACGATTACCGTTATGTGACCGAAGATGTTGTGTTCATGGACATGGCCAGGGGCGAGCCCATGGCCACGGGACGGGAAGAGCTTGAGCGCGTTATCCATCGTAATTACAACGTGTCCTTCGAAGCCCAAAAGAGTGACGTAGAACTCTTTGTGGGCGACGGAAAGGCAGTCATGGAGTGGACCGTGGTGGGAACACATATCGGCGACTATGCAGGGATTCCGGGCACCGGCAGCAAGGTCGAGTTTCCGATAGTCGGCGTCTACGAACTCGAGGAGGAGTGGCCCTACCGGATCAAGCTCGCCCGGATCTACGTCATGGAGAGCATCCTACTTGCGCAGATCACTCAGGAGGGCGAGGGCTGAGAGGTGCCTGCGCAACCGTCAGCCACGCCTACACGCCTTCTCACCCTGACCACAACCTCCTCTGGGGTCATATGCCACGCAAGTCGCCCTCTTCGGTCTTGCTGCCACCTGTCCGCGTGTCTACGGGCCGCTTGGCATGAGCTACAGTGGAGGCCATGCTGAGAGCAGAACATAGTGCAGGCTTTTCGTCGGCACATAGAGGACAAGATCGGCGATGTTTGTGTTGCCCGCTTAGCCGTTCATGGCTCGCGGTGGAAACCGTTCCGTGGGTCCAATGTGCCATACTTGGCCGGTTCCTCCGCTTCGGTCTGTGCCTTGTGCGAACCCTCTCGCAATCACGCAGATTCCCTTCCTCAGGCTACCCTGCTGTGCGGCCGTCGGGCACGTACTGGTGCTAACGGTGCGCCCACGGGAACGGGTTGCTCGCTGCGTTAAGTGACCGTAGACCTGCGCGGCTGCCGACGTCCAGGTAGGCATCCACCTCATCGGCGAGGCACTGGCTGAAGGCAAATGGGAAGTCGTTGCAGTTAGGGCTGAACAGTTCGCCGTTGTTGCGCTCTGCATGAAGGGCGCAACCCCCACCGCAGAAGAGGGCGTACGCACAGCTACGACAGGCAGGGATGTCGGCGACCTTTCTCGTGAACCAACGGTTGGCAGTCTCCGTGTCGAAGCTCAGCCCGTCTGGTCCCATGTACGTACCCACCTTGCATTCTCTCTCGCAGGGAGCTCCCCAGCAAGCATAGATTGCCCCGTCCGGAGCGAACAAGTAGCTCCCGCTGTTTGCTGAGCAATGCGTCCCATCGGCCTGCAGGCGGGCGCCCGATTCCAGCACAGGCTTCAGCATCCGCACGACAAGCCCGGCAATGCGGCTGGGAACCACCCGGGCGTACGGAGCTGTGGCCTGGCGAAGGTGCGCAAGTAGGTCCGACTCGTTGAGCGCCGGGTGAACCGCGCCATTGGCCCCCGTGACGTGGACCGGACGTGCCCCGATGGTGACGCGCGGGTTCGCCGTCCAGTCCCAGGTATCGTACAGCCTTAGCGCTTCGCTGGCCCAGGGGGTGTTGCTTGGGTCAAGGCGCATGCTTAGGTCGATTTCAGCGTCGGTTGCGTCAATGAGCAATTGGATGTTGCGCGTGATCGCGTCGAACGAGGACTCGCCGCTCGTGACCACGCGCCGCCCATCGTGGATATGCTTCGGGCCGTCGAGGGTGACGTATACCCTACCGATTCCTCGCTTCCCCAGTAGTGGCAGGTAGTGGTCCAGATCGTGGCCGTTGGTCATGGCGTGGAACGTGTAGCCTCTCTGTAGGCCTTTTTCGACGAGGGCGGTAACGAGCCTCGCATTGCGTCGGTCAAGCGGCTCCCCGCCGTAGAGCATCAGTATGCGACCCTGTCTCGCATCTCCGTCCGCCAGGATGGCGTCGATCGCTCCGTACAAAGGTTCGAGGTGGTCCTGTGTCATGAGGACACCGTCGAACTTGTCGTTTCCAGAGCGAGCTTCGAGATCGTGCTGAAGGGGGCGCTCGAAGCAATACGTACAACGGTAGTTGCACTCAAGACTGGGAAGAATGGCCACTACAGGTTGCCTCGCCTGGATCTTGTGCGTTCCGTGCGCAATCGCGCTCATGAGGTGCTGCTCCGAGACTACCGGGAGGGTGGTGAGATGCCCGCGGGCCGAGAGCTGGGAGCGTTTGCTACTTCCCAGGGATGCTACGACATGGGCCGCCTGCTCGGGCGAGACCTGCCAGGGTCCGGTTGTAGCACTCTCGCTTAGCGCCTCCCACAGTGGCGCGCCCACCTCAGGGGAGACCACGTCCACAGCCCCCGTGATGGCATTGGCCAGCACATGGCTGCCATTGGAAAGCTCTGTCGAAACCACGGTAAAGGAGCTGACACGCATCGGGGCAAGAGCCCGGGTCAGCGCAGGCTGCGCAGCATCAGCCGATCATCGGGGAGCAGAACTTTGAGGCGCGTTGCTCTAACTCCGTGGCCAGCGTTCCCAGGTCGGCACGTCTGAGTTGCTCTTCCTGTTCTGGAGAGAGTTCGACGCCAACAGAGGCTGCAGCAGCTTGCGGGTCCTCCTTCATCTGCCCGCGAAATTCGCCATCCGCGATCGCACGCCCTATCAACTCGTAGAACTCCTTCTCCGTTGCCATAGACCCACCGCCTCCGCGTACTTAAGATGATGGATTATAGTTGGTCGCGCTCGGCGAGCCAATATCTCCTCTCCCGCGCGATCAAGACAGCATGCTCATTTTCTTCTCGACGGACTTTACAAGCTTCGATCGGCGAATGCGCACAGAACATGCGGCTTGACTCGGCCGGGTTAGGGGCCGCTTGGGTTTCGGGGAGCTGGCCCAATGGAGGAAAAGCCGTGATGATCGAGAGGGAGACCTCTGAGAGGGGGCAACTGGGTAACACGGACACCAGCCGTGCCGCGAGTGCCCTAGAACAGCCGCCCCAGGTGCGCTTGATCAAGCGGATTGCTCTCCATCCTTCGTTGTAGTTTGGTGTTCACGTCACGCCATGTCTCGTACGAGCATTGATCTCCGGCCGGGCATGTGGCGCAGTCGCCGCACTTTGGATGTCCTTGACCAAGACCTGTCCGAGCTCCGACTGAAGAAGGCCAGGCTGTTGTGCCAGGTACTCCTCCAGGTATCTCCGGGCCTTCCTAAATTCCCGAGCGCGACCGTAGAGATACAACAGAATATGCTCCATCCCCAGCTCCGGGAATAGCGGCCGCGCGGTGAACCGCGTGTCCGTCAGGTTGGAGAGCGACCTACCCGACGACAACGGTATTCGCTCGAGAAACTCTGCACACCGCAGGAGTTCGTCCCGCGAACACTCGTTGATCTTGAGAAGACAGCGTTTCAAAAAGTGTCGCTCCTCAAAGATAATCCTAAAGGACTTGGCTTCTTCGGGAAGCAGCAGGGATAACGGCGGTATATAGATATGCTAGAATTGTGCCGCGCAAGATGAGCATGAAGGATGCCTGCGTTGCTCATGGGAGTTACGCGGGCGGATGGAGCGCAAGGCGCGCCTGTGGTCCAACAGACCGAACGCACAAGCTCGGGGAACATGGGAAGTGGAAGCCAGGGCCACCAAACCGACTCATGCTTAGTACGGCTCACCCTCGCCGGAGACCCACATACGGCAGATTGAAGCGAGCAAGTTCCAGATAATCACTCCCGCCGGTCGAGCTCGCCGCCCTCCTGGGTGAACAGGAAATCCAGAGCCTCTGGACAGTAGTCGCCCTCGGCGTTTCCTCCTCCTGTGTTCTGACTGCCGGCCACGTAGCCGGTGAACACAGCGTCTGTGTCAAAGCACGGCCACTTGTGGAGGGCAACAACGTAGCGTTCGTTGTCTCGGAATACGTTTCCGGTGATCCTGGCCTGGGGGACGCCCCACATGGGGAAGCCCCCCATCGAGATGCCATCACGCTTGTTGCCGCTGATGATGTTGCTCGCGATCGCGGCCTGGGAGAGGTCCACCATCACGATGCCATCCATGTTAGCGCTGATGGTGTTGTTCCCAATCGTGGCCTGGGCGGAGTCCCACAGCACGATGCCATGCCAGCGGTTGCCGTTGACGGTGTTGGTGTCGATCTCTGCCGTTGCCTTGCCGTGGACGGAAATGCCATCTGCACAGATCGGCACAGGTCTCCGCTGGTAACAGTCTCCGAAAGCCCCCGTGATCTTAAGCCCTTGGATGGTCACATCGATGGGCTCCTCGCTTTCGATCCGGATCACCGGCCAGCCCTCTCTAGCAGAGCTGATGACCGCCTGTGGCTCGGACTCTATTTCAGCCGCCCTGAGGGTGAGGCTCTTTTCGATGACCAGGTTCTCTTCCCATTCGCCGGGGCTCAGACAGATCACATCACCAGGACTCGCCGCATCAATGGCTGCCTGGATCGACTCGCCCGGCTGCACGGTGATCGTGCCCCCCGGCCGGTCCTCAGCCATCGCGATGCCTCCGACGCTCACTAAGGCAACAACCGTTGCCCACATCGCCAGGTGCTTCCTACTGCCATTCATAGGCGCATCACTCTCCCTCCTCGACAGCTTCCGTAGGATACCACGCTTCATGGACTAACGGCCAAGACTGACAGGCTCTGTGCTGGGCTTAACCGCACGCCCACGGAAACGGGTTGCTTGCTGAGTTGAGCGGCAGTAGGCTTGCGCGGCCGCCAGCGTCCAGGTAAGGATCAACCTCGTGGGCGAGGCACTGGCTGAAGGCAAATGGGAAACCGTTGCCGTTAGGGCTGAGGAGTTCGCGGAGTTGCACTGATGGGGCGCTCAAAGAGCACCCTACGCCTCCGCTGTCCTGTCGGGCAACAAGATGACTGCGCGTCGGTTCGCCCTGGGCGGGCGGAGCGTGAATTAACTAGGCGGCAGTCGGAAAGCGGCTGTATACTTGCCCATGAACCCGCACCTCCAGCGACCGTGCATGCTTGGTGCGGGACGGAGCACACCGGGACTGCAAGCGGCCGAGGTGCGCGCTCGTGAGCCAAGGGCTGCCGTATGGCCCCGGGGCATAGTCGTAAAGGAGGGAGCATGTCGTTGTGCCGCTCGTTCGCGGCTGTGGTGTTGGGCGCTTTGTGCCTCTCTTCCGTATTGGGAATGGGTGCAGCTGCAACGGAAGACGTTACCGTCGGCATCATTCTGGTGGGGTCGAGGTCGGATGCAGGATACAGCCAGCAACACGCTGAGGACATCTCGACTGCTGCCGAGGTTGCTGATGCGAAGCTGCTGCCCATCATAGACGACGTAGGCGAAGATGCTGACCTTTTCGAGCGGGCCGTGCGTTCCCAGATTGCCCAAGGTGCGGACATCATCTTCGCGGCCTCCGCCACATTCCAGACATTCCTGGCTGAACTGGCCCTGAGGTTTCCGGACGTCAAGTTCGAGTTCACCGACGCTCAGGTCGTCGACCCAGTGGACAACTTGCGCAGTTACTACGGGCGCTTCTACCAAGGAAACTACGTTGTCGGATACGCCATGGGCCGCCAACTGGCACTGGACGAGGTGGCCGGCCGGGATCTAAGCGAAGCGAACGTGGGCCTTGTATCCTCTACTCCCTTTCCTCTTGCCATCCGCAACGCGTATGCCGTTATCCAGGGCGTGCGTGACGGGCTGGGTTGGGACATTCCCGCTCGTGTGCTATGGCTTGCTTCGGTCAGCCCGGAGAACCCCTGGTATAACCCGGATGAGGAGCGCGCGCTGACCCAGAAATTGATTGACGACGGTGCGGTCGCCATCCATACGTACCTCGACAGCCCGGCTCCGGTGTGGGAAGTTCAAGAACAGAAGAACGACGACGCCGGGTGGCCCCTTTATGTCTCGGGCGCCAAACGCGATTACCGCGACCAAGGACCGGACGTGGCGGTCGGCTTCACATACGGGAACTGGGAGGACTACTACGCAAAACAGATACTGGCCGTGGCCGAAAGCACCTGGGAACCCGGGAGCACGTGGGCGACCATCGGAGAGGTTCCACGCGTCATCATCAGCCCGATGGGGGAGTTCGTCTCAGACGAAGTACAAGCGGAAGTCCTTGAACTCACCGACAAGATAGCTGCCGGAGAGCTGGTGGTTCTTGAAGAGTTCAGCGAACAGGAACTTCTGGAGCTGATGGAGCTTCCGGAAGGTACCGAGGAACTGTAACTCAACAGAAGGGGCAGACCGGAAAGTAGGGCGACGCACAATACGATAGCTATCGCTGAGATCCTGCGCTGCTTGACGTGGATGCGTTGGGATTGAACTGGCGCCAGGTGTTTGGCTCGTCGCGCGAAAGGCGCTCGTCAGCGGGCCGGTTAGGGGGTGCCTTCCGCGCGCCCTGCAGACTCTTCGACCACCTGGGAAGGTTGGTTAAGGACGCGGCGCCCTACAGTGGAGATGGCCCCGCTCCCAACGGTACGGTGGCGAGGATGCCAAATACTGAGACGGCGAGTCGGTGAGGAACACGTTCTCCGGATGGAAATCGCCGTGGCACACGGCCTCGCCGCGAGGGAGCCCGGCAAGCATGCTGAGGAGCGCGTCTCGTTCTGCCGGGGTGAGCGCGGAAGCCCGCTCGATGCCCCGGGCCAGCCGATCATGCAACGCAGGAAGGGACGGAACCCGAGCCTCGTGAACCTCTCGGTGGAGGTCGGCCAGTAGCCGGGCCACGTAGCGAAGCCGCCAGGGACGTTCTTGGAGGACCTGCATGAGGGAGGTTCCTTGCACCTTCTCGTAGACGATGCCGAGACGCTCGTTCAGGCGGACTTCTTCGTACACAGCGGGGCAGGGGAGCCCGGCGGCATGTACCGCTCGTGCCTTCTCGGCCTCGCTTGTGGCCGCCCGCTCGTCCCAGGCCGGCCGAAAGAGCTTGAGCACCTGTCCTTCCTTCCACGGGACGATCTCCGCGGTGCGGCCTTGGGCGATGGGGGGCCCGAGGGAATGGAGCTGCCGGCGTTGGTTCACGGTGGTCATCCTAGACGAGAACACGGGGGCAAGCCTGTCGGCTTAAAGGATGGGGCCTCACCACACGGGGTCATTGGAACGCCAGCTCGTCCACCAAGGCATGGAATCTGGATGCGGTGCTCGGTGCGTCGGTGCGGGCTTGGTGGAGGCGATGCTGGAGGACGTCTGCATCCTTGAGAAGCTCATCGAACGGCCCGTGTAGCTTCTCCTTGGTGCTGTGGTGGGCGATGGCAGTGGCGATGAGCTCGATCTCGTTTTGGCTGAATGATCCGATCTCGGCGAGGAGCTCCCGAGCCAAGTGGCTGCTTGCCTGGGCATGCCCTGTCGGGTCGCCCGTCTTGTAGGTCGCGAGGTCGTGCAGCATCCCGGCCACGGCAGCAAGCTCTGTGTCGAGCCCACGGCGAGCGGCGAGGAGAACGGCCGTCTCCGAAACCCCGTACAGGTGGACGTACCCACACCGGCGCGCCCACAGGTTGGGCAGTTTCTCCAAGTCCGCATCCACACGCTCGCGGACGGCCTCAAGGCGTCCTTCAGCCATCGCAGGCGCCCTGTACTCGGCAAACGGCAAACGTTCCCCTTTCGTCTCTGTGCATGGGGGCGATTATGCCCTGGGATGAATGCGGGGCAACTCCCGGGCGAAGCGATACGCAAACTGCGCCGATGGTGGTGGGGGCGCGGTCGTAGCGTAACCGGCCGCGGAGAGGGCAAGATCGCAGCGCCTCCATAGGAGCTGTCGGGCAGCGCACAAATTGAACTCGTGCAGGAAGCTGTTGACCCAGGATATCCTTCGCCCTACACTGGAAATTGAATATAGGAGGTACGGTTATGAACAGGGGGCTGCTGGTTGTCTGTGCGTCGGTAGCAGTGCTTATGTGGGCCACCACACTGCAGGGGGCGGAGGCGGAACGCTATCAGCTTCCGGTCGAGACAGCAGATGGCGCGGTGTTCACCCAAGGGGGCGGGATCGCCCAAGCGACTGTCTTCATCCTGGGTTCTTATGCCCTGCACGCCGCTTCCTATGACGAAGGAGACCAGGCAGTTGCGACAGCCGTCTGGGAGACAACTGCTCAGGTGTCCAGCGAGGGTCGGGCACGTGCTGCATTCCAGCTCGTCCATACCACCGGAGCTCAAGGGATCGAGTGGTGGGGCCAGCTGTGCTGTAACGCGGTGGCCACACCCTACGTGATTACGCCAGCCGGGGAGCGCCTGGAAGGCGCAGCCACCCGACTGGAGGGGATACCGCTAGGCCAAGCGGTAACGCACATACTCCAGGCTTTGGATACGTTGGACGGCTTGAGGTGGGTGCCCGAGAAGGCGTGGGAGGCAGCAGCGACGCTCGCTGAGGCCCCTGAAGATGAGCTAGGCCAGGCGTTCGCCGAGCTTCTCCAGGCGCTGGAACAGGAGCTTGCGCTGGTCTTGCTGCATAACGCACTGTCCCAGCTAGGTTACCTAAGGCTGCAACCAGTTGAGCTAGCGTTCACAGCTGAGGAAGAGGGGACATATGTCCTCGGGTTGGAGCTGGAGACCTGGTCAACCCCACAATGGCCCGGCAGCAACTTGGCCTGGTCGCTCGGAGAACTGGAGTGGGTGGAGTTGGAGATCGGTGTCCCCTAAGTAGCGTTTGAACAGGTATTGGCTGGCGCAGGTCCGGCGAGCGCGTTCACTGGGGAAAGGAGCCGGTCAACGGGCAGAACGTGCGTAAACGTGCTCGTCCCTGAACCCAAGTGCGTAGTCAAGGTCGAGGTCACGTTTCCACTCCTGAATACACGCTCCGTTTAGCATGGCGCTGGACCACTTCTCGTAGGTAAATCCGCCGAGCAAGCTGTCCACAACATCACGGTCAGCTTCATATATCTGCGCGGACACATCCTTCGTCAGTCCTCTCACGCTCCCCTGGGACGCCAGCACACCGGGGCCTGCCAACTCGATGTGTGGCCCGAGGTTCTCCGCGTGGTGGCTTTCGCTTATCCGAAGCGGTCCGGCCCAAAGGAGCGGGCACCGGGACGGGTTGACATGCAGGGCCATCACCAGGCAGCGTTCTGAGCCCGCCGGCATTGCCGCCCGTCGATCCATGAGCTTCTGGAGGAGCTCGTAAGCGCCGGAACTGAGTCCAAGACCCTCTAACAGCGATTGGGCGAACACAATGCGCAGGTGAACGCTGCCCCGGCGCCGCTCGTCACGCACACTTAGCCACCTGGTTCCGCCCAAGGTGGTCAGCTCGGCCTCGGCCCGCTCGATCTGGTCACTTCCGACCCAGATGCTGGGTGCACCCTCGGCCGGCGGGGGAAGGCGAAAGCTTCCTGGATTGCTTCGGAATCTGGCGCTAGGAGTGAGCGCGCTCAGCTCGTCCTTTCCGGCTTCCCACCAGGGTTCAACAAACTCCACGAACCTCTCCCGCGTACCGAACCGTTTCCACAGGTAGTTCTCCAGCGCATCCAAGGCTTCTTGGCTCAGAAAGCGGTCGACTCCGCTGTAGATGCGCGCACCGCCCCTCCTGGAGAGCGGAGACACGGCGCGCTCGGGCCGCTCGGTCAGTGCGTTCAGCAGCGGAACGTGATCGAAGTGCACCTGGCGCCGCACCACGTCGAATTCGGGGAGCAGCGACCGGTCGACCACCTGCCGGGATGCGATACACGAGTGATGAACCTCGCCGGGCTTTTCCAGGAAATCCAGCGCCTGGGTCATGACAAAGCTGTGGAATCTGCACATGGTCCCTCCTCACACCGCATATCGCACATCCGCTGCCTTGAACAATCCTAGCACTGCCGAAGGGCCATGTCGAAAACCTGTGTCTCCTGCGTCTTCACCCACACAGTCGTTGAAGCGCAAAGTGAGACAACTTGTCGACCGGAAGGCACTGTCCGCCAAAGGCATACACCTAGCACACAGACCGCCAACTGATCTTGTGCACGTCGACCCGAAGCAGTCCGGACTTTCACAATGGGACAACCCGGTCCCCATATAGTGGCTGGAGCAGCGAAGGGAATGGTAGGATAGATCGTAGGCGTTTCTGTCCGGGTAGCGCCCGTGCAGCTCTGGGGGCAGGATTTGCAAGGAAGCGCAAGGAGGAGATGGATGAACGGTGAGCTGAAGCTGTTTTCGGGGAGAAGTCACAAGTCCTTCGCTAAGGCCGTTGCAAGTCATCTCGGTGTTGCACTGGGCGCGGTCGATTTCAAGGACTTCCCCAACCAAAACATCATGGTCAAGTTCGAGGAGAACGTGCGCGGCCGGGACGTATTCGTTGTCCAGACCTCGTGCCCGGACGTGAACAAGCACCTGATGGAACTTCTGATCATGGTCGATGCGCTGAAATACGCCTCAGCGGCGCGGATCACAGTGGTCCTGCCGTACTATCCTTATGTGCGCTCCGACAAGAAAGACCAGCCAAGGATTTCGGTAACGGCAAGGTTGGTGGCGGACCTTCTGGAGACTGCCGGAGCGGATCGGGTCCTGACGATGAACCTCCACGCCATGCAGATCATGGCCTTCTCCCGCATACCTGTAGACCAGCTTGACGGCATCCCCATCATCTGCAATCACCTCGCCGCAAACGATCTCACCGACTTCGTCGCCGTAGCCCCCGACATCGGCCGAGCGAAGCTCACCGAGGCCTATGCGCGACGGCTCGACCTTCCCGTTGCGGTTGTAGACAAGCGGAGGGACCCTGGCTCGGGAAAGATCGAGATCCGAAGGGTGATCGGAGATGTAGAGAACAAGAACGTGATCTTCTTGGATGACGAGATTCTCACCGGAGGAAGCATTGTATCGGCCATCAAGGCCCTCAGAGACCGCGGCGCACAGAAGTACCTCGCCGCTTGCGTGCACGGGGTACTGGCCACGGGAGCGGTACGAGCCATGCGATCCGCGGGGCTGGAGGAGATTGTGACCACCGATACCATCCCCCTGCGAGCGCGGACGAAGCAGATCACCGTCTGCTCGGTGGCGGAGCTATTTGCAGAGGCCATTCGGGCTATTCACGAGGGCACCTCGGTGAGCAGTCTGTTCTCGGCTCCATAGTGCGAGGCCTGTCCCCAGGTCAAGCAGAGTGGGGACTGTCCCCATTCTTGTTGCGGAGCTCATCATGAAGGGGGCACAATAGCGCGTTATGGCGCGCTACTCTTACTCTAAGCTCGAGACTTATGCTACCTGTCCGCTGCAGTACAAATACCGATACATAGACCGCGTGCGGATGGACCTGGGCCCGACCATCGAGTCTTTCTTGGGGTCGCGCGTCCACGACACCCTGGAGTGGCTGTATCGTCTGGTGAACAACGGGACGCTCCCTACTCTGTCGGAGGTACGCGAGCGCTATCACTTCTTGTGGGAGGCTGAATGGACCGACGATGTACGTGTTATCCGGCCGGAGGTAACGCCGGAGGGGCTTCGGCGCGTGGGAGAGAGATGCCTCGAACTCTACTACAACCGACATGCTCCGTTCGACGAGGGGATCGTGCTTGGGCTGGAGGACCCGTTTGCGATCAGGCTGGATGACGACGTTGTCCTAAACGGCTATTTGGACCGGCTTACCAGGCAAGACGGTGATGTGTACGAAGTCCACGACTACAAGACAAGCGCACGCCTCCCTACGCCGGAAGAGGCCGAGCAGGATCAGCAGGCCGGTTGGTATGCCCTCGCTGTGCGCGAACGTTTTCGCCATGCGAGCGAAATCCGGCTGGTGTGGCACTACCTTCGCTTCGATGAACGGCTGGTCACCACACGCAGCCCCGAGCAGACCGAGAGACTGAAGGAAGACATCCGCAGGCGAATCAAGGAGGTCGAGCTTGCCCGTTCGTTCCCGCCGCAGGAGTCAGCGCTCTGTGACTGGTGCGAGTACTTCACCATCTGTCCGGCCAAAGGACATCGGTTGGCAGTCGAGTCGATCCCCGACAACACCTACCTAGGCGAGCCCGGCGTTGCGCTGGTGAATCGGTTGGCAGCTCTGAAGGATGAACTCAAGGAATTCACCCAGAGGAAAGAACGCGAGATCGCCCAAGTGGAAGAGGCGCTGCACGAGTACGCTCACCAACACGGCTACAGCGTGGTCGTGGGAAGCGATATGGAAGCGGTGGTGGAGGATCAGGAGAAGGTGCAATTCCCGAAGGCCGACCACCCCGACAGAACTGAACTGGAGGAAAGCGTTCGTGCCGCGGGGTTGTGGGACGAGCTCTCTAACCTCGACCTTGCCAAGCTGCGTAGGGCGTTGGCCGACGGAAGGCTGCCCGATCGGTTGCGTGCGGAAGTCGAGCGCCTGGGCACGCAACAGACCAAACCCCACATACGCCTGCGCAAGCGCCGCACATAGAGAGCCCCTTTTGCCCATTGAGATGAGGAGACAACTCCCTCTACGCGCGGCTCGTCTGCCCCGGCCGCCGAAGGAGACCGGCGACGGATAGGAGCTACAATCTAGGTGGGTCAAAGCGAATGTTGCACAAGCCATGGAGGCGAGAGATGGATTACATAACGACGAACAATACGCAGGTCCCCAGGCTAGGCTTTGGAACCTACAAGCTCACCGGGGACCAATGCGCCGATGCTGTAGAGGAGGCGATCTTCGTCGGCTACCGCCATTTGGACACAGCGGAGATGTACAAAAACGAAGAGGCTGTGGCGACGGGGCTGCGACGCGCTGGAGTTGACCGGGGCGACCTCTTCATCACCACCAAGGTTTGGATGGACAATTTGTCCCCCGACGGGCTTCGCCGGAGCCTCGACGGGAGCCTGGAGCGGTTGGACACCGACTATGTCGATCTTTGGCTGATCCACTGGCCGAATCCTGCATACCCGCTTCAGGAGTCTCTAGCCACAATGCGCCAGCTGCAACAGGAAGGCAAAGTCAGGTCGCTGGGCGTAAGCAACTTTCCCAGCAACCTGTTCCGGCAGGCGGCTTCGCTGGCGCCCGTCGTCTGTAACCAGGTGGAGTACCATCCCTACCTTTCACAGCGGAACGTGCTCGCCGCCGCGCGGGAGCATGGAGCGTTCGTCACGGCCTATGCGCCCATCGCGCGAGGGAATGTGCAGGACGATCCGGTGTTAAAGGAGATCGGGGCGAAGTATGACAAGACGCCCGCTCAGGTGGCCTTGCGCTGGCTCATCCAGCAGAGCGACGTCGCGGCGATCCCCAAGTCCGGGCGCCCTGAACGGATCCGGGAGAACTTCAACATCTTCGATTTCGCGCTGTCCGAGGAGGAGATGAACCGGATCAACTCGTTGGCCCGCGGCGAGCGGTTGATCGTCTCCATGTCCGGATTGCCGTGGGACGAGGAGTGAGCCTCCGTCTACGGTTGCCCCAAAGAACGTCATCCGTCAGGCTCTGTTTCCCTGCTCATGCTTGGTCCCAAGGCGATTCATAGGGACAACGCACAGGTACCCCAGCTGCATCGCTTCTTAGACCGCGCCCCCTTCCACTATTGTGGGGTTGCGCCGGGCGCGGCACGGAATAGGTTGGGAGCTTACCGGCTAGGGATTCTTGTGAGCACATCGCTTCCCCTGCCATGATTTGCTTGTACGGAACGCTTTTCGACCGGAGCGGTTCCCCTCATTGGGTATCCTTGGGTTTCAAGGAAGCTTGCCGGGAACGGACGAAGGGAAAAAGGACGGACAGCCTCTAGTTTTGTTGACTGGCTGCCCGCCCCCCACTCAAAGCCGCGCAACAGCTAGCGGCCTTGCTCACTCTTCTTGGTCCTCTTCGCCTTCTTCCTCCAGCCATCGGCGGAGCTTAGACTTTATCCGTCGCTCGATCATAGGCCCCAGTTCGTCCCAGTCGGCATCCTCGGACGTTCCCACCCAGCGGGCGAAGCCACGCTTGATCCTGTGCTCGACATCACGTGCAACTTCTTCCCCTTGACGGGCTTTTCGCCAAGCACGGAACGGCCACCCACCGGCAACGCTGGCCACGCCCACCCAGGAGAACAAGATCATCACGAGAAACCAAAGACCACATGCCTGAAGATACGAAAGGGTAGGGAACAGACCCAGGTGTCGGGCGATAATGCTGTTCCACAGCATCATAATGATCCAGGAGAAGAAGAAGAACGCCGCCAAGTCCCCGTGTCGTATAAGCTTGAATACCAACCGCATTTCCATACCACCTCCTAGCCGCCTACATTATATGTGCCCTGCCCCCCATAGGATAAGTGTCGCTGCCGTCTACAGTGGTTCAGCGAAAGCGTTCCTCTCGCCACGGGTCTCCCCGCGGATGATACCCCCGCGCCTCCCAGAAGCCGGGCCGTCGGTGCTGAAGAAACTCCAGCCCGGTGAGATATTTGGCACTCTTCCATGCATATAGGGAAGGGACCACAAGCCGCAGGGGCGCTCCATGCTCTTGGGCCAATGGCTTTCCGTTCATCGAATGAGCGAGCAAGGTATCCGAGCGGGAGAAGAAGGCCAGTGGAACATCAGTCGAGTACCCCTCGCGCCCGTGTGCCATCACCCACAACGTCCCCGGCAGGAGGCGCACAAGCTCCAATAGGCTCCTTGCCGGCACTCCCTCCCAGCGTACATCGGCCACGCTCCACCTAGTCACACAATGGAAATCGGCAACTACGCTTTCCTGGGGCAAATCAAGTATAGCTTCCCAATCGAGCTCACGAGGCTCGTCCACGGAACCCCAGATGCACAGTCGGTAATCATACCCCTTGGCTGGTGGAACGGGACCGATGTCGTAGACGAGGGGGCGGTCGACCCATCGCTGGCCGGGCGGGAGCCTACTGTCCATGACCCAGGATAGCGCACATCCCGCCGTCCGTCAGGTAACTGTCAGATAGCTATGGGGGACTATTGACCTCGGCATCTCTATCAGCTACACCCTTGACAAACGCTCGCGTTGACCGCCGGGGCAGCCGCTCGTCCGTTTCGAGGCACAACCAGCGCACAGCGAGCACAAGGAGTGTGGAACAATGGCCGAATCTTGGCTCTCCGATGCCCAGCATCCTCGGGAGTACCATAGCGTGAGTTATCGCCCCGGGCGCGCGTTCATCCTCCGAATGACCACCGGCGCCGATGCATGGCTGGCAATCCAGCAATTCGCTGTGGAAAACGAGATCCGCTTCGCCAAGCTGCACGCAGCGTTTATGGGCGGTTTTCAGCCGTTGCGCTTTCTTGTGTGGGCTCCGGACTCCACAAAGCCGGAGAACTGGCATCACGAGGCGCCAATGGAAATACAGAACCTAAGCATGATCCTGTCCCTGGGAGGGATCATCCACGTGAGAGAGAAAAACGGGCACGAGGAACCGTTCCCCGCGATTCACTTCGTTGCTGGCGGCGCGTGGAATGTGCCCACGATCGGGGGCCATCTGATAGAAGGCTCCATCGTGAAAGGGGTGTTTCAGCTGTTTGTGACAGAGCTTGAAGGAATCGAAGTCCTGTACGGGCCCACGTACGGTGATGGCTTTCCCGAGAACTGGTACCGCCCGATGGATTGACCCATTCGGTAGGGCGCATCGAGTCTACACGCAGACGCCCGGGAACACGTTCCTACCGATAGCATCGCCGGCGCGCCGGCATACCTGGCTAGGACCGCTTCGGCATGCTAACCTACCCTGCGGCCGGTCGTTCTGAGTGTCCTTGAAGCGTTTGGGGGCACTGGGCTCCCGCGGCCGGCCGCACTCTAGACCGAGGTATCCTACCGCCACCAACAGTAACCGTATCCGCTGAAGCTTCATTGGCCCTTAGCGTACAAAGTTGTGTACGTTACACTCGAGTAGTCTTCGGAGGCATTCGTTGCGCGTTGAGGTACGGCTCGCGCCGAGTCGACCTGCCTGGGCGAGCAAGAGACCTTACCATGACAGGCCGCATGTACCGGAGGCAAGCGCCCACCGGCAGGCGATGGAGGTGTAGGGATATGTTGAGGGTTCTAGGATGCATTGCGCTCGGGCTGGTAGTGCTCATCACGGCGGGCCCGTTTTTGGTTCCTGTCCCCCCGCTTGAGGACGCTGTCCCTCCATGGGAACTTGCAGTTCCACAGAGCCGGTTTTCCCAAGTGAACGATATCGTAGTCCATTACATTTCGGAAGGCCGTGGAGAACCGACGTTCATGATGCTCCACGGGTTCGGAGGAAGCGTGTTCTCCTGGCGAGAACTCATGCAACCGCTGGGCCAGCAGGGGACCGCGGTAGCGTTCGATCGACCGCCGTTCGGTCTAAGCGAACGACCGCTCTACTGGCACGGCCCGAACCCCTACACCACGGAATCCCAGGTAAGGTTAACGGTTGAGCTGATGGACGCGCTGGGGATTGACAAAGCGGTACTACTAGGGCATTCTGCCGGCGGCTCTGTGGCCCTTCGGTTGGCGCAAGAACACCCCGACCTCGTACACGCTCTCGTACTCGTGAGCCCCGGCGTGGGGCCGGCCGCGAGCCTCCCCCCGCTCGCACGTCATGTGCTGGGCACCCCCCAGGTCCGACGGCTGGCACCGCTGTTCCTTCGAGGCGTGCGGGACGATTTTGCGGATATGCTGCGTCAGGCGTGGCACGACCCGGACAGGGTCACACACGAAATCATCACCGGTTACGAGCGACCCTTTGCGGCAGAGAACTGGGACCGGGCACTGTGGGAGCTGTTCCTGGCTGCTGGTCCTACCGGCGTGGAAGACCGACTACACGAGGTGGAACTTCCCGTACTCGTGATCACCGGGGAAGACGACCGTATCATCGCGCCGGCTTTGAGCGCAGCGCTGGCCGCGGAGCTTCCTCAGTCCGAGCTCCTTGTAATACCGGATTGCGGCCATGTGGCCCACGAGGAGCACCCGTACCTCGTCCTCGCGGCTGTTGAGGAGTTCCTCTGTCGGCATGGACTTAACGAATGCAGCGGCACCCCGCCGGCCCCATAGTGGCAGACTGTCACCAAGACAGCCCAAAGTAACGTTCACCGTTCGAGGCTGGCGCGTGCTTCGTCGCATTGGTCATCCACTCCGAACGGATGCAGAAACACTGTAGGATCCCTCGTAAGCTCCTCGACGACCGCGGCCACAAGCGCACGGGAACGGACAAGACGTGCCTCAGCATGGCCCACGTTCCCCTTCTTCTGCAAACCTCGCTTTTCGAGCCATTCGTCTACCAGACGGAAGTTCTCGCAGCAGTGGTCTATCTCTTCGTAGGAGATGCGGACCGGTTGTCCGCCGTCTATCGCCACCAGTTCCTTTTTTCGTCGGTAACGAACCCCGCCCAGGAACTCGGCCAGATGGATGGTCGTGTTGCCGTCATGCCCCACGCCGAGGAGCAGGATAGATCCATCAAGTTCATGCACCCGTCCTACCGGGCTGTCCGGGCCGTGGGGGATGTCCACCGGGTGGGGGGCAGTGATCAAAGGAGCGCGGGATCCTGTGGCGGCAAACGCATGGGGACTGTCACTTCGTATGACACCGGGGAGCCGCCAGAAAGTGTCGGCCACAATGCCCATCCCCAAGCACGGAGTGCTCGAGGGATCAAACGGCTGTTCGTCGTCGTCGGTCATACTGGGCATCACCAGTGTGCCCTCGGCCCCCAGGACGTTTTCCAGCGCACTGATCAATCCTTGCGGTCCGCCCTGGACAGGCCCAACCCGGGAGAAGGCGCAGTGTACCAGCAGCACTTCGCCCTCGGACACACCCAGCTCACGAAGCTCCTGCGTCAACTCTGAAACGGTAGGATTGCCCATGTTGGTTTGGCATTATACTGGCGGCTTCCTCTACAAGGCCAGACCGGTTAGAGTTCTCGACGATGGCACATCTGACTGGAACGAGGTTCACGCATGAAGCCCAGTAGAGACGGACTGAGGCTTTCGGCAAGCGACCTGGCGAGTTACCTCGGCTGTCGCCACCTTACTTATCTCGATCTCTGCGTCGCGCGGGGCGAGCTGGAGCCTCCCGCGCACGTAGATGTCTCGTTGGAGTTCCTCAAGCGCCGGGGCCGGGAGCACGAAAGGGACTATGTAGAGTATCTGCGTTCCCAGGGTATGTCGGTGGTGGAGCTCGAAGACCTGGGAGCTGCAGAACCAGAGTTCAAAGCCACCCTCGAGGCGATGCGCCAGGGGCCGGACGTGATCGTGCAGGCAACGCTCCTCGGGGAGGGATGGATGGGCCGGGCCGACATTCTCCGGCGTGTCGAGAGCCCCTCAGACGAACTGGGGGATTACTCGTACGAAATCCTGGATACCAAACTCGCTCGGGAGACCCGTGGCCGGACCATCTTGCAGCTATGCCTCTATGCTGATCTCTTAGAGGGGATCCAAGGCTTGCTGCCCCAACGGATGTACGTGGTTCCTCCCGGAAGGGACTACGAGCCCGAGGAGTACAAAGCGACCGACTACATGGCCTACTACCGCCTGGTGCGCAGACGATTGACCGAGGCAGTACGCGGGGGCCATTGGCAGGGGGGAGAAACATACCCGCTGCCCTGTGAACAGTGTGCGATCTGCCGCTGGTGGCGTCGGTGCGAGCATCGGCGCCGACGAGACGACCACCTCTCGTTGGTGGCGGGGATTGGCCGGGCCCAGGTAGCGGAACTCGAGGAGCGAGGTATTGACACGGTGGAGGCGCTGGCCTCGGCCACCTTGCCCTTGGCTACCAAGCCCAAGCGCGGCTCAGCAGAGACCTACGAGCGCCTTCATCACCAGGCCAGCATTCAGATCGCCGGGAGGACACAGGGGCATCCCGTATATGAACTCCTACCACTTGAGGAAGGCTACGGATTGTATCGGCTCCCCCAGCCGACGCCGCAGGATTTGTTCCTCGATCTTGAATCTGCACGCTATGTTGGGGAGGGGGGACTGGAGTACCTTTTCGGATGGGTGTCGCTGGATGAGTCGGGTCGCCCCCGCTACGAGGCCCTGTGGGCCACAAATCCCGAGGAGGAAAGGGCTGCCTTCGAGCGGTACATCGACGAAGCCATGGCCCGCTGGGCCGCCGACGAGGGTTTCCACATGTACCACTATGCCCCTTACGAACCCTCGGCGATCAAACGTCTGGCGGGAAGGCATGCAACGCGCGAAGAAGAAGTCGACCTGCTTCTTCGCGGCGAGCGGTTCGTTGACCTGTACACCGTTGCTCGGCAGGCGGTTCGGGCCAGTGTGGAATCGTACTCTCTGAAAGAACTGGAGCCTTTCTTCGACTTCCGGCGCCAAGTGGACCTGCGGGTGGCCAGCCAGCACCTACGGGCGGTGGAGCTGGCCCTTGAGCTTGGAGCACCGGACACAATTCCTCCCGAGTACAGGAGGATCGTTCAAGCGTACAACGAGGACGACTGCTTGGCCGCCCTGTATTTGCGGGATTGGCTGGAGAGCCGCCGGCAAGAGTTGGTGGACGCCGGGCAAATGCTCTCACGACCGGAGCTCAAGTCCGGCGATCCCAGCAAGGAACTGGACGAGGCGCTGACCAAAACGAGGGACCTTGCGGCGGCACTGCTCGCGGGGCTTCCGATGCATTGCACCGACAGGTCCAGTGAACAGCAAGCACAGTGGATCATGGCCCACCTACTTGACTGGCATAGGCGGGAGGACAAGGCCATGTGGTGGGAGTACTTCCGGCTGACGGAGCTGAGCGATGAGGTTCTGCTAGAGGAACCGGTGGCGATAGGAGGTTTGGAGCACGCGGTACGCCTGGATGTCGTGGGTCGGGGGAGTGTGGTCGATCGGTACACATTCCCCGCCCAGGAAACAAGATTACGCGCCGGCGACAACCTATTGTGCCGACAGACGGGGACTTCCAGGTTTGCCACCGTAGTGAGGCTCGACCCCGTCGAACACACGGTAGACCTAAAGAAAGGACCGAGTTGGGCCGAACTCCATCCCCAGGCGGTGTTCGCCCATGAGCTCGTGCCCACCGGAGTGCTCAGGGAAGCCCTGTTCAGGGCCGGTCAGTGGGTAGCAAAGCACGAGATCGACTCCGCCGGGCCGTTCCGCGCGGGCCGAGACCTTCTGCTTCGCCACCCTCCCCGATTGGAGTCCGGTTCGGTGGAGGAGCTAGCAGGCGAAGCCCCCAGTGCCCTCGAGGCGGCCCGCAAGCTGGCCTTGAGCCTTGAAGGAGGAGTACTTCCGATCCAGGGTCCTCCGGGCAGCGGAAAAACCTTCACCGGGGCGAGGATGATCTGCGAGGCGGTGGCCGCCGGCAAGAAGGTAGGGATCACCGCTGTGAGCCACAAGGTGATCAGGAACCTCCTGGAGGAGACAGTGGTCGCTGCAAACCAGGAGGGCCTGGAGGTCCGCTGCATCCAGAAAGTAAGTAACCTAAGCGAGGAAGCCCTCCCCGTAGAGATTACCGAGACCAAAGATAACGGCCGCGTGCTCGGCGAGCTAGAGGACGGCAGGGCGCAAGTGGCAGCAGGCACAGCGTGGCTGTGGGCACGGGAGGACGCTTCACAGGCGGTGGACATCCTGTTCGTCGATGAGGCAGGGCAATTCTCGCTGGCCAACGTTGTGGCCGTTTCCCAAGCAGCAACTTCAGTCGTACTGCTGGGTGACCCGCAACAACTGGAGCAACCCAAGCGCGGCACTCACCCGGAAGGCACCGACCTAAGCGCTCTGGAGCACCTCCTGGGAGCACACAAAACACTTCCCGCCCACCGGGGACTGTTTCTGTCCACCACTTGGCGGTTGAACCCAGCGCTGTGCACGTTTACCTCGGAGCTTTTCTACGAGGGGCGCCTTCAGGCCCGCCCAGGACTGGAGAAACAGGTGATACATGGTAGCACACCGTTCGCCGGCGCAGGGCTTTGGTACCTGCCTGTGGAACATCGAGGAAACCGAAGCGAGGCCCCCGAGGAGGCGTTGGCCATCGAGCGCTTGGTCAACCGTCTGACCCGCGACGTCGTCCAATGGGTGGACAAACAGGGCCTGACACACCCGCTCACATTGGACGATGTGTTGATCGTCGCCCCGTACAACGCACAGGTAGCAGCGCTGCTGGAGGTACTCCCTCGGGGAGCGCGTGTGGGAACGGTGGATAAGTTTCAGGGGCAACAGGCACCGCTTGTCATCTATTCCACGGCTAGTTCATCCGCCGAGGATGCTCCAAGAGGGATGGAGTTTCTGTACAACCTGAGCCGACTAAACGTGGCCACTTCCAGGCCGCGGTGTGCATGCGTGTTGGTCGGCAGCCCTCGGGTTTTTGCGCCTGACTGCCTCACCCCCCGACAGATGCACCTGGCTAACGCGTTTTGCCGGTATCTGGAACTGGCTCGAACGCCGTCCTGAGTCATACCTCCGGCTTTTCCGTCTCCTAAGGAGTACTATGCGGTGCGGATGGCGCTGACGCGAGCCATCTCAGACGGAGGTCAAGAAATGCATAGGATGACGGTAGCCAAAGCATCTGTTGTCTTGGGGATTGCGCTGGCCTTGTTCCTGCCAGCAATGGGAAGCGATCTCGACGGCGTCCGAGTCCTTTCTTGGACAGGTTATGTGGGCGAACAAGAGTGGTCGAACCTGCGGCAGGTGCTGTACGAGGCCGGAGCGGTGGTTTCGGAGACCGATACGCTGGAAGCGGACGGACTGCTAGAGCTGCTAGGGCAAAACGAAGCCCTTCTGCTCCCAGAGCAGGCCCTTGCCGGGTGGGGCTCTGAGGAAATGGATAGGGTCGGAGAGAGCCTCGCACCAGCGTTTTGGTCTCATTTAAGCGCAGGAGGCACGATCGTAGCGTTGACCTACATGTCCGGTGGCGAGGATATCCTCAGATCCGCCGGGCTCACAACGGCGGAGGATGCCCGAATCGTGACCAACGAAAGGCTCGTTGTGGTCGCTCCAGATGATCCGCTGGCGGAAGGCGTCCCGGAGACGTTCCGTGCCCCTTCGTTGACAACGGATTTTTCATCGGTGGATGCCGATGCCCGGATTATAGTGACCACAGACGACGGCGCACCGGTGGTATTTGCGCTCGAGCGGGCAGGGGGAGAGATCGTCATCCTCGGATTTGACTTCTTCGAAGGGGGGAACCTAGCGAGCAAGGCACTTGTCCGCAACGCAATCAGAGGGGCGTTGCCGGTCGAATGCCTACCCCTTGAGGACTACGGGCTGACCGGACTGATAACCGTAGGTGAAGATGAGGACTTCGCAGACATACCAGGAATCAGAGGCACCGGCTCTGCAGCCGACCCCTACGTGATCAGTGGCGAGTTCGATGCAACCGGGAAGGACTTTGGGCTGCGCATCCGGTGCACAAGCCGCCACTTTGTGATCGAAGACGCGCTGTTTTACGGAGCGGATGGCGCGGGACTCTGGCTCGAAGACGTACGAAACGGCTGGGTGGTGCGCAGCGTGTTTGAGAACAACCAAGTAGGTGTACGGGCCGAAGGACGAATGACAAACGTGACGTTCACACTGAATAGCTTCCAGAATAACGGCGCCCACGTCGTGGATGATGCCAGAGGGGTCGCGTGGGACGACGGTCGGATAGGAAACTGGTGGGATGGTTACACTGGCTTGGACGACAACGCTGACGGGATCGGTGATGAGGCGTGGGAGATCGCCGGAGTGGATGCGCCCGGTGGGTGGACCATAGACCGCTACCCCCTTGCGTCCCCGCTTGCGGGCGTGGAACCCCCAGACGGGGCAGTTCTGCTCCAGCTTGAGCATCGTGTGGGGAAGACCTTCCTGCGCGCGGTGGAACTCGACACCGAGTTCGAGATGGAGATATTGGGCATGAGCTTCCCCATGCGGCTACGATCATCAATGGTCGTGGAACAGGAAGTTGTTCGCCAATACGGTGCGGGTAGCTACTTCGACGTTCGAAGCAGGATAGTGAAGGATACCGGAAGCGCCACCGTGATGGGCATGCCGGATGATTACCCCAGCGACGAGGGCCTGATTTTCCTCACCAGGGAGTACAGGTTCGGTGACTACGAAGAACTCGACGGCGATGCGATCGCTCAGGGCGTGGTGCCCGGTATGTCTCGGCCGGCACGTTGGATCACCGTAGGGGATACTTGGAATCATAGCGCAGAGCTGGATCCCGAGGATTTGGGGCTTCCCGGTGGGACTGGAACGTACAGTGGAGAGGCCCGATTCGATAGGCTGGAGGAGCGTGCGGGGATGACGCTCGCCGTGCTGAACATCGAAGGGGAATACTCCGCCCATGCGTCTGAGGAGGACGTCGAATTTGGGTTCATGGAGTACTTTTTACGCGGTACGTTATCCTTCACAGAATTCATCGACGTGGCGAGCGGAAGAACGATCGAGGACACCTCAGCGATGACGCTGGACGGGCTGATCGAGGCTGCCGGAGAGGAAGTCGGCAGTATCAGTCTGCGGGTGACCTCCAAAAGCAGCGAATTCCTCCCCACTGATCCTCCACAGGCATCAGCTGCGCTTACTGCCATAGACCGCGCTCTGGGCGTCGTGATCGTGTCCCTGGAGCCTGAACATGAGGTAGTTTCTGGGGATAGGTTGAAGGTCTACGGCGTGATCCGGATGGCCGACGGCACAGAGATCGAGGAACAGCGAGGCCTGCTTGAGGTGTTCGAACTGGTGGGAACTGACCGCGCTGTCTGCCGGATCGTGGACGAAGTGTTCACGTTTCAGATTGGTGACCGAGTGCGGCCAGCCCCCTCGCCACCTTCTAACGGGTAGCTCGAGGAGCAAGACAACGCTCGGCTGGGGGGGGCTCCATCCATGACAGCCGAGCCAATTGCAATAGCACACGAAATGCCCATGGGTTACGCTGGCGGAAACCCGGCACGCCGAAGGGAGGAATTCGTATGGCGTGGATTGACGTGATCGAACAAGAGGCAGCAGGGGAAGAACTCCAAGCAGTGTACGAACGCTTAAGAGGAAGCCGGGGCAAGGTCGCGAACATCATGGCCGTACACAGCCTGCGCCCTCAGGCGATGGCCGCCCACATGGATCTGTACATGGCCATCATGTTCAGCCGCTCGGGCCTGTCCCGCGAGGAACGGGAGGTGGTTGCCGTAGCAGTATCGTCGGCCAACCGCTGTGATTACTGTATAGCACACCATGCACAGGCGCTGCATCACTACTGGAGGGACAGAGATCGTCTGCAGGCGTTGGTGGACGAACCACACTCAGCACAGCTTTCGGCACGTGCGGAGGCGCTCGTGGACTACGCATTGAAGCTTACGCACAGGCCAAGCGAAATGTCCGAGTCCGACGTCGAAGCGCTGCGCAGGCACGGGCTGACCGACGAGGACGTCTTGGCTGTCAACCTGGTAGCAAGTTACTTCAACTTCGTCAACCGAATCGCTCTGGGACTAGGGGTGGAGGCGACCCCCGAGGAGACGTCCGGATACAACTACTAGCGCGGCGCCACCGGCGGCCCGGTCAACCCTTGCGGAATGTGGTTGGTGCAGAGTCCTCTTGCGACTGAACGTGGCTCAGGTGAGCGTAGAGCCCCTCTTGGGCCATAAGCTGTGCGTGGGTCCCGCGCTCGGTGATCCGCCCGTCCTCGAGGACCACGATTTGGTCGGCGTTCCTGATGGTGGACAACCGATGTGCGATCAGGATTGTGGTCTTGCCCACCATCAGCCGTTCCAGGGCCTGTTGGATGAGCAGTTCCGTCTCCGTGTCTACAGAGGAAGTCGCCTCGTCGAGGATCAAGATCGGGGCATCCCGTAGCACGGCCCGGGCGATGGCCAGGCGTTGCCGTTGTCCCCCGGAGAGCTTGACGCCGCGTTCACCGATCAAGGTATCGTACCCTTCGGGCAGTTCCTCGATGAACGGGTGGGCGTTGGCTATGCGTGCCGCATCGGCCACCTCTTCGTCCGACGCCCCCGGCCGACCAAACAAGATGTTGTCCCGCACAGTGCCATGGAACAGAAATACCTCCTGCAGCACCAGGCTGATCTGGCTGCGCAAGCTCTCCAACGTTAGATCGCGGATGTCGTATCCATCGAGGGTGATCTTCCCCTCGCACACGTCATAGAACCGCGGGATCAGCAATGACAGGGTCGTCTTTCCCACTCCGGTAGGACCGACCAGCGCCGCCACCGAACCCGGTTCGATGTCCAAGTTGATGTCACGCAATACCCAATCGCCGGCATCGTAATGGAAGCTTACGTTGTGGAAGCGGATGTGCCCTTTGGCCCGCCCGGGCAACGCAACAGCGCCCGGCCTTTGCATAACGTCGGGATCCTCCTCCAACAGCTCGGCAATCCGATCGGCCCCGGCGATCGCCTCCTGGATGTTCTCCCAGATATTGCTCAGAGCCCGCACCGGCTGGTACAGAAGCTCCAAGTACAGGAAGAACGCTACCAGGTCGGCAATGGGTAACGCTCCCTCGTGTACAAACTGCCCGCCAAAGTAAATGAGCACGATCGTCCCCAGGGAAGCAAAGAACTCTACCGAAGGGTGGAACACCGCCATGAGCTTCAGCGCCCGCAGGAGAGAATCCCGATGCCGGACAATTCGATACCAGATACGTTCAGCCTCGGGTTCTTCCCGGGTAAAGGCCTTGATCTCCCGGATACCGGAGATGTTGTCGTTCAACGCCGCGTTCAGCTCCCCGAGCTCCACCTGGCGCTGACGGAAAGCGGGCCGCACATAGCGGGCAAAACCTCGCATGCCCAGTACGATGAACGGAACAGGAATCATGGACAGCAGCGCCAACCGCCAACTCATCGTGGCCAGCACAGAAACCACCCCGACAAGCATGAGCACATTGACCATGACGTCGGGGATGGCATGGGCCACGAGTTGTTCGAGCAGATTGGAATCATTCACTGTCCGCGACATGAGCTGCCCAGTCTGCTTGTCCTCGTAGAAGCGCAGGGAGAGCCGCTGCAGGTGGCGATAGACTTTGTTCCTCACCTCGGCCACTACGTGCCAGCCGGCAACGTGCGCGGCATAGCGGCGCGCGAACTGCATGAACGCACGCGCGATGTACACGGCCAGAGCGATGAGCGCTAGCCTGGCCACCGTGCCCAGGGCATCCGGCCCCGCGTCGGCATCGGTGACGGTGTTCACCATCGACCTGATCAGCTGAGGCGCCAGGAGTTGTACGCCAACGAGCCCGACCATGCTAAGTACGGTCAGCGTCAGCGCTACCTTGTAGTGCTTAACGTGATGAACGACAAACCGCAGTGATCTCATATCCGACTACCCTGCCACACCAGCATTGGACTATTTGGGAACGCACTCCCCCCAGACAATATCAGCGCAGTGGCAATACCATGCGTCTTTCCCACCACGCCACATTGTAACGCAGAACAGAACGGGTTCACGCTCTACAAGACACGGATGCCCAGGCGGTGGCTGGTAGGCCGAAGCTCTCCAGGCTTGGGATAGCCTTCTACGCAGTAACCCGAAAAGCCACATCCTCATGTGCGGAGAAGCCCACACAGGCACTAATGAACCGTCGATGCGTGCCCCCCGGGGATGGCGTGGTAGAAGGTGTTGACGTTTGGCAACACGGCGATAGGATTGGCTTGCGGTCCACATCCGACCCTACGGCGGACAGTGCTTGCATACAGGGGAAACACAGAGTGGACTCGGGAGGACCAATGAGGAGAACCATCCAACTGCTGTTGGCCTTGATGGCCGTCTCTGCCGCCGCGTTCGCTGAGCCGGTATGGGTAGGCTTGGACAGTCGCTCGATCGTCGTGGATCCGGCAGCCGATCTGTGGCCGATCGTGGAAGGGAAAGCCCGCTATCAGGGGCCGGAGTTCACGGAAGACGAACCCAACTGGAGCGAGCGACGCACGTACGCAGGCGTGCCGATCCCCGCCATCTTAGAGAAGCTCGGGGGAATGTCGGAGGATGATCACCTCTACGTAATCGCTGGCGATGGGTATGCCAAGGAGTTCCCGCGGGACGTAGTAATGGGGGAATCACCATTGGGCACTCCGATACTTGCTTGGAAGGTGGACGGGAGTCCAAGCCCCGACTGGCCACCTCTTCCTGTCCTCATCTTCTTGCCCGAAGACGGAGACGTATCCAACGAACGCATGGTGGAGGCGTTGGGCCCATTGGCGCACATGTTCGGCGACAGGCCTTCTGCGTCGGGGCTGCGGATACGAGGGGTTTCCTGGCTGACCCCCAATTGGGACGGACGGCTCGCTTCGCTGCCTGAACATCCTGACCTCATGCCCGCTGACGAATACGAGTTAACCGTCACAGCACGGGAAGAGCGCGTGTTCACACTGAACGAACTCATGATCACCGTGCCCAGCGTGCGCGGAACGGGCACCTACATCACAGCCGCCGGCCGACAGGAAACCGCCCACTATGAAGGGTTCCCGGTGCAGGCACTGATTGGGGAGTGGCCGGACGATGCTCGAGTCGATGTCGTCGCGGAGGACGGCTACCGGATCACCTACTCATTCGAGGAGCTCGCCGATGGCAACGGACAGTGGATTCTCGCCTTCCGTGAGGGCAACGCCTACATCGGAGCCGAAGCAGGTCCGCTACGCATGGTCAGAGTGGGTCCTGACGCCCCTGGGTTCGCTGCGGCCCGCTCGCCGAGAGCGGTGAACCGGATCGAGGTTCAGGCAACCAGCGCCGACTAGTACACGGCCGAGAAGACTTCGCTCGGTCAGCGTCGCGCGCTACCGGAAGCGCCGGCGGCGGGAGCTTCCTCGGTGAAGGGAGCTTCCGCTTCGGGATTTGCCGACATGGGCGTACTGCCGCTCGGGGTTGAACTCGCCGTAATCAAATCCCGGCAGACGCCTCCGTTCGATAGGCGAGCCGACGGCCTGTTCGATTTGCCGAATCAGAGACCCGTCGCTCCATGTAGTGGGGAACGTAAACGCCTCGCCTGTTCGGCCGACGCGCCCGGTGCGGCCGATGCGATGCGTGTACGCGTCCACAGTGTCGGGCATGTCGTAGTTGATGACGTGGGAGATGCCAGAGACGTCAAGGCCGCGTGAGGCAACGTCGGTGGCCACGAGCACGCGATGCTTTCCCTCACGGAACCTCTTCATCGCCGCCTGGCGCTGGGTCTGGGACATGTTGCCCTGCAGCACACCTACGCGGTGGCCTTCACGCCTGAGCTGTTTCCCAAGTCTCTCCGCTCCGTGCTTGGTGCGGGTGAACACAAGCGCTCGCTCGACATCGACTTCTTGTAGCAGCGTGGTCAGCAATCGGGCTTTCAAGGTCTCCGGCACTGGATAGAGTGCATGGTTCACTGTCTCCGCAGGGGCGATACGGTCGACTTGTACCTCGGCCGGCTCTGTGAGGATCGTGCTCGCCAGCCGGCGTATCTCAGCGGGCATTGTGGCCGAGAAGAACAGCGTCTGCCGTTTTGAGGGGAGTTTCTGCAGGATCCGACGGATGTCCGGCAGAAAGCCCATGTCACACATACGGTCAGCCTCATCGAGCACCACAACCTCCACACCGGACAGGTCAAGCGCGCCCGCCTGCACGTGATCAAGCAGCCTGCCGGGGCAGGCCACCACAATCTGAGCTCCTCGCCGCAGCCCTTCAAGCTGCGGGCCCTTGCTGACGCCTCCGTACACAGACACACTGCGTACGCTTGTGTGGGCGCCAAGGGTCCTGATCGACTCGTTGACCTGCTCGGCAAGCTCACGGGTTGGCTCGAGGATCAACGCCCTCACCCCGCGCGACGGGTTCGGCCCAAGTCGTTGGAGAATGGGCAGCACGAACGCCGCCGTTTTGCCAGTGCCTGTTTGGGCAGTACCGATGATGTCACGACCACCTAGCACCAGCGGAATGGCCTCACGCTGGATAGGGGTAGGTTGAGTGAAACCGGCACCGTTGATCCCGGACATGATATGCTTATTAAGCCCAAAGTCGTTAAAACTCACTGAGTTGCCTCCTTGGCTCGTACGAGCCAAGTCGCATTCTCAGCTCGTGGGTGCTTCGTTTGTTTATGCCTTCAGGGACTAGCGTAAGAAACTAGGTTGCGACCCGCTGCGGCGTAAGCACGCAGCTATGATAACGCGCCCAAACTCCGTTCGCAAGGGAATACAGCGCAGCCCGACCTTGAGGAACATGTTCAATGTGATGTTCACACAAGCACACTAACCAGGGCATTGAGCAAACCACTCGCCTGTGTTACCTTTCCGCACGTTTCCTAGACTGAGATGGGCAGTTTCTCCCTGCAATGAGGCTTGCCCAGGAGGGTGTACCGACTATGACATACGGACGAAACGTCGACCAGCTTGTGCGTAGTTTCTTGCAGGCGACCTCCAAGGAAGAGAGGGAGCCCCTCCTCCACGAGTTGCAACCCTTCGATGTGGCTGAAATGCTGGAGGAACTGCTCGAAGAGGAACAACTTCAGCTATTGGCCTCCCTGCCTCGGCCGTTCGCTGCGGAGGTGTTGGAGCACCTCGACCACGATTATCAGTACCACCTGCTGCGCCGTGTGGACGAATCCATTGCCCAGGAAATCCTCGCCGCGATGCCCAGCGATGCGATATCGGATCTCATACGGTCGCTCCACCGCCGGCAGGCGGACATACTGCTGAACCTTCTGTCGAGTGAGGCTAGAGGCCAGATACACGAACTGCTCTCCTACCCGGAGGATTCCGCCGGGGCCTTGGCCAACGTGGCGTACCTGCGCGCGCGGGACCACTGGCCCGCGTCACAGGTGTTGGAGCATTTCCGCAAAGTTGGACAAGAGGCGGGCATCATGAACTACGCCTACGTTGTCGACTCCAAGGGAGGTCTGTCCGGCGTTGCCTCGCTGCGCGATCTTCTGCTCAGCGATGGCCGAACGCCCGTTTCTGAGCTTATGCATACCAGTGTGGTCTCGGTTGAGGCCGACACCGACCAAGAAGAAGCAGCCAGACTGCTGGAGGAATACGATTTCGCCGCACTGCCTGTGGTGGACTCCGAAGGGCGTATGGTCGGAATCATCACCCACGACGATATCCTGGATGTGGTGGAGGAAGAGGCCACCGAAGATATCTACCGCAAGGGCGGTCTGTCCATCTCCGACCTTGAAATGGTGCGGAGCGAACGGCTGCTGCAAGCTTCACTGCTGAACGTCCTTCGGGTCAGATTCCCGTGGCTTCTGTTCGTGCTGGTGGGAGGACTGGTCGCCGGCATGGTGATCGGTAGGTTCGAGGCCACCCTGGAGGCGGTGGTGGGTCTTGCGTTCTTCATCCCGGTAATAATGGATATGGGAGGGAACGTCGGTACCCAAGCTTCCACCATCTTCGTGCGGGGGCTCATCTTGGGACATATCGAGCCTCAACGGGTCGTGCGCTACATTCTGCGGGAGATGGCTTCCGGATTGACCATGGGGGGAATCACCGGGGTGGCCGCCGGGGCGGTGGCTGCGCTGTGGCAGGGGGACATCCGTATCGGGTTGGTCGTGTTCCTTGCACTGACCCTGACCTGCGGGATTGCTTCCTTGGTCGGCTTCGGCTTTCCCTGGCTGCTGCACCGGATGGGGTTCGACCCGGCGGCGGCTTCCGATCCTCTGATCACCACCGTCAAGGACATCACGGGGCTGATCATCTACTTCACGCTGGCTACTACGCTGCTGACCAGGGCGGGCGTCTGAGCCCGTACTACGCCGGACCCGCTTACAGGACCAGGGGGCCCAGACGCGCGAACAGTCCGCCCACGAACAGTGCGAACACCGTAGTGAACACGAGCACCACGATCGCCAATCGGATGTGGAATTCTCGCGCCACCAGCGCCACCATGGCGATACACGGGACATAGAACAAGGCAACGATGGCACCGGTAAACAGTTGAGAGGGCGAGAGGGCCATATCCATGAGCGGTAGTACCGCCAGTTCGCGCCGGAACACCCCCAATAGCAGCGGCACCGCTGCCTCTTCAGGCAACAGTAACCACCGGGTTATCACGGGGCTCAGCGCGCGCCCGACGGCTTCCATGGCGCCTGTCTCATAGAGCAGCGCGGCAAACGCCACCCCTGCCATCACAGCGGGGACACCGTCGGCCAAATAGTGACGAGCCCGAGCCCACACCTTCTTTCCCAGCACATCCGCCCGGGGAAGGAGGAGTTCGGGGATCTCCATCAAGGTCGTACTGGGTCTGCCGGGAAGCAGTCTACTTGCCAACACGCCCGTGGTTAGCATCGCCAAGATCGACACCATCGCCACCCCGGCCAGCGCCCCCACCGAACGCTCGGCGAGCAAAGACACGAAAGCGCCCGTCTGTGAGATGCATGGAACCGACAGGCAGACCATGGCGCAGACAGTCAGCCGCTGCTTGTGCGAGCTCAGTGCTCTCGTAGCCATCAGGGCTGGGATACCGCATCCATACCCCAAGAAAATCGGCATCACCGCTGTGCCAGATAGTCCCATACGCTTCAGCAATCCGTCCAGCAACGCTCCCAAGCGCGCCATGTACCCGCTGTCCTCCAACACGCTCAATGCGGCATAAAACGACAGTACATAGGGAAAGACCAACGTGAACGGCCACTCGATCCCTTTGGTCAGAAGCCCGTATTCCCCTACCAGCACCTCGCGGCCCAGGCCTGGCTCCAGCAGCGCCTGCACGAGGTTCACCAGTTGAGGGATAATCAGTTCCCCGAAGAAAGGAAGGAGCACCCACCGTCTGAGTCCCATTCCCACGCCGATCACAAACCCGAATACCAGCACCACAATCAACACAGCCGCCGGAAGGCCGGGCCACGGTCGGATAAGGGCATCGCCCAACCTATCTCGCAGGGTGTCCTCGCTGCGCCCGGCACTTCTTCTGGCCTGTTGCGTCAGGCGCTCGGCTTCCGCCCACGAGGGGGCAGGCCGCACTGCCGGGGGTGAAAACTCGGAGGACAAGGCTCCGTTCAACCGCGACCGAAGCTCCTCCAGGCCCTGCCCCGTTACTGCCCGAGTAGCCACTGTCGGTACACCCAGCTGCCGCGCCAGGTACTCATGGTCCACAGCCAATCCACGTTCTTCGGCCAGGTCCGTGCGGTTGATGCACGCCATCAACGGCAGGCCGAGACCCATGAGCTGCAGAAGCAGATACAAACTGCTTTCCAGGTTCGTCGCGTCGAGCACGCACAGTACCAAGTCCGGGGCGTCTTCCAGCAAGGCAACCGCCACGCTCTCCGCCTCGCTTGCCGGCTGAAGGGTGTATATGCCGGGGGCGTCGATCAATTTCACTGGGGAATCGGCAAGGCGCAGGGCACCTTCGGAGAACTCCACCGTGCTTCCGGGGTAGTTCGCCACACCGACATTCATCCGCGTGAGGCGGTTGAATATCACGCTCTTGCCCACATTGGGCGGGCCGATCATCACCACACGCTTAGTGCGGGAACGCTCAGCGCTCACGACGGTCAGTCACCGGAAACGGGATTCACCACGATTTGCTCGGCCAGCTGGCGATCGATCGCCACTCGCCGTCCGTCAAGGTCTGCTACCACCGATCCGCCGAGCTTCTGGATGCATCGCAAGCATATCTGCCTCCCCGGTCTGATCCCCAACGGCTCGAGCAAGGGATGCCCGTTGCCGGTGGCGGCGATCGTGCCACGGCAGCCCGCCGCAAGCCCGCTCAGGACCACCCGCTGCTTGTCGGTGGAGGGAAGCTTCTCGGCGACCATGGTCACCAAATTGCTCCTTGCCTGGGACCGCGCTGTGCGCACGTGAGCTTGGGTCGCACCCGCGGCAGGCGAAGTGGCGTTGTACAGAAGTTTGAGCGGACCGGCGACATTCCTCAGAACAAGCTTCCCCTTAGGCCTTAGGGAAGTGAGGCAGTTATGGATCACTTCATCCCGGGGAGTTACATGGAGCGAGACCCATACCGCGTTGAAATCGGCACAGTCGACCGACTCGCCGGTTCCGTGGCGGATCTCCACATGGCCGTCGAGCCCCTTCTGGGAGACAACTCTGCGCGCGGCTGCCACTGCCTGCTCGTCCCGGTCAATCCCCACCACCACACATCCCCGCTCAGCAAGCGCCAAAGTGGTGAACGGGAATGCCCCACAACCTACGTGTAACACCCGATCGCCGGCCTTGACTCCGGCCAGTTCCACCTCTTCCTGCACCAACCGCTCGTAGAACATCCTGCCGTACCGGCGGGAAAGCCTTGGCCACCGGCAGTTGGCCCGCTCGACTGCCAGGGCACCGCGACCCAAGACCTGTCCCAAGTATCCCCTAGGATCGGCCGCGGCGCACCTGCCTCTGCGTCGCCTATGCCTACCCAAGGCCAACTCCCTCCTCACAGAACCGGCGGATGTCGCTGCTGTAGTAGAGCACTGAACTGTGCAGCGCGCCCATGTGGTGATACACAGAAGCGCGAGGCGTCAGGCCCGGGGGCAGCCGGTCATACATGTCCTGGCACCACTTGGCCGAGTCACGGACCACCAACCGCGCCTCCGGTCCCGAGCATTTGGCCAGAGTGCGCAACACTTCGAGTTTTGGGGTGGCTTGGAGAGCAACGACCGCCACATCGAACTCCGGCACTCCAGCCATGGCATCGCCTACGAGCACTTCCACAGCGCCCCCCAGGCTCTGCCCGGCTACTGATCGTTCAGCGTGCGCGGCTACCTCATCGTCACGCTCCACGCACAACACCCGCGCGCCCGTCTTGCGGGCAACGAGCAGCCCGGTAAACGGGGCAGCGCCACAACCCACGTTCAGGACACGATCACGTCTGGTTATTCCAGCCAGTGCGATCTCCTTGTCCACCACACCCCGGTACATTCGAGTATACACGGATACACAGACGGGCACGCTTGAAATCCATTGCTCCAGGCAAGAAGTAACCCGAGCAACCGGACCCGGGCCACCTGCGGACCGTTCCAGTACCCCTTGGTTCAAGTTACCCCCCCGGTGAGGCTGGCCCAGGCTGTAGGCCCTGCAGCAGCGAGTACCCGGGCCACGATGATCACCACGGCTAGGGTCCCGACAACCGCCCACATATACCTTCTAGTTCGCCCGCAACAGTTCCCGTTTGTCTGCATCGGTCGGTACCCCCGCTCTTTGATACTGAATGTCAATTTTGATTGTGCCCGGCCCGCTCCCCGCTGTCAACCGACCACACATACTGGCTTCACATCGCAGGGGTTGCACACTGGCCGCATGGCTTCCAAAGTGTGGGGAGATGCCAGAGCTTCCGGATGTCGAAGTGTACCGCCGTGTTCTAGAGACCTGTGCCTTGAGCCGCCGCATCGCCAGCGTGGAGGTTAACAGCACCAAGGTAGTCGAAGGTCTCACCGAACTGGAGTTAGAGCAACGCCTCACGGGACAGCGCTTCTCCTCAGCGCTCCGTCACGGCAAGCACCTGTTCGCCGGCCTGTTGAATGGAGATTTGCTGGCCATGCACTTCGGGATGTCCGGGCGCCTGGAATGCCTCGAGGAGGGCGAGTCACTGCCTGAGTACACTCGGTGTTCGTTTCGTCTGGAAGGCGGGCACCGCTTGGCATACGTCTCACAACGCCAGCTAGGAAGGATCCGCTGGATTGAGGACTTGGAGGATTTCCTGCGCTCGAAGGCGCTCGGCCCGGACGCCATGGATCCGAGGCTGGACCATGACGTGTTCTGCCAGCGAGTCACCGAGCACCGGGGAACGCTGAAGTCCGCACTGATGGACCAATCCACACTTGCCGGCATCGGCAACATCTATTCGGACGAGATTCTGTTTCAAGCGAGGCTTTCTCCCAAGAGAAAAGCACAGGAGCTCACGGAAGAGGAACTCGCTCGGCTGTACAGATCGTCCCGAGAGGTGCTGCAGACAGCGGTTGAGGCGCATGCCGACCCGTTACTCATGCCTGAGCGTTACCTGCTTCGCAACCGGGCGCAGGCTACCAATTGCCCACGATGTGGCGCGGCCCTACAGGCGCTGCGGTTGGGCGGACGGCGTGGCTGGTTCTGCCCCGAGTGCCAACGATAGCCGAGTCGGTGTCGTTCACTCATCTTCCCTCTGTTTGGAGGAGGGGGTACGCGAGGACTCTTCAGCCGGCAGATTCAGCGACTGGAGAAGCTCGCTATAGCGTTTGTCATCTCGGGCTCGCGCCGGAAGCGGGAGCACCTTGATCATCCGCACCAGGGATTCCTGCGCTCGCACCGCCTCGGATAGCTCGGAGAAGCCTCGCTCGATTTCGCCGAGCCAGCAGTACGTCAGCCCCACCAAGGTCTTAGGCACGACATCATCGCTTGCCTGTTCCAGAACCTCTAGCCTGGCACGGGCTTTCTCATGGTACCCCCCGACCGCCTCCACAAGGCCGCTGAGGGCATCAATCTCGTAGACAAGCCTCCGGCGTTGCTGATTGTATGCGCGTTTGAGCTCATCAAAACGCTCGAGGGCGCGATCATAGTGGCCCGCGAGAGCGTCGCCAAGCAACACCGCCAGGCGCAGCCCCGGCCAGTCGTCATCTCGGGCCGTGAATCTGTCCAGCAAGGAGTGCGCCACGTCCTCAGCGCCCGCCAACACCAAGGCCAATCCGAAATGATAGGTGGGAAACGGGCCGCCGGTATCCTCAGCTGCCTTGCGCAGCTCAGCCAACGCCTCCTCTGTACGACCCAACCGGAGCAGATGCTCGCCGTACGCGGCCCGAGGCTGCGGGCTCTCAGGATCAGTGGCGATCGCCTGTTTGAGCTCTCCTTCGGCGAGCTCCCAGTCTCCGACAGCTTCGTGAGCATTCGCCAAGGACATCCTGGCACGGACAAAGCCCGGAGCGATCTCCAGCGCCCGGCGCCACTGAGCAATCGCCTCGTCATATCTGCCAACGTGGTATAAATAGTCCCCGGCCACGGTGGCGATCGTCGGCGACAAGGGGTCAAGGCGGAGTGCCTTAAGCGCCTCTTCCAGTGCTTCCTCAGTTCTGCCTGTGGCGAACAAGACGTTGGCCAACCAGTGGTGAGCAGGAGCGTAGCTGGGATTGAGTTCGATGGACTTGCGAAACGCCTCCTCGGCCCGGGAGAGATCCTCGTCTTCCTCCGATAACACGAGCCCGAGCGATGCGTGCGCCTCGGCCAGTTCGGGATCCAGCGTAATGGCCTTCTCTGCTGCTCGACGCGCTTCTTTCAACGCATCCTTCTTCGACGCGTAGCCCCAGTTCACCAACACCACATATGTGTCGGCCAGGCCGGCATAAGCAGCCGCATAGCAGCCGTCGATTTCGATCGCCTGCTCGAACAGTTCGATCGCACGCCTGACCCCGTATTCCGACCGTCTGTTCCAGAAGTGCCGCCCCTGGAGATATAGCATGTACGCTTCCATATCCGGAGCGGTATGGTGACAAGCCCGCGGACGGCCCCGCCCTAGCAGTTCAACCTGCAGTACTTCCGCAACCTGCTGTGCGACCTCGGTTTGCAAGTCGAACACATCTTCCAGATTGCGATCGAAGGCTTCCGACCACAGGTGTTCCTCGGTGCGGGCATCGATCAGCTGAAGCATGATGCGCACCCGCTGGCCGGACTTGCGGACGCTTCCTTCAATCACCGTTCCCACATTGAGTTCATGGCCGATCTCGGCAACGCTCTTGCGGTTGTCCTTGTACTTCATCACGGAGGTCTGTGCTATGACCCGCAGGGAAGGAACACGAGACAGCGTGTAAATAAGCTCTCCGGTCATACCCTCTGCAAAGTAGGCATCCTCCGAGTTCGGGCTGATGTTCGCCAAGGGTAACACCGCAACCCGAGTACGTTCCGCCTCGGCCTTAGGCTGCTCCTCCCACGGTAAGACCACACGGTACACTTCGACTGAACCGGTGACGTTCTTCAGTTCCTGTTCTCCAAGGCTGACGAACGGAACGCGCATGTTGGTGCGCACGTAGCCGTAGACCTGATGCGATACACAAACACCGCCGGGTCGGGCGAGCGGCTCGATACGCGACGCCACGTTCACCCCGTCACCAAATAGATCTCCCTCTCTGTCGAGCACATCGCCCACATGAACGCCGATCCGCACCAGCACCCGCCGATCTTCCGGCAGACCCGCATTGCGCGAATGCAGGGCCTGTTGAATGTCAACGGCACACTGCACCGCGTCCAGCGCGCTGGAGAACTCGACCAAGAAGCCGTCTCCCATCGACTTGACCTCCCGGCCGCGATGGCGGGAAAACTGGGTGCGCAGTACCGACCGGTGCTCCTCCAAGATCTCCAGAGCCAGGTTCTCGTCTCTCTGAGCCATCGCAGTGTAGCCTGCGATGTCAGTGACCATAATCGCTGCTAGCCTTCGCTCCGTTTGAGACATCCGTCGCCACTCCTCCGCCAATTATAGACGCTACGTTACCCAGCAACTCCAGGGACAATATGAGTCTCTCCACTACACGTTCCCCAACGGTACGCCAGCGGTTACAGTTCTTCCTCCAACGCAGTGCGAAGATCGCTCATGAGCTCGCTCATAAGCTCGTGTACAGAGACGATGCGTTGTATACGGTGTGCGTTCTGGCCGCAGAAGACAAGCCCGTTTTCCACATCCCCTCTGTAGGATGTGAGCAAAGCCTTCGCGATGCAGAACCGTGCCTCGGACGCCTTGCACACTGTGAGACAACGGTACGGGCACTGTACCCGCTTGTTCCCCTCTTGCTCCAGTTCGGCCAGGAACTTGTTGCGGATTGCGCGTCCAGGGAGCCCTACCGGACTCTTAATGATGACGATGTCGTCCTCTTTGGCCTCTACATACGCCTGTTTGAACTCTTGGGCCGCGTCGCATTCCCATGTACAGACGAATCGCGTCGCCATCTGCACCCCTGCCGCGCCGAGCTTGAGCAGGCGAGCGATGTCCCGACCATCGAAGATGCCTCCCGCCGGGATGACCGGGATTTTTCTACCAAATCGCTCTTCGTACGGACGCACGGTGTCCAGTAGAGCCGGAAGAAGCTTCTCCAGGGCAAAATCGTCTGAGTGGTCAAGCTCCTCGGGGGAGAAGCCCAGATGCCCTCCCGCAAGGGGGCCTTCCAAGATGAGCGCATCAACCGTTCTCTTGTAGCGTTTTGCCCAAGCACGGAGGATGAGCTCGGCGGCGCGCGGCGAGCTGACTATGGGGACAAGATAGACAGAAGGATCGGGGACCATTTCCGGCAACCTCATAGGCAGTCCAGCGCCGAAGACCACCAGTCGAATTCCTTCTTCGACTGTTGTGCCCACCAGGTCTTCCACATTGCTCAACGCCCCCATGAAGTTCACTGCCAGGAGCCCGTCGGTCATAGAGCGGGCTTTGCGGATCTCTTCCCGCAGCGCCTCCCTAGAGATACGCTCGTACTCTTGCCCTCCCCGTTCCAGATCCCCGAGTCCCACGCTGGAGATGGTGCCTATCCCCCCTTCGTTCGCCACCGCCGCAGCCAGCGAAGCCATGGAGATACGTACACCCATCCCGCCTTGCACTATGGGAACATCAGCTGTCAGTTCCCCGATGCGCAGCTTGGGAACTTCCATTACGTTTCCCCCTCCTGCACGTATCGTTTCACAACCAGGCACGCGTTTCCTCCCCCGAAGCCGAACGACTGACTCATGGCGAGTTCCGGCCTTATCTCCTCCGCTCCATGCGTAACGTAGTCCAGGGGACAGTCCGGATCGGCGTGCTCATAGTTGATTGTCGGAGGCACCCACCCGGTGGCAACGCTGAGTACAGTGGCCGCAAATTCCACTGCGCCGGCAGCGGCGAGGAGGTGCCCAATCATGGATTTAAGAGAACTGATCTTCAGGCTGTATGCACGCTCGCCAAAGACCTTCATCACCGCTGCACTTTCCGTTTTGTCGTTGAGCACAGTGGACGTGCCGTGAGCGTTAATGTACTCAACGCTGCCTGGATCGGCGTCAGCATCGTAGAGCGCTTGCCTCATTACGCGTACCATCCCGTCCCCGTCAGGGGCAGGAGCGGTAAAATGATGTGCGTCCGCCGTATTCCCGTAGCCCACGAGCTCAGCATAGACAGGGGCACCTCGACCAAGCGCATGATCCAAAGATTCCAGGACCACTACGCCTGCTCCCTCTCCCATGACAAAGCCGTCACGATCCTGGTCGAACGGACGACTTGCGTGCTCGGCATCGTGATTCCTGGTGGACATGGATCGTGTGGCACAGAAACTGGCAAACGGCATTGGAGTCACGCTGGCCTCTGCCCCTCCGGCAAGCATAACATCCGCATCTCCTCTCTCCACGATTCGATAGGCGTCGCCGATAGCATTGGCCCCGGTGGAGCAGGCAACCGAAGGAGCCGATAGCGGGCCCCTAAGGCCGTATCTAATGGAGACCATGCAAGCAGCGGTGTTGATTAGCACTTTGCTGACCACGAACGGCCCCAGTGCCCGCGGGCCTTTGGCCAGAAGCTCACAGTGCTCGGTTTCGATCGTCTGTGCGCCACCGATTCCGGATCCTACAATGACCCCTGCCCGACAGCAATCGAACGCACCTTCCTCGAGGTGCGCATCGCGTATGGCATGGTCCGCTGCCACCATCGCAAATTGAGTGAACCGGTCCATTCGACGTGCGGACTTTCCATCTATCCACTTGTGGGCAGAAAAATCCTTGACCTCACCAGCCATGTGGGAGCGGAACGCGGTAGGATCAAACGCTGACACACGCGAGATACCATTCCTTCCCGCTAGGGCACTCTCCCAGAAATCAAAGCGTCCTATACCGATCGGCGTCACCAGACCGATCCCCGTAACAACCACACGGCGTCGCGGCATCATACGTGATCTTTGCGCAATGGGCCGGGGATTCACTGCTTCCTCATAAGGGCCACGGCGCACAGGCATAATCCCCTCACCGCCTGGCATGCATGCCTTCCTCCACTCGAATATCGGGTACGCCTCCCCGAGCCCACAGGTCACCCCAAGCTGTGCTCACGCCTACCCCCCTTTAGTCGCCCGTTGAGCGTAGCCCAGAGTGGTGTACAGGGGCAACCCGAACCCGGCTCTTGTTCCAGCCAGAGAGAGCTTGTTGCCGGGCACGCTTCGCCCGAGCGCCGTAGGAGGTCCCATTGGTTCGACGAACCTCCCCCGTGTATGCTGGGCGCAGTGGAGGAGGATATGACAGAGAGGGACAACACTGATTACGGGTGGCATGCACTTTCGGAGCAGAAGCTTCTGCAACAAGTGTCCTCGGGAGAAACCGGGCTCAAGAGCCCAGAGATCCCCCATCGGCTGGAGCAGTTCGGACACAACAGTCTGGAAGTGCAGGCAGAGAAGAGCACCCTGAAGTTGGTCACCCATCAACTCCACCACCCCCTAATATACCTCTTGCTCGGGGCAGCGGTCGTGTCCGCCGTAGCAGGGCATGCCGTTGACGCGTTTGTCATCGGCGGAGTCGTCATACTGAACACGCTCCTTGGCGTTGTGCAAGAGTGGAAGGCAGATCGAGCCCTGGATGCCCTGAAGCGCATGGCTTCTCCTCAAGCCCGTGTGCTACGCGATGGGAAACCGGAGAAGATCACCTCCAGCCAAGTCGTCCCCGGGGATGTACTGGTGTTGGAGACGGGCGACCGCGTGGCGGCTGATGCCCGAGTGCTGGAGAGCACTGAGCTTGCGGTAGACGAGTCCGCCCTCACCGGAGAGAGTGACCCCGTGAGCAAGGGTGCGGGCACTCTGGACGAGAAAACACCGCTTGCCGATCGCACCAACATGCTGTGGAGTTCAACAGCGATCACCTCCGGACGCGGTAAGGCTGTGGTGGTGGCCACGGGAATGAGCACCGCTCTGGGTCGGATCGCCGGACAGGTCAGGAGCACAGGACGCGATCAGACACCCTTGCAGAAACGACTCGCCCGCTTGGGAACCGTGCTCGGACTCGCGGGCATCGGCCTTGCGGTCATCGTGTTTTTGATCGGGCTGTTACGAGGATTCGAGCTGATGGAGATGATCCTATTCTCCGTCGCCGTAGCTGTTTCGGCTATACCCGAAGGCCTGCCCGCTGTAATAAGCATCACGCTGGCCCTAGGAGTGCAGCGTATGGCTGGCCGGAACGCGATCATCCGGCGCCTTCCAGCCGTGGAAACCCTCGGATCCACCACAGTGATCTGCTCAGACAAGACGGGCACGATCACCCGCAACGAGATGACAGTGACCGATATCTGGACACCCGGGCACACCTACAGCGTAACCGGCTCTGGCTTCAGCCCGGCCGGGGAAATCCAGCGCAACGCCGAGTCGCAAAGAACGGAACAGCTCTGTCCAGAGGCGCAACTTTTGCTGGAAATAGGTGTACTGAATAACAACGCCGAGCTAATCAGCGACGATGGTACATGGCGTGTCCGCGGAACCCCTACCGAGGGAGCATTGGTGGTCGTGGCGCGAAAAGGTGGCGTGGACGACAAGCGTCTGACGGACAGTCGACCACGCGTGGCGGAGATCCCCTTCTCCAGCGACAGGAAGTACATGGCCACCCTGCACAGACCGACCCCGGACAAGCAATCCGCGGCCCTGGTCAAGGGAGCCCCGGACCGGGTGCTCGATTTCTGCTCCCACATCTACGAGGACGGGGCCCGCCGTGAGCTCACAGCAGAAGACCGCGACAACATCGAGGCAAAGGTCGACGAGTTCGCAAGTCGGGCACTGCGGGTTGTGGCCGGCGGGATCAGGGAGTTCAGCAACCAGCAGACCGAGCTTCAGCAGGATGACGTAGAGGGAGGACTCACCTTCGTCGGCCTCTGGGGCATGGTGGATCCACCCCGCCCCGAGGCTATTCAGGCCATCGCCGATGCCCAACACGCAGGCATCCGGGTGGTGATGATCACTGGAGACCACGCCACCACAGCGGCGGCCATTGCCCGTGAGGTGGGAATTACAAGCCGTGGCGAGGAAGTAGTTACCGGCGGTCAACTCGATGACATGCCCGATGAAGAGCTTTCCCGGAGGGTGCGAAGCGCCGGCGTGTTCGCCAGGGTGACACCGGCCCACAAACTCCGTATCCTCCAGGCACTCAAGGCCCACGGAGAGGTCGTCTCCATGACTGGGGACGGCGTAAACGATGCCCCGGCCCTCAAAGGAGCCGACATCGGAGTGGCCATGGGGGAGGCGGGGACCGAGGTGGCCAAGGAATCTGCCGATATGATCCTCACCGACGACGACTTCGCCACCATTGTCCACGCGGTGGAGGAAGGCCGCGTGATCTTCTCCAACCTGCGCCGGGTCGTGTTTTTCCTCATCACTACGAATATCGGAGAGATCATCACGCTGACCGCAGCGCTGATCATCGGGCTGCCGCTTCCCCTAACTGCGATTATGATCCTGTGGATCAACCTGGTCACCGATGGAGCCTGCACAATTCCGCTTGGCATCGAACCCATGCACCGTGATGTGCTGGACCAGCCACCGCGCCCACCCGGGGAGGGCGTGGTAACCATGCCGGTGCTCCGCCGCATGCTGCTCTTGGCGCCGGTGATGGCGATAGGTACGCTGGGACTGTTCGCCTATGCGCTGAACGCGGGCACCGTAGAGCACGCAATGACCATGGCATTCACCACACTAGCTGCCTTTCAATGGTTCCAGGCGCTGAACGCGCGCTCCTCGCGCTTGTCGGTTCTGGCCGTCGGGGTGTTCTCCAACCGCTGGCTATGGGCCGGCATTGGTGTTGCAGTGGCCCTTCAACTTCTGGTGGTGTACACGCCGCTGGGCCATGAGCTGTTCGGGACGGTGTCGCTCACCTGGGCCGACTGGCTGCGCATAGTGCCCGTGGCGGCCTCGATACTCCTGATCGATGAAGTCCTCAAGAGGCTGGGCGTCCACGGATCGCGACCCACCCCACCGAAGACAGTCTAGCAACAGGGAGGAGAGTGCACCCTCACAGAGAGAAGGGCCGCCAGCGTTGAACACCGGCGGCCCTGTCCCTTCTGGCACTGCGGTGGTTGCAGTTTAGCTGTCCAGGAACCACATCCACTTGTTAGCGGAGTCCGGATAATCCTCGAACCGGATCAGGTGGACGAACTCTGCCACACCGTCCAGGTCCTTAAGGACGAACGGACCGCTGCCGACCCAGAAGTGGCCGTACTCCTCGTAGAACGAGTGCAGGTTCGTCCAGCGCTCCAGCGCCTCGTCCTCGGTGACGTACTGGCCCATGGTCGGCTCGTAGGGGATGTAGTTGGCCTCCACAGCCTCAAGCAGCTTGTCCTCGAGGATGGGCAGGCTCGGACCCTGGGTGTAGTCCATCCACTCCACGCCGAGGTCCTCGGCCGTGTCCTCGGTGAACGCAAGCTCGCCGTCCACAGTGGCCATCTTGCCGAGGGCGATCATATGCCAGAAGCCGAACCACTCGTACGTCCCGTAGGTGGGAGCGAACGGGGTGACCATGTTCTCGGCATCCAGGGTCCATGTATCGGAGTAGTAGGCCACGGTCAGCGGATCCTCATCGAGGATCTCCACGCCCTTGAAGGACGGGAACGCTGCGTCGAAGTCCGCCGCCACCGCCGGGTCGTAGAGGAGGCCGTCCTCACGGCCACGCTCGAACCAGAAGATGAACGACAGGATGTGATCGGCCAACGCGTACGTGCTGCCATCGTGCAGCGGCCGGTCGAAGTGGTCGTCCGGGTAGTAGACGATTGACTTGCGGGCTGCTACCTGATCGTAGTTCTCATCGTACTCGGCGCGCTCGGCAGCCGTCAGGAACCTCTGCTCCTCGTGGTCCCAGTCAGCCCACGCGTCGTCAGGCACCGGTATGCCTTCATCCACATCCTCGAAGTAAAGGTCAACATGATCCTCAGTGACGTTTACCGGCAACCCCTCTTTCACGAACACCTCGCCGCGCTCATAGAGCTGCGGTTGATAAAGCCCGGTCTCCGGATGGGACATGTGACCCATGTAGCCCTCACCGAGGGCGTCGCGGGTAACCATCATGTCGTAGGTAAACGGCGATCCATCCACCGGGTTCCACGGTTCGACGAACATCCGGTTGGCCTGCATCTGCACCGTGCCGCCGATCACCGGCTCGCCTTCCTCGTGGTAGTGGATGGTAAACGGCCACTGTGAGGAGACGCCGCCGGCCATATCAAGCACGATGCCCAAGTCGGCACTGTGCGGGATGAACCCGGCGGGCTCGACGATCCAGATCGAGCTTGACATCTCCATGGCGCCCCAGGAGGCGATCTCCACGAGCTCCTCGCGCTCCTCCATCGTGCTGTAGTCATCGTACTTGAGCGCCAGTTGTGCCTCGTCGAACTCGGGGAACTCGGCGATCACGTCCTCCAGGTGGGTCCACAGGCCAATGGGCATCACGCGGTGCGTGTAGAACTGATCCCAACTGTGTACCTCCGTGGGGAACACCGACGGCATGCTCCATCCACCGGTGAACAGCTGCGCCGCGCCCT
>PXEP01000144.1 GCA_003566155.1 Candidatus Acetothermia bacterium | reverse complement strand
ATGGTAGGGTTTAACTATGGGCGTGTGTTGCTCCGAGGGGACGGTCGCGGTGGGTTCGAGCAAGGCAGGTGGGTAGCGTATGAAGTTTAGGCCTTTCGTGCGTCCCCCCATCAGGCCACGCGCACACAACCACAACGTGAGGCGCAGACAGAGACCCCACACGACGTAGACAGCAAGTTCACGGTAAGCGTGAGGGGCAGCCCGGTTTTCCGCCAGGTACTGGTCTACTTAGGAATGGGCGTCGGGGACTTCACACTGGTCTTGGTGTTTGGCTATGCGAGGCTGCTCGCGCTCGGGGGGGTAGGATTGTACTTCCTCCTCAAAGGACTCGGCGGAGGTTGGTGGGCGGCCTGACAGAACTACTAAAGCTCAAGGACTGATTACGTCCAGTCTGTGGCGAACAAGGCCACAAGTTCGCTGTCTAGACGGTCGTGCAAACGCTTGTGAACAACCTCCGCCGCTCGTACCTCCGCCTGGGCGACAAGCACTTGCCGGTTAGCTTCGGTGCCCCTGACACGGGCGAGCCGGTGGGGGCCACGAGGAAACCCGTGAGATCTGGCCAGCTTGCAGTCGGATGATCCTTCGGAGACTCTTTCGGTCGTGATCCGTAGAAAGGGCAAGACGATAGCGGTTGTGTTCATCGACATGGACGGGACCTTGGTGTGGCTTCCTACCGGCTTCAGCCGGGCGGCTTACCTGGGGGCGAAGCTGGCCGAATTCGGGCATCCGACGGACTCGGCACGCATGGAGGCCGCCAACGCCGAATCCGAGCGCTGGTGGCTGGAATACACCGATGGCAACTATACGCGACACACATGGAAGGCGGGGGTGGGCTCCAACATGGTGCTTCTCAAGCAGCTGGGCTTTGACAGCGGCCGTGATGTAAGGCAGCTCGCGGAAGAGTTGCAGCGTCACTGGGAGCGCATCCCCAATGAGGCGGGGGAGGAGCTGTATTCGGAGAGCCACGCGGCCTTGGAGATGCTGCGCGCTGCGGGGATGACCCTGGCGGTGCTCTCTCACCGGCCGACGCCGCTCATCGAAAACAGCTTGGCACAGCATGGATTGGTGGATTATTTCTCGTTTATCGTGTCTCCCCAGCTGGCTGGCGCGACTCAAGGAAAGCTGGACCGACGCATGTGGGCATACGCTCTCGACAAAGCTGGGGCCCCCCCTGACAGAGCGGCCCACTTGGGGGACGTCTATGAGCAGGATGTGGTAGGCGCCCGAGCTGCGGGAGTTCTGCCGGTACTGATGGATCGAAACCTAGCACATCCTGATGCCGACTGCCTGCGCGCTACCAACCTCCAGGAAGCTGCGGACCTGATCCTCCGGTCGCCTGCGTAGGCACGTGTCCTCTTGAGGAGCTATCCTTGCCGTTTGGAAAGACACCCCATGATCAACTGCAGCCCGCCGGTGGGGCGTTGCAGCCCGCGGATACGAGGCGGTGGAAGTACGCAACGGACACATGTGCGTAAGCGATGGCGTTTGCGTAGCTGTGGGTGTTTTGAAGCCAAGAAGCAGGACAAAGGAAAGGAACTGGTGAGGCCCAGATGGGTACAGGATGGATGGATGTGACGGATGTGCCGTTCGATGCGGTGTTGCTCCTGGAGAGGGTACAACTCGGTTGGCTTCCGGGTTGGATCGGTGGGTCCCTGCCACGCGAGCAGCTTTCCCTGGCCTTCTCGGCCAACCCGAAAGCGGCGTGGTTTGTCCGCCACAAGTGCCCGGAGATAGCCGACTGGTTGGAGGCGGTGATCGCGGAGGCGCCGAACGATGCCTCGCCCGAGGAGGTACGGGCCGCCGAGCTCGAGATCTTGCGCACCATCGACGACCTGCTCGTGTACGTGCTCGAGCCACGGCTGTACGACGCACAGCCTTTCTTGGGCTGGGACTCGGCCGAGCTTACCGGTCTCATGGACTTCACCGGCCGCACCGTGATCGACGTGGGCGCCGGAACGGGGAGGCTGGCGTTCGCGGTCGCCGAGGCGGGGGCGTGGCCCGTGTTCGCCGTGGAGCCGGTGGGCAACCTGCGCGATTACGTGCGCGCCAAGGCCGGAGAACGGGGCATCCGCGACTTCTACGCCGTCGACGGGACGATCACCTCGATCCCCTTCCCGGCCGAGTTCGCCGACGTGGTGATGGGCGGGCACGTGTTCGGCGACGAGCCGACCGAAGAACTCGCGGAGATGCTCCGGGTGACGCGACCGGGCGGGATGGTCATCCTCTGCCCAGGGAACAACGATGTTGACAACGACGTGCACGCATTTCTCGTCGAGTGGGGCGCCCAGTGGGGACGGTTCGAAGAACCGGTGGACGGGATCAAGCGTAAGTACTGGATCCACAAGGGCGACGGGCACGGAATGCGCGCTGGGCGGGGTGCGTGATGGGCAACAGCGAACGCGAGGCCGGAGCGTGCTGGGAAGGCAACGCCGAGGCCTGGACGCATCTGGCTCGGGCAGGGTACGACGTGTACCGAGACCACCTGAACACCCCGGCGTTCCTCGACATGCTGCCCGACGTCAAAGGCCGCACAGGACTCGATGTTGGGTGCGGGGAGGGGCACAACACCCGCCTCCTCGCCAAGCAGGGGGCCCAGATGACCGCGCTGGACATCTCCCCTACGTTCATCCGTTACGCGCGGGAAGAGGAAGAGCGAGCGCCGCTGGGGATCCGGTTCCTGGAAGGCAGCGCCACAGAACTCCCCTTCCCGAACGGAGCCTTCGACTTCGCAGTGGCGATGATGAGCCTAATGGACATGCCCGAGATCGAGAAGGTGTTCGCTGAAGTCCGTCGTGTGCTGATCCCTGGTGGTTTCTTCCAGTTTTCTATCTTGCACCCTTGTTTCGATACGCCCCACCGGAAGAACCTTCGGGGTGACGATGGCTTGACGTACGCCTACGAGATCGGTGGTTACTTCAGAGAGCGCCAGGGGGAGATCCTCGAATGGACCTTCAGCGCGGCCCCACCGGAGGAGAAGGCGCGGTTTCCTAGGTTCAGAGTGCCTCAGTACACACGGATGCTGAGTAGCTGGGTGAACACGCTCTTGGACGCCGGCTTCACCGTCGAGCGCCTGGGAGAGCCCTGTCCAAGCGACGAGACGGTACGGGCCTGCCCACACGTTCAGGACGCACAGGCCGTCGCGTACTTTCTGCACGTACGTGCACGGAAACCTGCTAGCTTCTGTTGAACAGTTGTGGCAGTGTTATGCTATGATAACGGGGAAAGCTCAAGGTCGAGCAGACTATCGCCGTCGAATGTGAACCTGCCCTCGAAGGGCGTCCCCCGCAACATGAGCGGAAACCAGTGGCGGTCGTCTTCCCACATGTGATCGAAGGGAACCTGCTCCACCGGTACCCACAGCGGGGTCGCCTCGTCCGACTCCTGCGGCCTGCCGTCGCAGTCCCCCGCCCAAAACACGTGGACCAGGAGCGCTAGGCCGTTGGTGAACTGAAAGCGGAGCTTTCCGCGGTGCTGGAGGTCCAGCGGAGTAACGCCGAGTTCCTCCTCTACCTCGCGCACGGCACACTCAACGGGCGACTCCCCTTCGTCAATGCGCCCTCCGGGGCCGTTGATCTTCCCCGCCCCCAGTCCCCGTTTCTTGTGAATGAGGAGGACATGACCGTCGCGTACGATGAACACAAGGGTCGCCTCCTGCTCGGGCTGCCATGTGGTCCAGTCGATGTCCCGAATCGTCATGTGCCGTCAACCTCCAGTCGGCGCAACCTTATGATCAATGCACGTTCTGCGCACGTTCCGCGCGGCACAGGGTTCGCCGGGCGGCCCGGCGTCGAGGATAACAGATAGCGCGGGGTCCAGCCGTCGCCGAGTGCGCGGACCGAAGGCTCGTGGACCGCACCGTGCTGGGCCGTAAAATACGCGATCAACAACGTCCAAGGAGGAGCTGGCCATGGGAGAGCAACGACTTCGCATAGAGCGACTGGACCCGTACACGGAGGACACGGGGATCCTGTCCCAGGTGCACGCGTTGCTCGCGCGCCGGCATGCTGAGGCCT
>PXEP01000080.1 GCA_003566155.1 Candidatus Acetothermia bacterium | reverse complement strand
TAGGCCGAGGGCAGCGCGAGCTGATCATCGGTGACCGCCGCACGGGCAAGACCGCGTTGGCCGTGGACACGATCATCAACCAGCTGGGCAAGGACCTTAAGTGCGTGTACGTTGCTGTCGGCCAGAAATCGTCCACCATCGCGAAAGTGGTTGACGCCCTCCGGCGTCACGGGGCATTGGAGCACACGGTGGTGATCGCCGCGCCGGCGGTATCGCCTACGCCACTCCAGTACGTCGCTCCCTACGCCGGTTGCGCGATGGGGGAATATTTCCGGGATGGGGGACAGGACGCACTGGTAGTGTACGACGACCTTTCCAAGCACGCGGTCGCCTACCGCGAGATCTCTCTTCTGCTTCGTCGCCCCCCAGGGAGGGAGGCGTATCCGGGTGACATCTTCTACACACACTCCCGCCTTCTGGAGAGGGCGGCGCGCATGTCGGACGACCACGGCGGTGGCTCGCTGACCGCCCTGCCCATCGTAGAGACCAAGGCGGGGGACATCACCGCCTACATTCCTACGAACCTGATCTCGATCACTGACGGACAAATCTACCTGGAAGCGGATCTGTTCAACAAGGGCCAGCGTCCGGCGATGAACGTAGGGCTGTCGGTGTCCCGAGTCGGCGGGGCGGCGCAGGTCCCGGCGATGAAGTCGGTGGCCGGCCAGCTACGGTTGGAGCTTGCCCAATACCGCGACCTGGCTGCGTTCGCCGAGTTTGCCCAGGAGCTGGACGAGAGCTCACAGGCACAACTGGCCCGGGGCGAACGGGTGATGGAGATCCTGAAGCAAGGGCAGTACGCCCCCCTGCCGGTGGAGGAACAAGTGGGTGTGCTGTACACAGCGGTGTCGGGACTGTTGGATGAGATACCCACGGAGGCGGTCACGTCCTTTGAGCGAGGGTTCATCGGGTTCCTTAGGGAGAACCACCCGCAGATCCTGCAGGCGATCGCCGAGTCCGGGGATCTCACCGACGAGGGCCAGCGCGAGCTAGAAGAGGCGGCGCACAGGTTTAAAGAGGGGTTCCGCGCCTAATGGCCAAACAGACCCGGCAGATCGTTCGGCGCATCAACAACGTGCGTCACGTGAGGCAAATTACCAAGGCGATGTACGCCATTTCCGCCTCCCAAGTGATCCAACGCAAACGCGCCCTGCAGGCGGCCGTCCCGTTCAGCGATCAGTCTCCGGAGCTATTGGGAGAGCTTTGGGCGGCCGCCCAAGCCGAAGGCCGTTCCCATCCGTGGTTCGAGCAGGGGGAAGGCAAGGGGATTGCCCTGCTTGTGGTCAATGCCGATCGCGGATTGTGCGGCCGCTATGTGGGCGAGGTGAACCGTACCGCCGAGAGAGCCGCCCGGCGGGCGGAGCAGGTGAAGATATTGGCTGGTGGGGAGAAGGCGCGGGGGTTTTTCCGCAGTCGCCACTGGGAGATCGCTGCCACGTACGCGTATGCTTACGACCGCCCCAAGCTGGCCGACGCCCAACGGATCCTGGAGGATGTGCAAACGCTGTTCCCCAAGGATGTCGAGGAAGTGCATGCCGTGCATATGTCGTTCCAGGGAGAACTGCGCCAACGGGCAGAGCAGACACGCCTCCTCCCGCTGGAAGTTCCCTCGGTACCAGCCAGGGAGCTCATTGCTGAGCCCGAGGTGAGCACCCTATTGGATACGGCAGCGCGCGTACATATCGCGGGGAAGCTACTGAGGATCCTCCTCGAGGCCAAGGCAAGCGAGCAAGCTATCCGCCGGCAGGCAATGAAGACCGCCACCGATAACGCCGACGAGATGTTGGAACACCTAACGCTTACCTACAACAAGGCGCGCCAACACGGAATCACCCGCGAGCTTGCGGACATCGTCGGCGGCTCTGAGGCATTGCGGGAGGGAAGATGAACGAGGGTACTGAGAGCAAGCAAGGCTGGATAACCGCCATTCGTGGTCCGGTAGTGGACGTGCGGTTCCCCCGCAGGCACCTGCCGCAGCTGAACAACGCTCTTCGCGTTGAATTCACCGATGGGCGTGTGTTGATCCTGGAGGTTGCCCAACACTTGGGCGACGGCGAAGTTCGGGCGGTAGCGATGGATTCCACCGACGGACTGGGACGCGGGCATCCGGTGAACGATACCGGCAAGCCGATCACCGTCCCCGTAGGGCCTAACGCCCTAGGGAGGATGTTCAACCTGACAGGAACCCCGATCGACGAGCTGCCCGACTTGGAGGACAGCCCCGAGCTTCCCATCCATCGGGAGCCGCCCCCCATGGCCAACCTGAGTACCGAAGATGAGGTCCTGGAGACAGGGATCAAAGTTGTCGATCTCATCGCTCCGTTCCCCCGAGGAGGAAAAATCGGGCTGTTCGGGGGAGCCGGCGTGGGGAAGACTGTGTTGGTCATGGAGCTTATCCGGGCTATCGCCTACGAGCATCACGGGTATTCGGTGTTCTCCGGGGTGGGAGAGCGATCCCGCGAAGGCAACGACCTGTACCTGGAGATGAAGGAGGCCGGAGTTCTTCCCAACACGGCGCTGGTATACGGACAGATGAACGAACCTCCAGGGGCGCGTTTCCGGGTGGGCCTGTCAGGCGTAACCATGGCCGAGTACTTCCGCGATGAGGAGGGAAAGGACGTGCTTTTGTTCATCGACAACATCTTCCGTTTCGCCCAAGCCGGTACCGAGGTGTCCGCCCTGCTCGGGCGCATGCCTTCGGAGGTCGGCTATCAGCCCACCTTAGCCACGGAGATGGCAGAGTTACAGGAGAGAATAACGTCCACCCGCCGGGGGTCCATTACCTCCGTACAGGCAGTGTACGTCCCTGCAGATGACTTTACGGACCCGGCCCCGGCCACCGTATTCGCCCACCTCGACGCCACGGTGTTTCTCACCAGGGATCTGGCAGAGAAGGGGATCTACCCGGCCGTGGACCCGCTGCAATCCGACTCTCGCCTTATGGATCCCAATATCCTGTCCCGCGAACACTACGAAACCGCACAGGAAACCAGGGCCATTTTGCAGCAGCACGAAGACCTACAGGATATCATCGCCATCATGGGCATGGAGGAGCTGTCCGAGGAAGACCGGACCATCGTCATGCGCGCCCGCAAGCTTCAGCGGTTCATGGCCCAACCATTCCACGTGGCCGAACACTTCACCGGCCGTGCGGGATCGTACGTACGCCTGGAGGACACGATCCGCGGTTTCAAGATGATCTGCTCGGGCGAGTTGGATCACCTGCCGGAGCAAGCGTTCTACATGACAGGGACGATCGACGAGGTCCTGGAAAAGGGGCAAGAATGACCCGTGCCGGACGAGTATAATACCGGGAGATCGAAAACCTATGGCTGAAGCGACTATCGGAAGAGAGATCATTGTCATGACGCCCGATCGGGTGGGGCTGCTCGCGGATATCTCCGAACTGATCGCAGCCCAGACGATCAACATACTCGCCGTCTCCGTCCGCGTACTGGACGACCAGGCGGAGATCCGTATGGTTACCGATGCCCCTACCTACACAGTAGACGCACTGCGCAAGGCCGAGTTCCCCGTACAGGAGCGGGAGGTGGTGCTGGTGGAGTTGCCCCACCGACCGGGACTGCTTCGACGGGTGTCCGATGCCCTGGCCCGCCAGGATTTGGGGGTACAAGACCTATATGCCACAGTGACGTCTGACAGTGAGCAAAGCTTGGTGGTGTTCTCCTCATCTCACAACAGCAAGGCGGTGCAATTGCTGCGCGGACGTTGACAGGCGCAGGGGCTGCGGCAGTGCTCAACGGCCCACACACAGCGCAACCCGGTACCGGTAGGCCTTAGTTAATCACAAGCCCCACAACGCCGCGATCAGAAGCGGCGTCACAATAGCAAGAACAAGGTTCAGCGGCGCCCCCACGCGGGCGAAGTCGAGGAATTTGTAGCCTCCGGGGCCATAGACCATGGTGTTCGTCTGATAGCCAATCGGGGTCATGAAGCTGGTGGAGGCGGCAAACATGATCGCCAGCACGAACGCGCGCGGGTCCAGCCCCAGCCCCTGGGCAGTGGC
>PXEP01000015.1 GCA_003566155.1 Candidatus Acetothermia bacterium | reverse complement strand
GCGGCGGCGATCGTTTCACGAACGGATCACAGCGTGGGGCGTGTTTGGGGGGGTACGTTTCATGCGGTGGCCCTCCGCTTGCTGCGAGGACGGGCCGAGGCGGTGGGATTGTCCCCAGAATTCACTGTGCTGGACGAGACCGATGCCGCCGAGTTGATGGGGCTGCTGCGGGGACAACTGGGTTTCGCCGGGGGTGAGCAGCGGTTTCCGCGGAAGACGACGTGCCTGAGTATCTACTCCCGGTGTGTTAATGCGGACCTCCCTGTGTCCGAGATACTGCCGCGGCACTTTCCCTGGTGCGCCGGTTGGGAAGGAGAGCTGAATCAACTGTTCCGGGAGTACGAGCTTCGCAAGCAGTCCCTGAACGTGCTCGATTTCGATGACCTCCTCTCTTACTGGGCCGAGATGGCGACCGACCCGCAGCTGGGCGCGAAGCTGGCCGATAGGTTTGAGCACGTGCTGGTGGACGAGTATCAGGACACGAACGTACTCCAGGCTCGGATTCTTCAAGGAATGTGCAAGGGGAAAGAAGGAATGATGGTCGTGGGTGATGACGCCCAGAGCATCTATAGCTTTCGGGCGGCCGAGATACGCAATATGCTTGACTTTCCTTCCCAGTTTCCGGGGACCACGGTGGTAGCGTTGGAGGAGAATTACCGCTCGCGAACTCCGATCCTAGAGACAACGAACAGACTGATCGCCCAAGCGCGGGAGCGTTACACCAAAGACCTATGGAGTACCAGGGGGAACGGACCGCGTCCACGCCTGGTTACTTGTGCTGATGAGCACGCCCAGGATGACTATGTCATCCGGCGCGTGTTGGAACACGCTGAACAGGGAGTGCCTTTACAAAGGCAGGCGGTGTTGTTCAGGGTCTCGCATCTGTCGGCTTCACTGGAGGTAGAACTCCAACGGCGGGGCATTCCCTATCACAAGTTCGGGGGGCTGCGATTCTTGGAGGCGGCGCATGTGAAGGACGTACTGGCCATGCTTCGCATCGCTGAGAATCCCCGTGATGAGTTGGCTTGGATGCGTGTTCTGAAATTGATGGACGGGATAGGGGACGCACGAGCGTCTTCGGCCCTGCGACACGTGGCAGCTGGGGGCTACGATCCGCGCGCGATCTCGACGTTCCGTGGCCCGGCGTCGGCGCATGAGCAGCTGGATGCGCTGGGTGTGCTGTTAGGAGATCTGCAGGCCGGCGAGGAGAAGCCCGCGTCGCAGCTTTCGCGGGTACGGCTCTACTACGAGCCGATGCTGGAGCGCTTGTATGAGCAGCCTGAGGCCCGGGCCCGCGATCTAGCTAGCCTCGAGCAAATTGCCTCTGGGTTTTCCTCCAGGCAACGATTTCTGGCCGAGCTGCAGCTTGACCCACCCAATTCTACAAGCGATTTGGCCGGCCCTCCTTACCTGGACGATGACTGGCTGGTGCTTTCCACCATTCACTCGGCGAAGGGCGGAGAGTGGGATGTGGTCTATCTGGTCCACGCCGCCGACGGCTTCCTCCCCTCCGATATGGCTTGTGGCTCGGAGGAAGAAGTGGAGGAGGAACTACGAGTTGCATACGTGGCCCTTACGCGGGCGCGGGACCACCTGTACGTTTCGTGGCCTCTGAATTACTACTACAGGCGGGTGTCACCGTCGTACAGGCATGGGTTTGCGCAGCTCTCCCGCTTTTTCGGCCCTGAGGTGACCGAGACGATGGAACGGGAGGGTTATGGTATTTCTCCGGAGGAGATGGACGCGCTGGAATCCGGGGCCATGGAGGTCGATCTGGGGCGACGGTTGAGGGAGCGCTGGGATTAACCGTACTTTGTTGAGGAAAGCTACCTATTACGTAGAATATCGCCTATGTGTGACCAGCAAAGCTTACGATCGACGTTACAGCGGATAGACGGGGCAGGATACGGCGCGTACAAGGACATCCGTGGGGAATGGAAATTCGGGGATTTCACGCTCCACGTCGATCATGTGCAAGGGGATCCGTTCGCTGCTCCGAGTCGTCTGCGGATAGCTGTCCCGGCGGATGTTGCCGGTTTGCCACGGGACCTGTGGGCCAACTCCTCGCGCAAGGTGGGGCTGGAGGATTATCTAGTGCGGGCGCTGGACAGAGCCATCCCACAATGCACCAAGGGCTCCCGCGGATCAGGTAAATCAGGTCGGTTCTCTGTGGTCGCTCACGGTCCGTGTGTCCTCAGGCGAACAGCGATGAGCGTGGGCGAAGACGGAGTGGAGGCCGTGATCACTTGTGGACTTCCTGCAGCCGGTCGACGTGTTCTGGGCAAGCAGGCCACCGCCATGCTGTTGGACGAACTGCCCCGGTTGGTCACAGGGGCTCTAATGTGGACTAGCTTGGTACAGGATGAGGTGTACACGCATGTTCGCTGCACGGAGGACGCCGAGGCCCTACGGGCTCAGCTCCGTTCGCGGGGGTTGGTGGCCTTTGTGAACCGGGGAGCGGTCCTCCCGCGAGCCTCCGGAGTATCGGAGCGCCCGTTGAGCAGGGGAGCGGTACCCTTTGCTCCGCCCGAATCATTGGAAATCACTCTGGAGCGCCCGAATGGTCCCTCGGTATCGGGTATGGGCATTCCTCAAGGCGTCACCTTGGTCGTGGGGGGTGGCTATCATGGCAAATCGACCTTGCTTACCGCGGTGTCAAGGGGTGTTTACAACCATGTGCCGGGCGACGGGCGGGAGTTTGTAGTTACAGTTCCCGAAGCGATGGTCATCAGAGCTGAGGACGGCCGTAACGTGTCGGGCACCGATATCTCCAGCTTCATAGGCGAGCTCCCCGGGAAGCAATCCACAGCGAGGTTTCAGTCGGAAAACGCCTCCGGATCGACTTCGCAAGCGGCCAATATCGCCGAGGCGTTGGAGGCGGGCGCGAGCGCATTGCTGGTGGACGAAGACACCTCGGCGACCAATTTCATGATCAGGGACGCACGGATGCAGCAGCTGGTAAGCAAGGACAAAGAGCCGATTACCCCGTTTGTGGATCGGGTGCGGGAGCTGTACGAGGCATGGGGTGTGTCGACTGTGTTGGTCATGGGGGGATCCGGGGACTACTTTGGGTCTGCGGACACAGTGATCATGATGCACGAGTACCGTCCCTACGATGTGACCTCGCGGGCCCGACAGCTTGCTAACGATCAACGGCGGGCGGAGACGGCCCAACCGCTGTCAAAGCCTCGGGCCCGACATGTGGTGCCGAAGTCGTTCTCCGCGCGGGATCGGCGCGGAAAGCGTGTGGTACGAGCGGATCACGCCACCCTGCGCTTGGGGAACGCACGTGTGGATCTGACCAAGCTGCATCAGTTCGTCGAGCTAAGCCAGGTGCGTGCAGCTGGACATATCCTCGCGTGGGTCGCTGACAACATAGGCGAGCAGCTGTCAGTCCCTGAACTCCTGGACAGGGTGGAAGCACAGCTGGCGCGTGAGGGGCTGGAAGGATTTGTGCCCGCGCGGTACGGCGATCTAGCCGAGCCTCGCCGGTTCGAGATTGCCTGCGTGTTGAATCGAGTGCGGGGCCTCCAGGCTAAGCCCTCGGGGTGAGGTTTATGTACGGTTCGGAGCCCGTGCGGGGATTGTCAACGGCACGCCGTTCGCCCAAGGATGGAGCCCGGTATCAGGAGGGGACTTCTGTATAATGGGCCAACAACTTGCCCAGAAGAGAGGTGGCGTCATGTCCAAATGGGAATGTACGGTGTGTGGTTGGGTGTACGATCCGCAAGTAGGGGATGCAAGCCAGGGTATACAGCCAGGGACGCCGTTTGAAGATCTTCCCGACGATTGGGTGTGCCCGGAGTGTGGGGCGCCCAAAGACATGTTCGAGGAGATCGTCTGAGTGTATGGTGTCGCCGGCGGCAAGGGTCGGCGTGCGCAAAACGCGGTGAGTGCTTGGTTTGGGTGACCTGTCTTCGGCCGGCACCAGGCCTGTGGCATGTGTTGTGCTAACCAGGACCGGAACTGTTGAGCTTTCAGCCTTTCTATGCGATGCCTTGGCGTCTGATCGGTTGACAGCGGGCTG
>PXEP01000090.1 GCA_003566155.1 Candidatus Acetothermia bacterium | reverse complement strand
GGCTACCCCCTGGTGCGCGCGTGCGTGCAGCGGGGCATCCCTGTGGTGCCTATTCCGGGACCGTCATCCCTCCTGACCGCGCTCACAGCCTCGGGGCTCCCCATCGACCGCTTCCTGTTCTTGGGCTCGCTTCCCCGGAAGAGAGGCCCCCGAGAGAAGGCTCTGCAAGATTTGGACGGACTAGACTACACGGCAGTGGTGTTCGTCTCTCCCCATCGCGTGGAGGAAACGTTGCACGTTCTGGCCGAGCTATACCCCCACCGCCCCATGTGCTTGGCCCGCGAACTCACCAAGGTTCACGAGGAGTTCCTGCGGGGCACCTGTCAGCAAGTGTGGGAAACTGTGCGTACTCGGGAGGGGCTACGCGGAGAGATCGTGCTTGTTATTGGGCCCGACGAGCGCCCCGTCGAGAAACAACCCGAACATGTAGTTCCTCTTTACCAAGGGTTCCTGAAGCAGGGCCTATCCCCGTCGGAGGCTGTGCGGCGAGCCGCACAGGCCACAGGCCTCTCGCGAAGGGACGCGTACGATATCGTCCACAGATCAAAGCGATCGCAGGCGTAGGTACTTAGGAGATGCGCGGCAGGGGATGGGGCAACTGCGCGGATGTAACCGGCAAGACATAGCGACGACAGGTTCCCGCGCTACCCCCCTATCTACCACCTACATCCCGCTGCTTGTCCAGCCATGCCTGCAGGATGAGCACCGCGGCCAACGCATCCCTTACCAGGCGTCGTTTCCTCCCGTCCATACGGGACTCACGCAACACCCGCTCGGCTTCTTCTGTGGTCAGCCGTTCGTCAACTAGCTCCACGGGCAGTTCGGCTTGTTGAGCCACCGCACGTCCCAACGCCTCCGCCTTGTCGGCCTGCTCTCCGGCCGAACCGTCCATGTTCAAAGGAAGTCCCACAACGAGCTTTTCCACTCCTAGCGCCCGGGACAATGCAGCCAGCTGGGCGATATCGGCCTCTCCTCCCTCTCGCTTGTAGACGCCGTACGGCCTGGCCAAGATGCCTGTCTCATCCGACAGGGCCAATCCAATTCTCCGTTCGCCTACGTCGAGAGCCAGTACAGTCATGGGGAAGAAAGGATCCCCAGAGCCCTACGAATCATCTCCTCCACGGGCTCATCGTCAGTGCACTCCTTCCGGACCATGTCCAAAGCCTTCCTCGCCTCCTGCTCAGTGAAGCCAAGTGCCTTGGAGGTAAGCGCACGGATGACCACTTGTTCCTTCTCCCCAAGGGGAGTCGGCGTGGGGGGAACCATCTTCGCCAGCCTCCCGGAGAGTTCTACTATGATCCGCTGTGCCGTCCTCGCCCCAATCCCTTTCACCTGGTTCAGAAGAGACAGGTTCCCTGTCCGCACGGCTGTGGCCAGCTCCTCCGGCGGAAGGGCCGCGACCAAGCGAAACGCTAATCTGGGTCCCAGTTGGGGCACTGCCAAAAGCCCGACAAACATCTCCCGCTCGTCGCGCGTGGCGAAGGCATAAACCTCATATCCATCATCACGAACAAGGAGATGGGTGAACAAACGCACATTTGCCTTCCCGGTGGACTCAGTCACCGTTCGTGGCGGAACCCACAGACGCAGCCCGAATCCTCCCACCTGGAGGACGAGCATCTCCTCCCCCCGCTCAACGATCGCTCCCTCGATGGTCTCCAGCATGTTTGCTATTCCTCCTGTGGGCGGAGTTGCGCCCAAGGCGCCAGGGCCTTCCTTACCTCGTCCAGCTGGTCGACAGGCAGCCACACCGCGACCTCGGCCTGCTCGGTCACTTGCTGCCCGATTATCTGCGTCCCACGGCGGGAGAGCTCGGCAAACACGAGACCCAACTGCTCCGGAGAGGCCGACACCACGGCCTTCACCATCGGGATCAGCGGAGCCCTTCCAGATAGCTCCAGTGCCGCTTGCGCCGCTTGCCGATAAGCCCGTGCCAGATTACCCACCCCTAGTTTGACCCCGCCGAAGTATCGGACAACGGCCACCGCCACATCCCACAGGTCTTGGCCTTGAAGCACCCTAAGGATCGGCGCTCCTGCTGAGCCAGGAGGTTCGCCAGCGTCGTGCGCCCGCTCCTCTCCCGACCGCTGCAGGCGATACGCATACGCGATATGCCGAGCATCGCGGAAACTGTGTCCCAGTTCGTCCAGCTTGGCCTCAACATCATGCTGCTTTTGGACCGGGAAGACGTACGCCAAAAAGCGCGATCGGCGAACGCTAACCGAGGCCTCGGCTGCTCGGATAATCGTGTGCATCGCGGTTTGCCACGCCCTATGTTGGCCTACCTGACCGCATGATGATATAACGGTAGCTGATGGCCTAACCTGAGGCAAAGGGGGGACGTAATGAAGCTCACGAAACAAGACTACGAGAGGGAACTACGGGAGTTCCAATGGGACATTCCTGAGGACTACAACATAGCTTCGGTGGTGGATTCCCATGCACAGGCCCATCCAGAGAAACCCTGCGTGTACTGGGAGTCAGCCAACGGCGAGAAGCGAACGCTCACGTGGAAAGAACTGTCCCAACTCTCATCGCGCTTTGCCGCTGTGCTCATGCGCCTCGGAGTGAAGAAGAACGATCCGGTGCTCCATATCTTCCCCCGCCTGCCCGAAGCCCTGATCGCACAGATTGGGACCTTCAAAGCAGGCGGCGTGGCCGTGCCCTGCACAGAAATGCTGCGCGCTAGCGAGATTGTTTATCGAACAGAGGTGTCCGGAGCGCGGGTGATCGTGGCGCATTCCTCCACCCGGGAACAGGTCGACGCCGCCCGGGACGACTGCCCGCTGGAGGAGTTCATCCTCATCGGCGGGGAGGCGCCGGGTTGGCTGTCTTTCGAGAAAGAAGTCGAACGCGCTCCGGAGGCCACACCCGTCCCGCTGAGTTCGAACGACCCGATGACCATCAACTTCACCTCCGGAACTACGGGAAATCCCAAACCGGTAATGCATCGCCATCGGTGGATGTACGGGCACGGCAGGGTCACCGCCCACTACTGGTGGGCAGCGTCGGGCGACGACCTCGTTTGGGCAACCACAGCTCCCGGCTGGGCCAAGTGGTACTGGGCCCCCCTGGGCGTAGCGCTGAATGCTGGCGCAACCCAGCTTATGTTCCACGGTAGATTCGAGGGGGATAAGTTCCTGGAGCTTCTGTCACGGTACAAGGTCACCAAACTGTGTGCCACGCCGACCGAATACCGGATGCTGGTTCAGACGCCGAACCTCGATCGGTACAACCTGTCGCTGGTCGATGCACTGTCGGCCGGAGAACCCCTGAACCAGGAACCTCTAGAAGTCATCCGCAAAGCGTTCGGCGTGACCATCCGAGATGGCTATGGACAGACCGAATCGGTGTGTCTGGTCTGCAATTATCCCGGGCTGCCGCCAAAGCCCGGTTCCATGGGTGTACCCACTCCCGGGCCAGGAGCGACGGCCATCGACGAGTCCGGCGAGCCTGTTTCCCGAGGAGAGATAGGAGAAATCGCTGTTCCTGTAGGAAGTCCCGGCATCTTCGACGGCTATTGGAAGGATCCTGAACTCACCAAAGAGGTGTTCTCCGGAAACTGGTACCGGACCGGGGACCTAGCTCACGTGGACGAAGATGGCTACTTTTTCTTCAGCGGACGTGCCGACGATGTTATCAAGGCCTCCGGGTACCGAATCGGGCCGTTCGAGGTCGAGGACGCACTGGTCTCCCACCCGGCAGTAGCTGAAGCAGCGGTTGTAGGCGCGCCGCATCCGGTGCGCGGGCAGATCGTGAAGGCCTTTGTCATCTTGGCCCGGAACTACAGCCCCAGCGACGAGCTGATAAAGCAACTCCAAGACCACGTGAAGCAGGTCACCGCGCCCTACAAGTATCCGCGGGAGATCGAGTTCTTGGACGAGCTCCCCAAGACAGCCAGCGGGAAAATCAGGCGTGTTGAACTGCGAAAGCGGGAGGCTAAGCGCCATGGAGGTGGGTCGTGAAAAGCGTGCTTGTAGTCATTCTGTTGGCCGCATGGGCGGTGCCCTCGTGCGCGCTGGGATTGGGTGGCGGACTGTGGGCGGACACGCTCGATGTCAGGGACACGAAGGACTTCCTCATCGGGTTTCTGCAGGATGAAGTCGGCGTCCCGCCGCAAGAGATGGAGGAAATCGAGGCCGCACTGGCCGAGGTACCTGACCTGCTGCCTTATCCCATGTTGGGAGGGTTTCTCTCGCTCAACGTCGGATTAGGCGCGCTCGAGCTGGAGGCATCGTATCTATCGGACAGTCTGGTGAGGAGCTTTGCAGGGCTCGAGCCCGGCCCGATCCCCATAACCGAGCCGGAAGACGAGTTCGAGATCACCGTGGACCCGCGCCTCGGAGCCTACAGAGTGGCCTTGGGGTGGCATCCCCGGTTCGACATGGGCCTATTCGCAGCCGGTGTGGGCATAGGAGCAGCGCTCACCGGGGGCGGTTTGGACCTCATCTTCGATACCGATGACGAAGACGTCGGAGAGTTTCTCTCTCAGTTCGAATTCGAGGACGGGACCTTCAGCTGGTCGGCCGGGGGGCCCATGCTGTGGGGGCATCTGGAGCTTGGGCTTCCCTTCCTCCGGGCATTCGTCCGAGGAAATCTGTTCCTGCCGATATTCAGCTCGTCCGGGGCCGCCGAGCTGCGGGCAGCATCCTTGGGAGCTTCGGTCGGACTGGTGCTCCGCCTGTAGATGGACGAGCACGATCTGGTCAGGCGTGCGGTTGAGGCCCGGGAGAAAGCGTACTGCCCGTACTCCGGCTTCCCGGTGGGTGCGGCCTTGCTGTCCTCCGGGGGAGAGGTGTACACCGGGAGCAACGTGGAGAACGCGTCCCTGGGCCTCACCGTGTGTGCCGAGAGGGCGGCCCTGTTTGGCGCTGTTTCGGCTGGAGAAAGAGACTTTCGTGCCCTGGCCGTGGCCTGCGGCCAGGGCGCCTGCACCCCCTGCGGAGCTTGTCGCCAGGTACTGCTGGAGTTTGCGCCTGAACTATGGGTGATCATGGCCGACGCCCGGGGAAACGTCCACTTGCAAGCAACTCTCAGCGAGCTGGTCCCCCATCCCTTCGGCCCAGGGCGACGCCGGGAGCAGCCCCCAGAGCAGAACCGGCCGCAGTAGAGTCATCACCACCGCCACTTGCCACTTGCCACCTACTGAAGTGTAGCCGCTATTACATACCTGAACTGAATTCCCTGCTAAAATGGCTATGGACGCGTACGGCGTGGTTACGACGGACGCGGAAGGAGGTCGGTGTGCGTACTGTAAGATGCTGCCTTGTGTTGGTGATGCTGCTCGCTGTAGTCGGATCGCTGGCCGGGGCGCGTGAGTTGGTCTTCATCCTGGATGCGTCCAACTCAATGAACATAGTCGTGGAGCAAGAAACAACCCGCTTCGAGCTGGCAAAACAGGCACTTCAGCAGGTGATCGAAGAGCTCGACGAGGAAGTTCCGTTCGGACTGGTCGTCTTCGGCCACCGCCTGTCCCGGAGGCCCATAGAGGAGAGTTGCGAAGACATCGAACTCTTGGTGCCGTTCGATCACCATTCACCCTCGCAGAGGGTCTCTATAGGGCAGCAGATCGCCCGACTCCAAGCTCGGGGCATGACCCCCCTCGCCGATTCAGTTGAGTTCGCCGGGGATGTCCATCCCGAGGCCCGGATCGTTGTTCTTACCGACGGAGAGGAAACCTGCGGCGGCGATCCGGAAGCGGTAGCGCAAATGCTTGCCGCCAGAGGACAGAAACTTGACATCGTGGCCGTGGATGTGTCTCCAAGGATCCGGGATCACCTCGCCTACTTGGTAGAGCTTACCGGCGGGCAGTTCGTATCTGTCGACGACCCGGCTAAGCTACCCGCGGAATTCATGCGCGTAGCGATTGCTCCCGCCCCCGAACCACCGGAGATACCTGAGAAGATGCGTAAGTACGAGGTGGACCCCCACATCGTTGCATCGCTCCTTGAGCATCTTCCGTACGATATCTGCGACCCGATGTGGGATGTCATCCTAGGTTTTCTGGAGAAGAACCCGCCGGACAATGTGGTGGTAGGAACACAGCAAGGTGACGCGCTGTTTGGGACCCCCGGGAACGACCTGATCATCGGTGTGGGAGGCAACAACCGCATCTCTGGATTCGCAGGGAACGACCTTCTCATTGGCGGCCCCGGGGACGACATCATCCAAGGCGGAAGCGGGAATAACCTGATCATTGGCGGCCCCGGCGACGATTTGCTGGTCGGCGGTCCCGGCTGCGACGTTATCTACGGCGAAGCCGGGAACAACCGCATCGAAAGCGGAGAGGGCACAAACTGGATATACGGCGGCACGGGGGACGATACCATCCTCGGCGGAACGGGCTGTAACTACATCGACCCCGGACCCGGCGATAACCACGTGGTCGATCGGGGAACATGCGGTACGTGTGCAGACGTGACTGCGACGCCAACGCCGACGCCCCCGCGCAAGCGTTATTGCTCCCCGGAACCAATCGAACCCTGTGAGCAAACAAGGCCGTCTGATTGCACAATCGTCCGTGATGTGCAGACCGTCAAAGCTGGAGAATCCATCCCTCTCAGGGCACGAGCGTTCGACCCAGACGGAGACCCGGTGGAGGTCACCTGGACGGCCACGAAGGGCTTCTTCTCCGACCCCCACGCCAAGGAGACGATCTACTACGCACCGCCCCACACCACCTGTGACGGGGAGAACGTCGAAATCACTGTGAAGGCAGTGGACCCATGCGGCGCCGAATCGACCGACACGATCACTGTTCATGTGGTTCGCAAACCCCGCCCGCCGGTTGTCAACGCCGGTCCTGACCGCACGGTAGATGAAGGCGAGCGAATCAAGATAAACGCCGAAGCACACCATCCCTACTGCGACGAGATGTACTTCACTTGGTCCTCCGAGTGTGGGCGGGGCACATTCGTAGACCCGCATGTCCTGAAGCCTGTGTTCATCGCGCCCACCACACCACCGTGCACGGACGAGAAGATCGTCCTCACCCTCAAGGCGGAAGACGAATGCGGCCTGGTCGCCAAGGACACGATGACCGTCTACGTGCGCGACGTGAGCAAGCCGCCCACGGTGGACGCCGGTCCCGACCTGACAGTCTGTGAAGGCGGGCAGATCATGATCATCGCCAAAGCGGAAGACCCCGATGGTGGCCCGTTGAGCGTTTCCTGGTCGGCGAGCAAGGGCTCGTTCATGAACGCCCACACGTTGACGCCGGTGTTCCTGCCGCCGTCAGTGCCCAGCTGCGAAAGCATAGATGTGAAGGTACGGGTAACCGTCACAGATTGCTCGGGCAACGTGGCCGAAGATACGCTGACCATTCGGGTCGACAGCTTGAATCGTCCGCCACGGGTAGAGATCGACAAGTAGACAATGGGGACAGTCCCCCCCGCTCCCGCGGGGGGGACTGTCCCCTTACCTTACCTTTCGGGCAGCCAGAATCCCGGTAACGGCCGCAAACACGATCCCCCGCGAGTGCCCCGAGGCATCCCCGGCGACATGGAATCCTTCCAGTTCTGTTTCCATCCCCTCTTTCAGGCGATAGCGGGTGTCGTAGAACTTGATCTCCGGCGCGTAGACGAGCGTGCTGTCCGACGCCAGGCCGGGAAGTATGTCGTCCAATCTCTCCACCGCCTCCAGCACATTCACGACTACCCGATGGGGCAGGGCCATAGACACATCGCCCGGCGTGTGTTCCCCCAATGTGGGATGAATGGGAACCCGGCCGATGCGCTCAGGAGTAGACCGTCGGCCCTGCTCCAAGTCCTTCAGCCGTTGGAGGATGGGGCGTCCGCCTCCGATGGTACTGGCCAGCTTGGCGATGGCTCGCCCGTACTCCGTCGTATCCTCCACTGGGTCGGTGAGTTCTATGTGAACGAGCAAGGCAAAATTACTATTGTCGGTCTTGTGTTTATTCTCGGCATGGCCGTTAACCAGCACGAACTCGTCATAGTCCTCGCGCACCACGAACCCGCGAGGATTGGCGCAGAACGTCCGCACCACATCGTCATAGGTGCGGGTACGGACACGGAACTTCGCATCGTACATAACTCGTTCGACATGTGTGTAAAGCTCTGCCGGGAACTCAAGCCGCACCCCCACATCCAAGGGGCCGAACTCCGGACCCACCCCCAGGCCGCGCGAGACTTCCCGAAGCCAGTAGGCCCCCACTCGGCCCGGAGCGGCGATGACCCGCTCAGCCTTCAGTTCGCCCTGCTTGTGCTTGACGGCAAAGCCTCGGTCACCCCGGGTTATCCCTTCCACAGGACAATCGAGCATGAACGTCACGCCGCGCGCCTGCAAATCCTGGTACAAGGAGTCGATCACTTCGCGGATCCGGCCTGTGCCAATATGCCGCTGTCGACCGGCGATAAACTCGATCCCCACTTCCGAGGCCGTTTTCTTGAGCTGCCCCAATGCCTCCTCATCCTCGCCCGAGTACTGCTCAGGAGCACCGTACTGGGTGAACACTTCATCCACTCGGGAGATCAGATCGCTCAACTCCGCCATCGAACAGCCCAAGGCCGCGGGAGCGCCCCCGATTTTCGACGTGAGGTTCAACTTCCCGTCGGAGAACGTTCCCGCTCCGCCAACCCCGCAGGTAATGCTTTCCCGTTCCTTTGGGGCCAAGCCCTTGTCCAAGACGACCACAGAGAGGTCCGTGTCGGCGAGCTCCAGCGCCGCGAATAATCCCGCCGGTCCAGCACCTATTACCGCCACGTCGTAGTTCACCGCAATCTCCTTCCCGGCACCCCAACAGGACAACGACCTGTGAATTGCTCTTGGCTGGGATATCCTGCAATGGGGACCAACGGCTATCGTAGCCGTTTCCTTGGGGAAAACAAGTGCGAATCATCGGCGGAGAGCAAAAGGGAAAGAGACTTGTCCCATGGAGAGGACTCCCCGTGCGCCCGCTGCGCGACAGGGTACGCACGGCCCTGTTCGACGTGATTAAGGAACTCGTCCCCGATTCCGATTTCCTGGATCTATTTGCGGGAACAGGGGCAGTCGGCTTGGAGGCGCTGTCCCGGGGAGCACGGCGAGCCACCTTTGTCGAACAATGTCCACAAGTCATACGACTCATCCAGAAAAACGTCCATCAGCTAGGATACCAAGATAGGGCACGCATCATGGCAGGTGATGCCGTGGGGCTGATCAGGAAACTAGCCGAAGAGGGCAAAGGGTTCGATCTTGTGTACGTAGGGGCTCCCTATGGCACTGAACTCGGGAGAGATGCGCTGCAAGCCCTGGCTCAATGGACGCCGCTCCTCCCCGGGGCGGTTGTGGTAGTAGAGATGCAGGAAAACGACCTTCTAACCGACCAGCACAGTCCACTTCAGCTCGAGCAAAGCCGCTCGTACGGGGAAACCCAATTGTACATGTTCCGATTTGTGCCGAACTCCGGTTCAGTTTAGACTTGGAACAAAAGGGAGGTCCCTGTGACCAAGCCTTTCGTACTCCTATCCAACGATGACGGGTATCTTTCCTCAGGTTTGCTCGCTCTGCGTGACGCCCTGGCGGAATTCGCCGATGTGTGGGTCATGGCACCTGATAGAAACTGGTCAGCCGCTTCGCGGACCCGAGTGTTCCATAAGCCACTGCGGGTGTCCGCGGTCAAACTCGCAGACGGGCACACAATCCATATTACCAACGGATCCCCTTCAGATTGTGTATCCCTAAGCCTGCTCGGTCTGGCTCCCCAACGGCCGGACCTGGTCGTGGCTGGGATCAACGCGGGGGCGAACATCGGTCGGGATGTCACCTACTCAGGGACGGTGGCGGCGGCGATGGAGGGCGCCCAAGCTGGGTTACCGGCAGTGGCCGTGTCCCAGGATCTCGGACCCGATGGAAGCGACGAGCACCCACCGGATTTCGGTATCGCCGCCAAAGTGGCGGCCCAGGTAGTCCGCCTTGTCCAAGGGGACAGACCTCTCGCTCCAGGAACGTTTCTCAACGTCAACGTCCCTGCGTGCACACCAGAGGGAATCCGCATAACTCGCTTGGGAACACGCACCTACAAGGACGAACTCGTGCAAGGCAAGGACCCAAAAGGGCGCGAATACTACTGGATGGCCGGGGAGATGCTCACCGAGGCCCCCGCGGATGCCGAGGGGACGGATGTGGAAGCAGTCCTGTCCGGATACGTCTCCATCACACCTCTTCAGCTGGACCTTACCGCCTACCGGCTAATGGACACGCTGGAAGCATGGCGGCAGAAGATCAAACTGGGCTCAAGATAGCGCCGCGCGACAGCGGGTATCCTCGGGAGGGCATGAAAGCGCAGGCAATCTAGCAGCCACCCATTTCCCCACCGGGTTCGCTCCCCGGGCCATATAGTGTGCTAGCTGCACATGTAAGCATTTGACTCTCCGTGGATTGCGAAGCCCCCCGACACCAGTGTCGACGGCTCCTTTGGCCCCTACAGACTCCAGAAACACCAACTCCTCGGGGGCCAAGTACCGACGGCGTTCCTCCCGGTATTCGCGGTGACTGTCAGCGTAGCGCGCAGCCAACTCCGGATTATCCCGGATCAGCTGCTCAGCTTCCCGTACACCTCCTCCCGCCTCAACCTTTCCTACTTCCTGGACCAAGTAGGGACACGTAAGCCAGAACACATTTGGAAATAGCTCAAACCCCTCTTGGGAGCGAAACAAGAATCTGTTGGCCGTCACTTGGGGAAATCCATATTCGCAGGTTACGGGAACGGCGATAACACCCCTAGCGTGGCGGCCGAGCTGCCACCGGATCACTTGCAAGTCGCGTTCAGTAGGAACCCGGTCCATGCAGGTTCTGAGCACAGCCAAGCGCAGCAGCCGCCTGACCAGTAGCAGCCACTTGAGAACACGAAGGCCCATCCAAGTCAGCGTAAGCCTCTAGCAAGAGATCGATCCCCTCCTCCAGATCCACCTGACCACCGCTCAAACAAGAAAGGGCGGCCACCGGCGCCGCGCGGGAGGCCACGGCACTAGGCAAATACCCCGGCTGCATGGCCAGCAACAAGTCTCGCATGTCAACTTCATCTTCCCATAAGACCAATGTCCCATGGTGCAAGAAGGCCCGGCGTCGCAGCTGCGCCGAGCCGGACACTTTGTATCCCCCCACAAACACTGCCCCGTCACGATGACCGGCAGGGAGTCCCCAACGCTGGCGCAACGCCGACGCCAATCGCTGCCCCAGCAAGGACTGGCTTCGGCGAACAGCCATCCACCTTCGCTCCAACGGGAGGAACAAGGAGAAATTAAGGTTCCCAGGATGGTGGTAGACGGCACCTCCCCCGGAACAACGCCGCAGTACAGGGATCCCAAGGGCCCGGCAGTTAACCACATCCGCTTCCTCTTCGGGCGATTGGCTGCGCCCGACCACCACGCACCGGGCATTTCGCCACACCCTGATGGTAGGGGGGGCCTCCCCTCGAGCCACCTGCCCAAGCAGCGCTTCTTCCTCAGCTAGCCCCTCCTCCGGCAGCCGCACTTCCCTTTCCACAAGGTGTCTCAACTAAGCTCCCGGTATACGTGGGCCGCCTGGTACGAGGTACGGGCCATGGGCGCGGCCACAACCCCTCGGAATCCCATACCTTCGGCCTTCCTCGCCAACAGAGAAAATTCCTCCGGGGAAACATACCGAGCGACCTCTCTCTGTGCCGGTGTGGGACGTAGGTACTGCCCCAACACCACAATGTCCACGTCGACCTTCCGAAGATCGTACAGAGCGCGTTCCACCTCTTGAAGCTCTTCCCCCATACCAAGAAGCAAGGACGATTTGGTGATTCTAGCTGGATCCAATCGTTTGACGTCCGCCAGCACCTGCAACGAGCGATCATAGCTCGCCCGAGAATCCCGTACCGCAGGAGACAGCCTCGCAACCGTTTCCACATTGTGCCCCACTACCACAGGTTTGGCGGCAAGCAATCCCTCAAGCTGCCGCGGCCCATAATCAGGGATCAATACCTCCACGGCCGCCCCGGGGATACAGGACCGCACGGCCTTGATCGTGGCCGCAAACTGAGAGGCTCCCCCATCGGGCAAGTCATCCCGATCCACACTGGTGAGAACCACATACCGTAGCCCCAATGCCCGAGCAGCCCTGGCAATACCCTCGGGCTCACCGGAGTTCAGACTGCCCTCGGGCCAACCGGCAGGAACCGCACAGAAAGCACACCTGCGGGTGCACACGTCACCCAAGAGGAGAAACGTAGCCGTCTTCTCCCCCCAACACTGGGTAATGTTTGGGCAGCGTGCCGACTGGCATACAGTATGGACTCCCGCATCCTGCACAATGCTTCCGAGTAGTTGCGTCCCCGCTCGGTCGTCTGGAGATAGCCTGACCTTGATCCAGTCCGGCTTCATCCCACCCATCGCGCCAGTTCCTCCCGACTTACGGTGGAAACTCGTACACCGAACACTTCAGCCATCTCCTCAAGTGCTGTCTCTTCCACCTCTCGAAGCCCCACAGGTACTCCGCATACATCGGCAAGTGAGATCGCGTCGACTCCGTGCAGACCGCAGGGAACGATCAGTGAAAACAGATTGGGACTTACGTCGACGTTCAACGCAATACCGTGCATGGTCCCCCATCTGCGAACATGAACCCCAACAAAGCCGAGTTTCTGCAGTCCGATCCAGATGCCGGGAAACTCGGGCTTTCGCTGCGCTTCAACTCCAAAACGGCGGGCCGTGCGGAGCATGACCTCCTCCAGGTTTGCTACATACCGTCGCAGATCTCGACCCCATCCCCTTAGGTCTAGAATAGGATAGAGTACCAACTGCCCCGGTCCGTGGTAGACCACGTCTCCCCCACGCTCCACCTTGTGCACATCGACCTGCAGCCGCTGCAGCACCCGCCGACTGGCCATGATGTTCTCCTGGCCAGCCTGCCTACCCAGCGTGATCACAGGTTCGTGCTCCACGGACAATACCAAATCCGGCACGCCCCCGGTGATCCTCAGGCGACGAAGCCGCTGTTGCAGGTCGAGCACAGGGGCATAGGGCTCACGACCCAGACGGATGTGGACGAGATCTCTCACCTGTACTCCAAGCGCGCGATCAACTGCCCTGGTTGCGCAGCGTCCCCCGCGGCAGACAGCAGTTCCGTAAGCACACCGGCTGCAGGGGCTTCAACCACGAATATCGCTTTGTCCGTTTCCACTTCGGCCAGCTCTTGCCCTTCGGCTACCTGCTGACCAACATCCACAAGCCAGCGCACCAAACGCACGTTATCAACATCGCCCAGATCGGGAATCGAGATATCCACCGCCCCTCCCTTCCCCGGCATTCTAAACCCGCCGCCCGGAAAGCAACAGGGGCCCACCACCCCGCCAATGGCACACCAGGAAATCGCTCGCTCATCGCCAAAGCGCAGGAAGCAACAGCTCATTATGCGCGCATAGTGCGTGACAGCGGTGTTTCCTACCCGATCCCCGTCGCCAGTTAAGCGACGTTCTGAAGCGGAAAAACGCGGACACCTGGGCCAATGAAACGAACGAAGCGAACCAGATCACTGAACGGCCGCATCCTGGAATAACGGTGCTTACGAATCCAAGTCGTCGGAGAAGAGGGATAGCCTGTACGAACCTTGGCCTGATCTCCTTACGATGCGCAACAGCCACTCACACGTATCACCATTATGCTGCTCTCGGCATGGGATGACGCAGTATATCGATTCCGGCGCCCCCTCCAGCCTGTGCTTGATGATGCCACAGATATCTGCAATGTATACATCGAACTCGAGTTGGGGATCACCCTCCACCCAGATGACAAAACCTTGCCCGACGGATGACTCAAGCTTGTACCAGTCTGTGTCATTGAGGCGCCCGTCCGGCTCACGGCCTCCCAGTGTCCCCTCGTAGTGGCCTGGCCACAGCCGGATCGGGCGCGCTGGGTTATGGCTGTTGGGAAGAGTCTCCCTGGCCTCGACACGGAACGGGTCGTATTCGGCGCATACCTCCCCTGGCGTTCCCGCCCAGCATCCTAGCCGGGACGGCACGACACACACTTCTTCCCGAACCGGCGCTGGTTCTGGTTCTGGCTCGTCGGGCTCCGGTTCCTCTTCCGGCTCCTCCGCAGCAGGCTCCACCGCCACAGGTGTTGGAGGTTCCGGAGTGGCTCGCCTTCCCACAGCGACGGAATGGTCGTCGAAACCCACGTAGGGCTCACAGTGGACTGCTTGCTTTATGCGAACCAGCATCGTGCCGGTGTCACCGTGGGCATTCCAGCTAAAGGCTACCGTGGCCCGCAGCGGGTAGTCGCTGACCTGACCTTCTCCGGCCTCGCTGCGGAGCGTCGCATCCAAACGCCGCCACTCGTACTCGCCGGGCTCTCCGATGTAGATGCACACACCCACATCACGTCCCCGTCGCGGTGAAGAAGGATCATCCCCCAGTGCTGCGATCTCCAGCACGAGTTGCCCAGATCGGGGTACATCATGGAAGGCCCACGTAACATGGTCGCCGGTATGGGAACCTCTCAACCAACACAGACCGGCCTCATCCCTACCCGTGCAGCGAACGATCTCACCGCTGGCATGACCGAACAAACCGAACCCCAAAGCAACGACAGTGAGCAGTCCCGCCAACCGAAGAACTCGCCTGGGCACCATACTCCCCCTCCTAGGGTACGTCCTACTCACACAAACTATAAACAATGTCTACTACAAAAGGCAATCACGAGGATTGCCCTATTGACACTACAGTAATTCTAGCGCCTCCCACAGGTCAAGTGATCGGTCCGCGTGTGCCACGGTCTGACGGAGTCGCATGGTCGTCCTCGCAGCATGTTGCTCGGCAGTTGTGCCCCATGAGTAAGGTTGCGTTCCCAAACAGAACCATTCTGGTGGCGTAGGGAGTTACTGCGTGGTGATGGTGTACAGAAGGACGGCCTCGTAATCGCCGTCCGGAAGCCCATCCTCGGGAAGCTCGGCCCGGTAGTCAACCGTCAACTCATGCTGTCCGCCATGCCCCGTAGCCAGCACCTGTGGATAGGTGGTCACGTCCACAGTTCTGCCCCCTATGCCCACCTGAAGAGCATCAAGGGACCAGGTGAACGTACCATCATCGCTTGTACCCAGATTCGGGCTAAGGGCCTCGACCAGAACCGTCCAGGCGGTGTTGCTGCGAACGGTGAGACCAACAGCGCCAGGCACTTCGACGTAACCCCGGGCAAGGTCAGCTGCACCCGGGGTGGGGAGAGGAGTTGTGGCCGTCACCTCGTCTCCTGCGGTTCCCCCCCCATGCAACCCGAGCGTGGCAAACGGCAAGACCGTCCACGAAACTCTGGTCGTTGCCGACGATTGGGAAGCGGCGGCGGTGACCGAGATAGTCAGAGCGAGGGCCACTAACAGAAAGCTTCTTGCGTGCATCACGATCACCGTCCTTCGGCAGCCCGACCGTCTCCCTGAACCGGGAGACTCGCGGCTTTGCGCCCCCGCCTCGCGACGGGTTTGCCTTTTCGGGACATTGACGCCGCCCCTCAAGTGGTGTTATGCCTCAGTTCGACCTCCTCTAGACATCCCCCCGCGACAAGTAGCGTGCGTGCCGTAGAATGTCCCTTAGAGAGGCGGTGAACGTATGGACAAGCTGTTGCGTCGGCTGGAGCAACTGGAGGAAGAACTGGACGAAGTGGAGGGCATTCTAGCTAGCTCCGACGCGCCTGAGCGCTCCGATTTTGCTGATCTGTCAAGGAGATACGCCCGTTTGCGTGAGCTCTCCTCCCTGGCCCAGGAACTACGGAAGCTCAACGAAAACATCGCCGAAGAAGAGGAGATGCTAGAAGCCGAACAAGACGAGCAGCTCCAGGCCGAACTGCAACAGGCGGTGGAAAGCGATCGAGCCCGCTTGGAAGAACTGGCCGGGGAGGCCAAGCGAATGCTCCTCCCTGAACGACCCCAGGATCAACGAAACGCCATTCTTGAGATCCGGGCCGGGACCGGAGGAGAGGAATCGGCACTGTTCGCCGCCGATTTGTGCCGCATGTATTCTCGCTATGCAGAGAGAATGGGCTGGCAGACACGCGTGTTGGATTCACATCCTACTCCGCTCGGGGGATTCAAGCATGTCGTCTTTTCGGTGGAAGGGAAGAACGCATTCGGCCGATTGCGTCTGGAGTCTGGTGTGCATCGTGTGCAGCGGGTGCCGGAAACGGAAACCCAAGGCCGCGTTCATACGTCCACGGCCACCGTGGCCGTTCTTCCGGAAGTGGAGGACGTGGATGTCGAAATCGCTCCGGATGATCTGCGCATGGAAACCTACCGCGCGGGGGGGCCCGGCGGGCAGCACATGCAGAAAAACGAGACCGCTGTGCGCATCATCCACGAACCAACAGGGATCATCGTCACCTGCCAAGACGAGCGCTCGCAGCACAGGAACCGTGAACAAGCGTTGCGCCTCCTCAAAGCGCGCCTGTGGGATGTCCAGGAGCAGAAGCGAGAAGCGGAGATGCGTGAAGCGAGGCGAAGGCAGATCGGAAGTGGAGACCGTTCGGAGAAGATCCGCACGTATAACTTCCCCCAAAGCCGCGTCACCGACCACAGGTTAAGCCTTACCGTGTACCAGCTGGAACAGATAATGGAGGGAGAGCTGGACCTCCTCCTTCAGCCGCTGTTTGAAGCAGAGGTAGAGGAGATACTGGAGGAACAACTGTAGAACCGGGGCAGGCGACCCACGGGGGCCGCCCGCCCTGATTGTGGTTAGATTACAGCCATCCTCGCAGTCTCATGGCGTCCATAACGCGCTTCACGGACACCATATACGCGGCGAGCCTGTTGTCCACGTTTCGTTCATGGGCCATCTCGTGCACCGCATAGAAGGCGGTGGTCATCTTCTCGTCCAGCCTCTGCTGCACCTCGTCTTCCGACCAGTAGTAGTTCATGTCGTTTTGCACCTGTTCGAAATACGAGCAGGTCACTCCCCCAGCGTTACACAGAAAGTC
>PXEP01000098.1 GCA_003566155.1 Candidatus Acetothermia bacterium | reverse complement strand
ATCGCATCTGAACTGGTGCGGGAGAAAGTGTATCAGCTAACCTACGAGGAGCTTCCGTACTCCGTTGCGGTGGTGGTGGACCACATCGCCGAGCGGAAGGACAAACCGTTGATGGAGATCCGTGCGTTGATCTATGTGGCGCGCGACTCCCAGAAAGCGATTGTCATCGGCGCAGGAGGGCGAAAGCTAAAGGAGATTGGGCAGCGCGCACGGAACGATCTGGAGATCATGCTTGGCCAACAAGTGTTTTTGGATCTTAAGGTGAAAGTCCGCCCGCGTTGGCCGGAGAACCCAGGTGAGGTGGCACGGTTCACCGGCCCCTGAGCGCGGTGTTAAACTATTGTCACTAGCCATCGGGGGAATAGGAATGGAACATGGGCGCTGTGAATCCTGGTTAATGGAAGTTGCTTTTCGGGAACTGCTTACTGAAGGGGTGGGCTACGGAGCGTATGCCCTTGACTCCGAGCAGCGTGTGATCTACGCGTCCCCTTCGGTGTTGGACATCCTCGGCCGCGGCGCGGAGGAGGTGATTGGGCGCCCGGTGGCGGCGTTTGTCCATCCCCAGGATCGCCAAAGGGTGCGCCGGATCGTGAGCGCTAAGCAGTCTGGCAAGGAGTACCCAAGCTACACGCTACAACTGCTGGGCCCTGAGGGGCGCTCTGTGCCGGTAGAGGTGCTCTCCCGTCGCGTAGGCGGGAGCGGCTCCGATGAGCCGGTCTTGGTGGGATTGTTGCGCAGGGTGGAAGGTGAGCTAAGGGCCGGAGCGTTGCTGGAGAGCCTGTTCAGCATAGCGCAGGACATGTTGTCCGAGATCGAGCCTAAGGCCATCCTACAGAGAGTGGCGGACGCGATCACCCAGCACTGTGGTTTCCGGCGGGCGGTGGTCGCGTTGTACGACCTTTCCTGGCCTGACCCGCTGGAGGCCCCGGTGGCCGCGGTGATTACTGCAGGGCTGAGCGCCGAGGAGAGGGAACACCTGATAGCAGGCGGAGGGTTGACCCCGGAACAGCGGCGGAGGTTTTTCTCCGAAGAGTTCGAGTTCGGGGGCGGGGCACGCTACATTCCGGCTGATCGGAATCCCCTAGGCGACGAGCTGGGGATCCCCGGACGGGTCAAGATGGACGGCTGGGATCCCATGGATATGCTGTTCGTACCCTTGTTTGGGGCGGATAGGTTCATCGGCCACATTTCCCTCGACGATCCGTTGGAGCCTGCATCGTTCACCCCGGAGGCGCTGCAGCCGGTGGCCCACCTGGCGGCGATGGCCTCGCTGCTGGTGGAGCGAGTACGGGAAAGGGACGAGGTAGGGCTCCACAGGCGTCACTTGACCCTGGTTCATCGGTTGGCTCCGCTTCTCCTACAGGTCCGCGAACCGATGGATGTTGTGCGGCAGGCAGTGCGGTTGCTGGAGGATCATCTGAACTATCGGTTCTCCGGGGGTGGGCTGATGACCGAAGGCCGCCTGCAGGATGCTGGACGCCCGGGCCCGCTGACCGGGGACCCTAGTGTACTGACGGAAATCCGCCGCACCTTAAGCCCATACATGGCCCGGGAGCTCACTTCCCCTTCGCCCGCTTCCCCGGCACTGCGGTCGGCCGTGGCTGTCCCGGTGGTGCTGGAGGGGGAACTGGTGGCGGTGTTGGAGGTAGCTAGCGACCGCCCGTATGGGGTAACGGAGTTGGACGCCGACACGGTGACGGCAGTGGGGGGTGTCTGCGCGACGGCATTGCGCGCGCTCCTGGTCCAGGAGAGGCTGGTTCGGCTACACGATCTTAGCTACCGGCTCACCCAAGCACGCTCGCGGGAGGAGCTTGTCGAACAGGTGGTGCGCGCTGTACGGGGCGATGTGGCGTTCGACTACTGCGCGTTCTTCCGAAAGGAACATGGAGCACTGGTTCTCGAAGATCTGTCGATGGTCGCCGAGCTGAAGCTGCACACACAGATACGGCCCGGCTGGACGGTGGATATCTCCCGAGGACGGGGCGTCGTAGGCTGGGTAGCCAGTGAGTGCAAGCCCGTTCGTCTGGATGATGTGCGGGCCGAGCCGCGCTATGTGGAAGGAAGCCCGCTCATTCGCTCGGAGCTTGCCGTTCCGGTGGAAGCCGGTGGGGAGCTTCTGGGAGTGTTGAATGTGGAATCCCGGCGCCTAAATGCGTTCGGACCGCAAGATGAGATGCTGCTGCAGGCGGTGGCCGGCCAGTTGGGGGTGGCGCTGGCCAACATGCGTAGCCAGGAGCAATTGCGACAGCTGGCGATCCGTGATCCGTTGACCGGCCTGTACAACCGGCGATTCTTGGAAGAGGCTGCCGCGCACGAAGTGGCCAAGGCCAAGCGATACCAGAGGCCGGTGGCTTTTCTGTATTTGGATCTGGACAACTTCCGCGAAGTCAACAATCGCTACGGGCACCGGTTTGGGGACGAGGTCCTGCAAAGGGTGGCCATGTTTATCCTAGAAAACGTGCGCGACGCTGATTATGTGTTTCGGGTAGGTGGAGATGAGTTTCTGGTGATGTTGCCGGAGACCAACGGTGAGGCGTACTCGGTGGTCGAGCGGCTGAAGAAAGGCGTGAGCGAGGTGTTCTCTGACGTGCCGGTTCGCCTGGGCTTGTCGGTGGGAGTAGCGCTGTGGGACGGGGCGCAGGCGTTCGACCTAGACACACTCCTTTCGGAAGCGGACAGGGATATGTATGCACACAAACGAGACAACTGATCTGATCATCGAGCCGGTTGCCGACCATTCCGGATATCGAGCCTGCGAGCGCCTCCAGCGCGAGGTGTGGGGGTTTGCCGATGTCGCGCTCGTGCCTGACCACGTTTTGCACACCATAGTGGAGGCGGGAGGGCTCCTCCTTGGCGCTTATGATGGCGTGGGCCCAGGAAGGGAAATGGTGGGGTTTGTGTTATCGCTTCTGGGCCGACACCACGACGGGAGCCTCCGACATTGTTCAATGATGGCTGCTGTGTCCCCGGACTGGCAGAATCGAGGGTTGGGGTATCGTCTGAAGCTGGCCCAAAGGGAGTATGTGCTGAAGCAGGGCATCTCTGTGGTGACCTGGACGTTCGACCCATTGGAGTCCCGCAACGGGCATTTCAACCTGAACAAGCTGGGAGCCGTCGCCACACAGTACTTGCCCAACTATTATGGGGAGTTCCGCGACACGCGGAACCGAGGACTGGCCAGCGATCGATTTCTGTGTGAATGGCATTTGGACAGCGCTCGGGTGAAGTGCCGATTGGATAGAGGAAAAGCAGCGCTGTCGGCAACGGAGCTGGGACAGATGGAACTTGCCAACAGAACGCAGCGGCTCCCCAGCGGTCTGAGAAGGCCGGCGGGCTTCGAATACGAGGTGCAGGGGAGCCAGCTCCTGTTTGAGATCCCTTCTGAATTGCAGCGGCTGCGCCAAGAAGATCTTGAACTGGCCCGAGCGTGGCGCTTGGAGACGCGAAAGTCATTGGCCACTTATATGGACGAGGGGTACATTGCGGTGCAGCTTTTGCACCAATCTGACCGGAGCTTTCTCATCCTCAGGCGGGCCGGGCTGGAGGAGGTGCTGCGCGAATGATGGCGCACCCCGATCTGCTGGAGGGTTACGTAATCGAGCTTCCCCTGCGCCGGCCGTTTGTCACCAGCTTCGGAGAGGAACGGACAAAGAGGGGGCTCCTGCTGCGACTGGTGGCGGGTGATGTGGAGGGTTGGGGGGAGTGCGTTGCCGGGATGGGCCCGTGGTTCTCCTCGGAAACGGTGGAGACCGCCCAGCATGTGATCCGAGCGTTCGGTGTTCCCCTCCTGCGCCAGCAGCGTTGGCCTTCACCGGGAGAGGTGCAGGCGAGGCTGGCGCCCATCCGCGGGCACCCGATGGCCAAGGCGGCGCTGGAGGCGGCTGTCCTAGATCTCGCCTGTCGCGCCCGAGGGATCCGGCTTTCCCAAGAGCTTGGGGGGACGCGGGACGAAGTTGAGGCGGGTGTGAGCCTCGGAATCGAGGCGACCCTGGACGAGTTGCTGGGAGAGGTAGATGCTGCTGTGGAACAAGGTTACCGGCGAGTGAAGCTCAAGATCAAGCCGGGGTGGGACGTGGGCCCGGTGGAGGCGGTTCGCCGCCGGCACCCGGACCTTCCTCTGTCGGTAGATGCCAACGCAGCTTACAGACTGGAAGATGTGGCTCATCTGAAGAAGCTCGACGATTTTGGATTGATGATGATCGAACAGCCGTTGTGCTTCGATGACCTCGTCGGTCATGCGCAGCTGGCAGGTAAGCTACAGACTCCTCTGTGTTTGGACGAGTCGATCACATCGCCGCATCGGGCTTGGGAAGCTCTGGAGATCGGGGCGTGTGCGATCATCAACATTAAGCAGGGCCGCGTGGGCGGACCTGCGGCAGCGGTGGCCATTCATGATCTTGCTCGGAGCCGTGATGTACCGGTGTGGTGCGGGGGGATGTTGGAAACGGGTTTGGGACGGGCGTTGAACGTTGCGTTGGCCACGCTTCCGGGGTTCACGTTGCCCGGTGATATATCCGCCACCGAACGCTATTGGAAGGAAGATGTCGCCAAACCGCACTTTGTGCTCACCGAGCGGGGGACGGTGGTTGTTCCCCAAGAGGACGGGCTCGGGGTGAAAGTGGATCGGTCGTGTCTCAAAGAGATGTGCGTGGATCGGTGGACGGAGAAGCTTTGAGTGGAGGGAAAATGCGTAAGCACGAACTGGCGAGGATGATCGACCACACCGCCCTGGGACCGGCTGTCAGCGCGGCCCGGGTGGAAGAGCTCTGTCGGGAAGCTATCAGGCATGGGTTTGCTGCGGTATGCATCCCCCCCGCTCATGTTGGGCTTGCGGCACGGCTTCTGCAGAGCGAGGGCCCGGCGGTGTGTACCGTCGTGGGCTTCCCTCATGGACATCACACTCCCGAGGTCAAGGCGTTCGAGGCGCGCGCTGCCGGAGGGGAGGGGGCACGGGAGATCGACATGGTGATCAACGTGGCTGCACTCAAGGATGGGGACTACGCCAGCGTGCTGGCGGACATACGGGCCGTGCGTGATGCGCTTGAGAAGGTGGCCGAGCGTCCTGTGCTCAAAGTGATCTTGGAGTGCGCGCTGCTTGAGGACCGGGAGAAGACCGCGGGTGCCATCCTGGCCCAGGCGGCGGGGGCCGATTTCGTGAAGACCTCGACTGGGTTCGCCTCCGGGGGAGCAACGGTGGATGATGTGGCACTGCTACGGCGCGTGGTGGCCCCGCACGTGGGCGTTAAGGCGGCCGGGGGCATAGGGGACTACGACACCGCCTTGCGCATGATCGAGGCTGGGGCCAGCCGGCTCGGGGCGTCGCGCAGCGCGGCCATCTTGGAGGGAGCGCCGGACTAACGTGGCCACCCTGGATCGAGACGAGGGCGTGGTCCTGACTATGCGGGACTACGCTGAGACCGACAGGATTCTCACCGTACTCACCCCGGGACACGGGAAGCTGTCTGTTCTGAGCAAGGGGGCCCGGCGGGCCACCAGTCGCTTTGGTGGAGCCCTGGATCTGGCCAACCGACTGCAGATCGTCTACTACGTGCGGCGTAAGGGACTGCACCTTCTGCGTGAGGTGACGCTGCTGGAGTCGTTCCCCGCCCTGCGGGAGGATGTCGATCGTCTGGAAGCAGCGCTGTGGGGGTTGGGATTGGTCAACCGGGTTGTTCCTGCCGAGACACCTGATCTTCATGTGTACGGCCGTGTGCGTGCGTTCCTGGGCGCGGTGGCCGGAGGACTCGATCCCGAGCTTGCACGGGTAGCCTTCTCGCTACAACTGCTTGTGGTCTCCGGGCATCAGCCGAGATTGGACGGATGCATGGCCTGTGGTGGTGAAAACGAACTCACCTGGCATCCGGAGAGAGGGGGGTTGCTATGCCGGGCCTGTGGCGGGGGAGGGGAGGAAGTGTCCCCAAAGGTGTGGAAGAGCATGTCAGCGCTGATTCGCTTTCCTTTAGACCGTGCTGGCCGGTTGCGGCTCGATCAAACCACCTTGTCCCGGATGAAGGGACTGGTGGACGGGTTCTGGCGTCATCAGTTGCATCGGTAGGGCATGAAGTTGTGATTCCTCCTAGCATACAGTGCCGCGGCCCGCTATAGTCTGGGTCATGATGGACTGCAAGGTTTTGGCTTCCGAGCAGGTGATCCTCGAAGAAGAAGCTACCCAAGTTAGCTGCCGGACGCCTACGGGCTGGCTGGGAATCCTCCCCGGCCATGCACCGGCTGTGTTCGGTCTGGAGGACGCACCCCTGCGCATCGTTACCTCCCAGGGCGAGCGGCATTTCCGTTTGCACTTGGCTGTGGTGCGGGTGAACCGCACCGAGGTGTTGGTGTTGGCTGATAGGGCGGAAGAAAACCATGCCTGAACGCGCGTTCATCACCGGACTCGGGGTGGTGAGTCCGGTGGGTGTAGGCATACAGGCGCTACGCGAAGGGCTTCACGCGGGTACAAGCGGCATCGTCCGCATGGATGAGAAGCTTGATCTTACCGATATCCGATCCAAAGTGGGCGCCCCCTGTCTCGATTTCGAGCCCACGGACTTTTTGGACAAGAAGCGTGCCCGCCGCATGGGGCGGGCAAGCCAACTGGCGGTGGCCGCGGCCAAGCTGGCCCTGAGCGACGGAGGGCTTGAACCTCGCAGCGGTGCACATGGTGCGGTGATGATTGGAACGGGCATCGGCGCCATGGAGGCCATGGTGAACAACCACACGGTGATGCTGGAGCGTGGCGCGTCCCGGGTGTCGCCGTTTCTGGCCCCGGTGATGATGCCCAACGCCCCGGCGGCGGAGGTTTCCATCGAAGTAGGGGTCACAGGACCGAGCCTGGGGTTGGTCACCGCTTGCGCTGCCGGTGCGCATGCCATCGGGCTGGCGGGTGACTATGTGCGTACAGGGCAGGTGGACTGGGCGCTGGCCGGTGGGGCGGAGGCGGTGATGCTCAGGCTGGTGTACGCTGCTTTCGATCGCATGGGGGCGCTCACGCCCAATTCCGATCCGCGGACCGCATCCCGCCCGTACGACGCCCGCCGGGACGGGTTCGTGATGGGTGAGGGCGCGGGCGTGGTCTTGCTGGAATCCGAATCCCACATGCGCCGGCGGGGTGCGGAGGCGTTGGCTGAACTCCTGGCCATGGGGTCCAGTTGCGACGCTTTTCACATTACCGCCCCGAGCGAGCGCGGAGAGGGTGCGGAGGCAGCGATGGCCCAGGCGCTGGGTACAGCAGGCCTTTCCCCAGAGCAGGTGGATTACATCAACGGACACGGAACCTCCACTGAGCTCAACGACCGGGCCGAGACGTACGCGATCAAGTCCTTGTTTGGCGAGCGCGCAGTCGAGATCCCCGTGAGTTCGACCAAATCCCAGATCGGTCACCTTCTAGGTGCAGCCGGCGGGGTGGAGGCGTGTGCTGTGGTGGTGGCGTTGATGGACGGGTTCATTCCGGCCACTACGACTTGGGAGGAGCGCGACCCCCAGTGTGATCTGGATTACGTTCCGGGCAAGCCACGAGAAGGAGATATCCGAGTGGCACTTTCCAACTCGTTCGGCTTCGGCGGACAGAATGCGTGTCTGGTGTTTCGGGCTTCGTAACCCCGCCTTTGTACATCTGCCAGGTGTCACTCCGGTTGCAGGTGCCTACAGATCAGACTTTGGAGGCACGCTGATTGGCCCGTAGGTGCACAGCTAGTGACGCCCCCGTATGTAGTTCATATTGCATCACCATGGGGAGCACTGCCGGCATTGAGGGTTGACGATCGCCTTGCGGATCTCTATAGTGTTGATGTGCTTCAGGACATTTGGGCATGGGCAAATAATAACTGGGACACAATTGGGGCGCTGACCTTGCAGCATCTGAGGATCATCCTCGTGGCCAACGGGGCAGGTGTCGTGGTCGGTGTCTTGCTTGGTATATTCATATCCGGACGGGGTCGGGAGCGCCTAGCAGACCTGATCCTATACCTGACGGGCATGCTTATCACCATCCCGTCGCTTGCGATGTACGGGATCTTGATGGCGATATTGGGTGCCATGGGGCTTTCGCGCATAGGTTTCGTCCCCGCTGTGGTGGCCCTGGCTCTGTACGGGCTGTTGCCGATTGTGCGTAATACCTACACAGCGATCGTCGAGGTGAGTCCGGCCATCATTGATGCGGGGCGGGGTATGGGCATGTCGGAACGCCAGCTTCTTACCAAGATCAAGCTGCCTCTTGCCGTGCCTGTGATCATGGCCGGTGTGCGCCAGGCAGTAGTGATGAACGTAGGGATTGCGGCCATCGCTGCGTGGATCGGAGCAGGTGGGCTTGGACAACTTATGTTCCGGGGGATACAGGAACCCGGGCGCATGGGCTCCATCCTTGTGGTGGTGGGTTCGATATCGGTGGCTGTACTGGCGCTCGCCAGCGACTTTGTGCTTGGCGCGCTGGAGTACTTGGCCACCCCCAGGGGCCTGCGTGGTGGAGCGCGCTCATCATGATAAAACTGGATAACGTAAGCAAAGTGTACGCTGGGGGAACCGAGGCGGTTAAAGAAGTGACCCTGGAGATCCCCAAGGGGGAGCTCTGTATATTGGTGGGACCTTCGGGATGCGGTAAGACCACGACGTTGCGCATGATCAACCGGCTGATCTCCCTGTCTTCGGGCAAGATATTTCTTAACGAGCGAGACATCAATCAGATGGACCCGAACGAGCTTCGGCGTGGGATCGGCTATGCGATTCAGGAGATCGGCCTCTTCCCGCACATGACGGTTGAGTACAACGTGGCCGCAGTTCCCCGGCTGCTTGGATGGCCCAGGGAGAAATGGAGATCGCGGGTCAACGAACTGCTGGAGCTTGTTGGACTCACACCACCAGAAGAGTTCGGCAAACGGTATCCGTCGGAGCTTTCCGGAGGACAGCGCCAACGTGTGGGGGTCGCGCGGTGTCTGGGGGCGGATCCGCCGGTCCTGCTCATGGACGAGCCGTTCGGGGCGATCGATCCCATCACCCGTGAGCGGTTGCAGGACGAGTTCCTGCGTATCCAGGAGGAGATTCAAAAAACGATCGTGTTCGTAACACACGATCTTCAGGAAGGCCTGAAGCTGGGCGATCGGATTGCCCTGATGCGCGACGGGTATTTGATCCAGGAGGGCAAGCCGGCTGAACTGCTGGCCAAACCGAAGGACGATTTCGTTCGCAACTTTGTTGGAACCGACCGTACGCTGAAGGCCTTGACGCTGGTCCGGCTACGGGAAGTTTTGGACGACAGCCCGCCCACCATTGAGCCCGAGGTGACGGTATCGCAGGCGCTTCAGAAGATGGAGGACCAAAATGTCCGCTTTCTGCCGGTGGTGAACGGTGACGGGACCTTCGCCGGCTGGGTGAACCGCGGCGGACTGCGGAACCTGGATGGAGACAAACAGGTGGGTGAGGTGCTCGTGCGGGCGAGAAAGGTCGGTCGGCGGGACATGCCGGTAAACGAAGCGCTTTCGCTCATGTTGGAAAGCGCCATCGGAAATCTGGCGGTGGTCGACCGGCACGACAAGTTCGTGGGCGTGCTCACCTTCCGCCGACTGTATGATATCGTGCAGGAGCATTATTTGGAGGAAGAGTAAAGATGAGGCGTACGCTGACACTGCTGTCGCTGTTGGCGATCTTCATCGGGATCACGATCTGGATGACCAGTATCGGGCCTATCGGTGAGCGGGCTTGGCCACGCACTGTGCCCCCGGGGCGAGTACTGGCCGAAATCTCCACCCACATGCAATTGGTGGTTATTGCTGAGCTCGTGGCGATAGGGATTGGGCTGCCCATAGGGTTCCTGCTAACCAGGAAGCGCATCCCAGTGTTAACAAGGCTTCTGGAGGGGGTCGTCAACACGGGCCAAACCTTGCCCACGTTGTGCTTCATTTTCCTGTTCTCCGCGATCCTCGGGATCGGCAGGGAGGCGGTGATTGTGGCTCTGGCAGCCTATACACTTCTCCCGATCGTGCGTAATACCTATGCTGGGATCAAGGCTGTTGATCCGGCGATCCGCGATGCGGCTCGCGGAATGGGGATGTCCTACTGGCAGATTGTGGGCAAGATTGAAGTACCGTTGGCCGTCCCAGTGATCATGGCCGGCATCCGCACCTCCACGGTGCTGAACGTAGGCACTGCTGCGGTGGCGGGATTGATAGGTGTCGGAGGGCTGGGGGCCATTATCGCGGAAGGCATAGCCATCGGCGGAATCATCGAGATCGTACTGCAAGGGGCTGCGCCCACCGCTGCATTGGCGGTGACGTTGGACGCGGTGCTGGGTGCGATCGAGCGCGCGGTAACACCTAGGGGTATAAAGGGCAGCGAGGCTTCCGCAGTAGCCTAGTGAACAGGAGGTGATACCCGGAGAGATAAGGGTGTGAACATGTAACTGAGCATGTGTTTAGGCAATAGCCGTGTACAACCGTGTACCACCAGAGATGAGGAGGGATTCGATAATGGTACGCAAGTACATGAAGTATATGGTAGCGTTGCTGCTTGTGGGTGTTCTCTCGTTTAGCGTGGCAGCGGCAAGCATTCACATTGGGACGAAGGGGTTCACCGAGCAGATCATTGCCGGTGAGCTGATGAGGTTGCTGCTTGAGGACAGGGGATTCGACGTAGAACTGTCTACGGGGATGTCCACCACCATCCTGCGGGAAGCGTTGCTGGGCGGGGACATCGATCTGTGTATGGAATACACTGGGACCGGCTGGCTTACGCACGCGGGGATGCCCTACGAGGGCGAGTCGCCGACCGAGATGTACGAACTGATCAAGGAATATGACGAGGACAACGACATCGTCTGGCTTGATCCTATCTGGTGCAACAACACCTACACGCTGGCCGTGGAGCGCGAATTTGCTGAGGAGCACGATCTAGCGACGATTTCCGACTTGGCCGAGTTCGTCAAGGAGCGCGATGGCCGCGTGCGCATCGCCGTGACGATCGAGTTCGCCACCCGCCCCGACGGACTGAGCGCGTTGGAGGATCTCTATGAGTTCCAGTTCGATCCGGCCTACGTCACCGCGGCCCTGGCCGGTGTGCACCTTCAGTTTATGATTCGGGGGGATGTAGAAGTGGGGAACCCGTTCGGGACTGACCCCCAGATCATCGAGTTTGACTGGGTGGTGCTCGAGGACGATAGACTGTTCTGGCCGCCGTATGACCTCTCCCCGAACGTGCGCGCCGAGGTTTTGGAACAGCATCCAGAACTGGCCGACATCCTCGGTGAGCTTACAGGAGCCTTCCCCGAGGAGGCGGATGCCGCTCAGCGCAGAATGGCCGAGCTCAATGCACGTGTGGCCATCGACGGCCTGGAGCCGGTGGAGGCCGCGCGCGAGTTCCTGCTTGAGCACGAGCTGATCGACGGCTGAGCTCCAAGCGAGCAAGACCGGATAACTGTAGGGGGCCGGCTACGAGCCGGCCCCTTTTTTGCGGGACGCGGCTTCGATATGGCTGGCATGAAGGGAGAGGGACCGGACTGTTGAGCCAGTTGGTGTAGAAATCGGAGCGTCACCATGCGAAGGCACTGTGTTGCAGAGCTTGTCCGAGCTGCGGGTTTTGGGGTGCAGGGAGTGGCCGGCGAGGTTGGCTTGGGCCGACTGTGCGCGAGTGTAGCTCAGCGAAACACTCGATACCTACGCCAAAGCGCTTCCAAGGCTCCGAGTTTATCGGGATCGCCGGTTACTAAGCTTAGGGTGGTGGCCAGTGCCCCGATGACGGCTATGGGTGCGGTGAACGAATCAACATAGGAGAGCGCCCGACTCCGGGCGAGCAGGACCTCGTCGGCCATCGGGGCAAGCGGTGAAAGCTGGGAATCAGTGATGGCGACCACCGTGACCTTATGCTGTCGTGCAGCCTCCAGATATTCCGCGGTGGCGCGGGTGTAGCGAGGGAAGCCCAGGCCTACCACGACTGAGCGGGAGGTGGTGTGCATGAGCTCCTCGAAGAATGTTCCATCGCCGCTTGTGACGGCTACGACCGTGGGGATGCTCTTCTTCAACGCAAACCGAGTGTACTCGGCCAAGGCAGCCGACATGCGCAAGCCCACGACGATCACACGATCGGCCACCGCTAAGAGATCGACGATCCGTCGTACGGTCGGCAAGTCAAGCGCCTCTATCGTCTCCTCCAGGTTCCGGAGATCGCGCCACAAGGACTGGAGGACTGGGTCCTCCTGTTGCTGGCTTGGAGGCGTGAGCCTGAGGCGTTGTACGGTGGTTAGTCTCTGCTGGATAAGATCCTGTAAAGCGCGCTGTAGGGCGGTGAAGCCGCTGTATCCCAGGTCGGTGGCAAAGCGAATCACCGTGGGCTCGGACACCTCCGCACGGTGGGCCACCTGGGCCGCGGTGAGGAACGCGCTTTCCATGTAATTGTCGAGGATGTATTTGGCCACCTGGGCTCGTTTGCCCGGGAAGTGCGTTCGGCGGATCGAGCTGAGTAAGTCCGTGCGCGTTTGCTTAGGCATAGCATCCTCGTATATGGTGCTGTGGCGGTGCCGTGCGGCTGTGGACCTTCAGGGACTCAGCCGTGCAGTTGACAAGGCCGACAGGAACCATATACTGAAGCTCATGCTACAGAGCATCCATTGTGAAGTCAAGGATTCTCGAAGGGAGAAAACATGTCCGGTGAAAGAACTACTGGTAGTGGCCTTCCCGTCTTGAGCGACGAACAACTTGGGCATATCCACTCTGCCGCCTTGCGGCTGTTGAGCAAGGTTGGGGTTGAGGTGGGAGACAGTGACCTGCGGGAACTACTGACGGAGCGTGGGGCGAAAGCCGATGGAACGCGCGTACGGTTCGGCGAAAAGATGATAAACGAAGCGTTGGACGAAGCCCCGTCGGAGTTTTCCCTGCACGCGCGTGGAGAGCAGCCGACGCTCGCCCTGGGAACGGGAGAAGTGTACCTGGGCACCGGTGGAGCGGCGATTCGTATTCTGGATAGCAAGGAAGGGAAATTCCGGGAGTCCACGCTACAGGATTTGGCACAACTTGCATGGCTGGTGGACAATCTTGAGCACATCCACTTTTTCCTCCGGCCGGTGATCGCAAGGGATGTCCCAGACGATGAACTGGACGAGAACACGTTGTTCGCATGCTTGGCCAACACGCAGAAGCACGTAACCATGGCCGCCAGCTCCCCCGAATCCGTGGATCGGCTGGTGCATATGGCCTCCATGGTGGCCGGTGGCGAGGAGGAGTTTAGGAAGCGGCCGTTTCTGTCCCTTACCTGCTCGTGGATGGTGTCTCCCCTGCGGGTGGACACGGGGGTAGCGCGGGTACTCAAGCGAGCTGTGGAGCACAGCATCCCGGTGATGCTGTCGTCGGCTCCAATGGCGGGGTCTACAGCTCCCGCGTCGCTGGCCGGGCTCTTAACCCAGGTGCACGCGGAGGAACTATCGGGGGTGGTGCTGTCTCAGACGATCCATCCGGGAGCGCCGGTCCTGTACGGACCTGTGCCGGCGGCGGCCAGCTTCCGGACCATGGCTTATCTCGGCGGGGCGGTGGAAAGCGGACTGATGAACGCCGCCGCGGTGCAGCTTGCGCACTACATCGGCCTGCCGATCTACACCGACGCCGGGCTCACCGAGGCCAAGAGCGGTGACGTCCAGGCCGGCTACGAGAAGGCGACCAATGTGCTGTTGGTGACGCTGGCCGGCGGTGACTACGTGCACCACGCGGCAGGAATGCTGGATTCTATGCTCGGTGTGTCGTTTGAGCAGTATGTTCTGGACAACGACATCTGCGGGATGGCCCTGCGGGCCCGCGACGGCGTGCGGGTGGACGAAGAAACGGTGGCCGAGGAACTGATCGGCAAAGTCGGCCCCGGAGGCAACTTCCTGGCCCAGCGCCATACGGTGAACATGGCCCGCTCGGACGAATATTTCCACCCAGCAACAGCGGTCAGAGATTCGCTCACCGACTGGGAGAAGAAGGGCGGGGCGGAGGCCGAGCAGCGGGCAAAAGAGCTGGTTGAGGACATACTGGGCAAGGAGCGGCAGCGTTTCATCCCGGAGGATGTGGAGAAGAAGATCCGTGACGAATACCGAATAAGACTCTAAGGGAGGGGGAAATGGGAGAGCAACCAGGTCTGGTAGCCAAGCACTATCGCCTGTTCAGCGAGGAGGACGTACACGAGATCGATCGGGCGGTGATGTCGACCTTGGAGAACATAGGCATCGAGGTCAACTCTAGGGAGGCTCGCGAGCTGTTGCTTGAGGCTGGGGCAAAGCACAAGAGCGGAAACACAGTGCTGATCCCCGAAGCCTTGATGCGCGAGTGTATCGACCGAGCACCCTCGGAGGTTACGCTGTGCGGGCGGGAGGACCGGCATGACCTGGAGCTGGCGGACTCGCGTGTGCACTTTGGCACCGGGGGCACTGTCCTGCACACCCTGGATCTGGAGACCGGAGAGCGTCGGCCGACTACGCTGCAGGACATCGCCCGGGTGGGCCGATTGGTCGACGCGTTGGACAACGTTCATTTCTACCTGGTTCCTCTGTACCCCAATGAGCTGCCCAAGGAGCAAGTGGACGTCAACAGGTTCTATGCAGGTCTTGCCAACACAAGCAAGCATATCATGGGCGGCATCTACACTGCCGAGGGCCTTCGGGCGGCGATCGCCCTGGCCGAGGAGGTCGCCGGCGGGCCGGAGGCGCTGCGGGAGCGGCCGATCGTCTCGTTCATCACTTGCACCGTGGCGCCGCTCAGGATAGACGCGACGTACGGGGACTTCCTTGTGGAGATCGCTCGACGGGGGCTTCCCGTGGCCATCCCCTCGGAGGTCGTGGCCGGGATCACCGGCCCGATGACCATCGCTGGGTCGACCGTGGTCCAACTGGCGGAGACGCTCGCCGGGTTGGCCGTGGCGCAGCTTGCCAACTCGGGGGCGCCGGTGATCCTGGGAACCGTTTCCACAGTCATGGACCCGCGCCGGGCCGGGTATCTGTCGGGCGCGGTGGAAATGGGACTTATGCAGGCCGGCGTTGCGCAGATGTCCCACTATTATCAGCTTCCGTTGTATGCCACGGCGGGCATGTCCGATTCCAAGCTGCCGGACGCTCAGGCGGGCTACGAGAAGGCCATCACGGCCCTACTCGTCGGACTGGCGGGCGCAAACTATATCCACGACGCCGCGGGACCGTTGGAATTCTGTACCACGGCTGCGTACGAGCAGTACGTGATCGATGATGAGATCCTGGGGATGGTCATGCGTGCTGTGCGTGGTGTGGAGGTCTCAGAGGACACCCTGGGACTCGATGCGATTGCCAAGGTCGGTCCCGGTGGACACTTCCTTACGAATGCGCATACACTTAAGCACATGCGCGATGAGCTTTTTACCCCGCGGGTGTCCGATCGGGACCTGCGGGAGAAATGGGAGGCCAAGGGAGCGCCGGATACGAGGGAGCGTGCGCGGGAAATCGCTCGCAGCATACTGGAGGAGCATCGTCCGCTGGGGATCGCGGGGGATGTTGACCGGAAGTTGCGGGACCAGTTTCCCAATATCTCTCTTCCGGGGGAGGAGGCGAGGCCGTGAACACGTTCATCATCGGAGAACTGTTGAACTCGAGCCGCAAAGAAGTACGTGAGGCTCTGAAGACGAAGGACCGCGAGACAATAGCTCGCTTGGCCCGAAAGCAGGTGGAAGCAGGAGCGGGGGCGTTGGACGTCAACGCAGCCCAGTCCATGGAGGACGAAGCCGCGGACCTACGGTGGATGATAGGCGTTGTTCAAGAAGAAGTGGAGGATGCGCGGCTCGCGGTGGACACCGCCGATCCGCAAGCGATGGAGGCGGCACTGGGTGATTGCGGTACATTGCCGATTATCAACTCCATCTCCAACGAGTCCTCTCGTGCTCCGATGGTCGATCTGGCGGCCGCCAGTGATGCGGAAGTGGTGGGACTGGCGATGGGGAAGAAAGGGATGCCCAAGACGGCCGCTGACCGCTTTGAGGAAGCGGGCGCGCTGGTGGAGATGTGTGCGTCAAAAGGCATCTCCAAGGATCGCCTGATTGTCGATGTGCTCTGCATGTCGGTGGCCAGTGATCCCCAGCAAGGGCTGGTAGCTCTGGAAGCAGCCAAGCGTATCAAGCACGAGCTGGGGGTACGCACTTGTGTAGCCGTGAGCAACGTGTCGTTTGGGCTGCCCGCCCGGCCGGTGTTGAATCGCACGTATTTAGCGATGGTTGTGGCCGCGGGGGTGGACGTTTTGATCAGCGATCCCACCCGTGGCGATATGCAAGAAACCTTGTACGCCGCTGAGGCCCTGGCGGGTCAGGATGCTTACTGTATGGGCTACATCAAATACCACAAGAAGAAGCGCAGTTAGGAGGGGCAATGCTTGAAGATCTGAAGCAAGCGGTTCTGGATGGGGAACAGGAGAAGGCAACGCAGCTCACTGAAAAAGCGCTCAACGAGGGAACTGATGCCGAACGGATCCTGAACGACGCGCTGATCGCGGCGATGGACATCGTGGGCGGCGAGTACGAGCGGGGAGACCGCTATGTGCCGGAGATGCTCATTTCAGCCGAGGCCATGAAAGGCGCAATGGATGTTCTGCGCCCCAAGCTCGCCGAGGCGGGTGTCAAAGCAAGGGGCAAGGTGGTCATCGGGACCGTGGAAGGCGATTTGCACGACATCGGAAAGAACCTGGTCATTATGATGCTGGAGGGTTCCGGGTTCGAGGTGGAGGATCTGGGGATCGAAGTTCCTGCAGACCAGTTTGTAAACGCGGTGAAAGAACACCAACCAGACATACTGGGGATGTCTGCCCTGCTTACCACCACCATGGTGTACATGCCGGAGGTGGTCAAGGCATTGGAGGAGGCTGGGCTACGCTCCGGGATCAAGGTGATGCTGGGTGGTGCGCCTGTGACGCAGGAATACTCCGACAAGATAGGTGCCGACGGCTACGCTGCCGACGCCGCTTCGGCGGTGGAGCTGGCCAAGAAGCTGATCTCTTAAGGCAGCATTTTGCTGACGGGTGGAGCCGGCGAGGT
>PXEP01000222.1 GCA_003566155.1 Candidatus Acetothermia bacterium | reverse complement strand
TTGTGCTGCCCCTCCAACCCCGGTTGCGCCGTCGCCCACAACCCCCGTCCTGCAACGTCGAATCTTGTCTGCGCTCCCTCCGGTCCTCTGGTGCGTAGCGTCGCACTTTGCCTGCGCTCCCCCCGATCCTGGCGTGTAGCGTCGCAGCTTCACGGCAACGGCCCCGTCCTGTTTTGTAGCGTCGCATCTCGCATGCGACGTCAGGGCACGTCGTAGGCAAGCTACGACGCTACACCACAGGAACACCTTGTCAGAGGTGGCCGTTACAGTCCGAGCAGCGCGCCGAGGTCGATTCCGAAGCCCAGGCGATGCGAGGTGCCCAGCTGGGGGTGGGTCATAAGCCCGTAGTCGAGGAAGAACGATTCCCAGCCTACGCCCAGTCCTAAGGCCCAGCGTGCGATCCCGTTGGCCAGCTGAACCCCTCCGCGGACCTCCAGCACGTCTACCGGCTGCCAGCCTACGCCCAGGGCCGTGTAGTAGGAGTTCAGCTCCAATGCGGCAAACACGTCGAACGGCAAGGATAGCGATGCCCCGACAGCAAACTCTGTGCTCCAGCCACCGCCTTCCTCGCCGATCCCCAGGCCGAGGCCTAGATCACGAAGAGCTAGGCCGACATCTAGCTCTCCAAGCGGTACCGGGAGCTGCGCCTGGGCCGCGATGTCCAACGCAATCCCCACCGCCAAGTGCTCCGCGGCCCGCGTGGAACACAGCTTGAGGCTGCCGCCCAGGGCCCCGGGGAACGGCGCGGGGATAGGCAAACGGGCCAAGGCGATTCCGCCGCCGGCGACCAGGGCGAACTGGCGGTAGGCAAGCGGGTCCCCTTGTGGGTCAACGATGTCTCCGACTGAGAGATACGCTATTCCAGCTCCCAGCGAGGGCATCGCCCCCGCCAGCCAACCCACGCCGAACTCGCCCATCGCGGCGGTGTAGCTTGTGTCGGCCCGGATTCCGTTCTGGTGGGCGAGGCCGGCCGGGTTGTAAAGGAGCGACTCCGTCCCTCGGGCCAGCGCCGTGTAGGCACCGCCCAGCCCCATAGCCCGCACCCCCAGTCCCATGTCTAAGGGGTTGAGCATTCCCGCCTGTGCCGAGGCCCCCGCCCCGATCATGATGACCGCTAGAACTGTCAGTACTTTTCGCATGACTACCCCCTCACCGGACTACCATAATCCGGCCCGTCTCCGAGCGGATGGCAGTTTCTTCGAACACGCCGGTGATCAAATACAGATAGACTCCGCTGGACACCAAACTGTCCCTTGTGTCGGTGAGATCCCACACGGCCTCGTTGCCGCCAATGGGTGCTTCGTGGACCTGCCTGCCCATGAGGTCAAAGATGTATACGTGCAACTCGGTGGCCCCTTGTGGGGCGATCACTTGGATCACAGCTTGTGTGTCCACAGGGTTCTCCGTAAGGCGCGTACCTATGCGGCCGGCTCCCGGCTCCCGAACGTAGATGTTCTTGGTCTGCGTCTGGCTCCAGCCCGCCGCGTTCCGTGCTCGGACCTCCACCGTGTACTGCCCCGCTGCTTGGTACGGGTGCGTCGCGGTGTTCTCGTTGGTTGTGGCATCGTTTCCGTCGCCGAACTTCCACTCCCACTCGGTTGCAGGTTCAGCCCCCTCGGGCACTTCCGTTGGGACTGTGAACGTCGCGTCCTCTGTGACTTCGGGGACTGCTGGGTCGACGGAGATCGCACCCAGCTCCGGCATCTGTGGCTCGCCGACGGTGACGGTCTGGGTCACAGTTCCTGTAAGGCCCTCCTCGTCGGTTACCTCAAGCGTCACCTGATATTCTCCCGGCTGGTTGTACGTGTAGGGAATGGTTGCTTGTTCGGTTTCCTGCACTTCGGTTTCATCGCCGAAGTTCCACGCGTAGGTGATCGGCTCTGTCGGGTCGTTGTTCACCTCGGCGGTGAACGTGATCTCCTGCCCCGCGCCCGGTTGCGAGGGTGTCCAGGAGAAGTCCACGGTGAGATCCATGGCTATTACAGTGACATCATGGCTGCGCTGTGCGGAGATCCCGATGTTGCCGGTTACGGTGAGCGTGACCTCGTAGGTGCCGGCAGCGTTGTATGTGTGCGGGACTTCCTGCGGCCCGGTGGTTGTCGTCTCCTCCCCGTCGCCGAAGTCCCAGTGAAACTGAGCTTCGTCGATGTCCCCCTCGGGATCGGTGATGTCTTCGTCCGGAATGAAGGTGACCGTCTTGCCTACCTCGGGCTCCTCCGGCGACCAGGTGAAGTCCACGTTCTCGGGCGGATCACCATGGTCTGTAGTGAACGTGGCCGGACCCTCCAGAGAGTCGGTGCGGAAGCTCTGCTGGCCTTCCCTGTGCCATACGACCGTTTCCAACTCGACCTTGCGCCCTGTGGGGGTGGCCTGGCGCAGGGTCAGCCAGATCTCTAGCTCCACGCTTGTGTCGTCGGGCACCCGGTTGTTCTCCGCGGTGCCTATCCGGACGCCTTCGGTACGCAGGCCCCGTGTATCGGACGTGCCGCCGAGGACTGCCCCGTCCGTCCGACGTCGGATCTCGATGTGGGTCACGTTGTGGTCCGACAGCGGACTGGCATCGGCTGTGTTTCGGATGATCAGGGATGTGATGTAGACGTCGTAGGGGTTGGCATCGTCATCTGTGAGCTTGATGCGCTGGGCGAGAAACTCCTGCCCTTGGTACACGGTGCGGTCGGCGAGTTCTACCGTCTCGGCCTCTTCGAAACCCCCCTCGTCTTCCTCGGGTCCCGTGGTGAACGTGGCGTTGCCGTCGACAGGTGCCGAAGCGAAGGTGTTTCCGCCTTCCGTGTGCCACACCGTGCTCTCCAGCTTGATTTTGCGGTTGTGGGGAACGTGGTCCTTGAGCGTGATCCAGATCTCCAGGTACTCGGTGGTGGCGTCAGCCACTGTATTGTACTGGTCAGTGGTGATGCGGACGCCGCCGACGTTGAATCCGGAGATATCGTCGTCCTCGGTGATCTCCCCTATCAGCGCGTTGTCCCGCGCCCTGCGGACCTCGATTCTGTCGATCTTGTGTTCGGCCAGGCGCTCGTCAATGTCGGCGATGTTTTTCACGTACACCGAGTCGATGGCGACGTCGTACGGCCCGACCGTCTCGTCCGTCACCCTGATCCGCTGGGCGAGGAACCGCTCGGTGGAAAACACCTTGAGCTCTTCGAAATCGAGGTCGTCGTTCTTCACCTCCAGGCCGGCCGGGTCCCCCACGTCGAACTCGGGAATGTCTTCGTGGACCGTGAACCCGGCGCTTTCTATCCACACGGTGACCTCTGGTGCCAGCTTGTGGCCCTTGGGCGCGTTGCTGGCCAACGTGACCCACACCTCGAGCACGAATTCCTCATAGGCATCGATATCGTTGTGCGATGTCAGGTTGACCGGGGTGCCGCTTGCGATCAGCTTGTCGAGTTCAGCGCTGCTCGTCTGCCTTCCCATAACGGCGCCGTCTTTGGCTCGGCGAATTTCGATCTCGTCGATGTACGCGCCGGCAAGCCTGGTGCCAGGAGCTACGTTCTGGATGAGCAGTTCGTCCAGCGTGAAGTCAAACGGCACTCCGCTTCCGTCCACGGTGATCCGTTGGGCGATGAACGTCTGCCCCCGGTAGACGGTCATGTCGTCCACTTTGGGTTCCCCGCTTACCACCGTAGGCCCCTCTTGGACGGTAAGCACCGTGGCCTCATTGCCGTTGTCGTAATCTACCGTGTAATCGGGATTTTCGTGTATCTCGGTATCGCCGAGCGCGAACTTGCGGCCCAACGGCGCATCGTCGGCCAGCAACAGGTAGATATAGAGGACATGGTCCTCGTCCGCTGCGAACTCGTTGTTCACGACGGTGTCTATCTCCACGCCGTCATCATTGGCGAAATCCTCGGTCTCATCTTGGGCGCCGATGGGCAGGCCGAACTTGGCATCCCGAAGGACGCCGACTCGTTGCACGTGTTCGCCCTTTAGTTCTGAGTCTTCGTCGGTGCTCTTGATCGTGATCTTGTCGATCGTGAGTGGGTCGTCGCCTGTCTCGAACTCAATCACCTGGGCCAGCACCCACGCGCCCGGAGCGGCGTAGTCGTCGTCGAGCGCGACGTTTAGGAATTC
>PXEP01000039.1 GCA_003566155.1 Candidatus Acetothermia bacterium | reverse complement strand
GTACCAGAAGACCACATTCTGATCGACGTCTTCGTCTCTGTAACTGGACGACTGGGTGCGGGCGATTTCCTCGAACGGGCCAGTGGCTGCTTCAGCGCGGTGGATGGTGTACGCCTCAGCACGCTCGGCTGGCTGCCAAGCGATTGCTATCTCGTGCCGATGCTCCCCTTCGGAGGCCCTGACGTCGGTGGGCGGCAGGGGCGGAACAGGACGCTTGGGCGCGGCTGCGGAGCCGGTGACCGCTTGTGACTCGGCGCTGCAGCCGCCTGGCCCGCAGGCGACCACCTTGTACCAGAAGCTTCCGGTGGTGGCGTCGGTGTCCTGGTATATTGTTCTTGTTACCGGATCGCCGACTTGTTCGTAATCATCGTTCCGAGCGCGCAATACGCGGTAGCGGTCGGCTCCCTCCACTTCGCTCCAGACGAGGACGATCTGCTCGGGGTATTCGCCCTCGCTGGCTCGCACGTCCTCAGGGGGCTGGGGTGGATCGGGTCGTGCTTCCAGCAATCCGCAGCCAGCCAACAGTAGCACCCCGGCTGGGACAACAACGGCCACTGCCTTCTTGACAAACGCATACCTTGTCATCGTATGCACATCCTACACGCACGCGGTCTGCACACAATGTCCATTGATTGGGAACAGTTGCCCTTGACTGCGGGAGATGATTGCCCCATGCTTCGTGTGCGCGCAATTACACCCGAGCGTTGGTGGTGAGACGAACATAGCCATGGCGAAACAGTTAGCTATATGCGTGGTCGGACTGTGGTTTGTGGTCGGGGGTGTGCTGTGGGCGGGCGAAACGCTGGACATGCCCCACGATATACAGCCCACTTCAGAAATCCAGACTCCCTCATGGGTGGCCGATGAGCCGGAGCACGAGGCGGACGATGCTCACCAGGACGATGAGGGGGAGGCGCGCGCCTCTGAGGAGCTTGGTGACGAGTTCCTGGACGAGGAACAGGTCGACGAAGAGGTCTTGGAGGAGGACCCCGACGAGCCCAAGGAGGAAGAGCGCGTAGTCGAGACGGACGATTTCACCTTGGAGATAAGCGGCCGGCAATCGTTCGGGCTGCGGCTGGGTTTTGGTTCCCCCAAGGCGCTGCGTGCTGTGGGCCTGTCCCCGGGAGTGCCGACGCTGGACCAGGCGTTGCGGGCCGACATCAAGGGCACCGCGCTGGGGTTCCTGACGCTGGAAGCGAGCTTCGATGATTCCAAAGGGGCTGCCTTTCAGGACCTGGTGATTCGGCTGGACCGCCCGCCGTGGTCGGGCGTCCTGGGGGACCTTACGACTGGCGACGCGGAGCTTGGGATGCTAAGCAAGCAGTTCCTCGGGGCGCAGCTCGCTTACACGTCCGATGAGTACACCGTGAGCGGTATGTTCGCCCGGGAACAGGGGATCTCCGAGACGAAGACCTTCCGGGGGGAGACCGCCACCGCCGAGAGGCAGTACTCGTACATGGACCCCGACGAGCCACGCGATCCCGCTCCGTACGGGGAGTCGGTGCTGGGGCTCTACTACTACGAGCTACGTGTGCCCTATGTGGAGGGCTTCTCTGAGGTCGAGCTTGCCTTTCGGGTGGATGAGGGACTGGATGTCTTCCTCCGCCGGTACGACCTTGGGTACCTGATCGAGGGGTTCCACGCCGCGCCGCGCAGGGCTCTTGCCAGCGGGGCATTCTCAATCCTGGACGATGATGGGGACGTCTTGCTCCTCAGGAGCACCCCCGAGGTGCTCCTCAGACGGCGGATCCGCGATGCGATCAGCGACTACAACACGAGGGAGGGCCTGCCCGATGAAGACCGCAAGCGCTATCCGTTCGTGGAAGGTTCAGAGCTGGAGGAGCAGTTCTTGGCGGGCCTCATGGGCTACGCGCACCTGGAGGTGGACCAGGAGCGCTACCGGTTCGACGACGCCAGGCGCAAACGGTACATTTCGCTTGGCCAGAGGGATGTGGTCGAGGGCAGCCTCGAGCTATCCGTGCGCCGACCCGGCCAGCAGCGCTTCCGCCCCATCGACGATCCGGCGCTTGCAGGCTACGACTGGAAGCTGTTCCCTGAGCGGGGCATAGTGCGCCTGGATTTTCCCGACGGGTTCTTCCAAGAGAACGCCGGGCTCCGGGCACGGTTCGATTACAAGCGTGAGGGCAACGTGTTCCAGCTCGGGCTTTCGGTGATCCCTGGCTCGGAGCGGGCGTTCGTCGACGGCGAGCGCTTGCAGCGGGGCACCGACTACTCCATTGATTATGAGGCGGGAATGCTAATTCTGTTCACTGCTCTGGGTGCTGGCCAGGAGCTACGGGTGGAGTTCGAGCGCCAGCGGGGGGCCCTCGGTGTGCCCACCGAGTACGAGCGGGGCACTGTCGCGTTTACTTTCTCTGTTCCCGGTTCGGACAACCTGGAGGGGCTTCTGGCCCAGGCGGCCGACCTGGGCCGGCCGCGCCCGGAAAGCCCCACCATGCCCAACACGCATACCGTGGGTGGCCTGCGCCTATCGGGCGATCTGGGCGACTGGGATTACGAGTTCGTGTTCGCCGGCTCACAGAACGTCTTTCCCCCGTGGGACAACGAGCGGCTGGCCCTGCCAAATCGGATCAACGTGATCGCCGAGGCTGAAGGCTTCGATGCCGATTACACGGTGTTTGGCCATCAGAGCGGACTCACCGTGTACGATGGGGCGAGCTTCCGCCATTACGGGGGGCGAGAAGGTCTGGGGGGGAAAGAAGTGCGCGATCTTCTTGCCCTGCGTAACATGCTCCTCATCGCTACCGACGAAGGGTTGACCGTGGTTGACCTGGAGGAGGAGTCCCCATTTGACCGTGTGGCCTCCTGGAGCCGCCTACGCCGCGAGCAGGGCTTGCCGGGAGACGAGGTCCTGGCACTTGCCGGAGGGAACGATGCGGTGTATGTGGTGACCGAGGAGGCCCTGGCGTGGTTTGCCCCGGTCGATGCGACAGAGACCGCGAATTGGACCCGCGAGCCCCTGCCGACGGACGTAGCCCCCACAGCGCTCCTGTGGACCGAAGACCGCTTGTACATGGGCACGGACGACGGCCTGTACGCCTGGGACGGGGATTCGTGGTACGCGCATGTGGCCGAGCTAAGGACCGCCGTGCACGACCTGGCGCGCCTGGAGGGCGCGCTGTATGTAGCGACCTCGTACGGGGTGCGCGAGGTGCGGGCCGGGGAGGAAGTGGACAACCACTGGGCGCACGATGCGTTCTTGTCCCTTGCTGCCCGCCACGGGCGGCTGTGGATGGCCGGCCCGGAGGGCTTGTTCCGTTTGGGCGAGCCCGAGCCGGTGCTGGGCGAGCCCCTGACCGCCGTGGGTACTGGCGACGGCGCGCTGTGGGCGGGGGGAGAGGCCGATGACGAATTCGCGCTTGACCTGTGGCGGATCGAAGCCGATGAGGCCCACCGCTTCCCGGGCGAAGAAACGCGCATCGAAGGGCAGGATCTAGGGAGGTACGAGGACATCTCCCGCATCGGGCACACAGCGGTCGGATTCGCCGGCAAGCTGTCCCTGGCCCGCGAAGTGGGCGACTGGAGCTGGCAGGTTTCGCTGGATGCCCGAGGCAGCGACTACCAGGAGATTGGGAGCTCGCGCAACGGGGCGGTGCACCAGGCCGAACTGAGGCTAACACAAGAAGGTGACGGGCCTTGGACTTGGGGGTTCACCGCCAGCACCGGCTGGACGGAGGACGCCCCCGGCAGTGGCGCTTTCTCCGATAAGCACCGTCTAGCAATTTCCGCTGACTACGTCGGGGAAAACAATTGGAGCGGTGGGGTGCGGGCCCAGTGGGAGGTGAGCGATGCCCGTGAGGATGCGACCAGCGTGCTTTCCGGAAGGCTGGATGCGTCCTGGGCGCCCGGGCCCACCTACTCCCTGCGCCTTACCCCAAGGCTCCCGAGCGACGGATGGTTCGCGCCGTCCGTCTTGGAGTCGGGCTACCGCCTCGGGGCGGAGTTCCCTGGGGATACCTGGTCGGGGAAGCTTTCCCTCTCCGGGGACCTGCGCGCGCCCGACTGGCGTACCTCGGGCAAGCTGGAGGCCGCGACCAAGGTGGAGCCGTTCTCCGGCTGGTCCTTTGAGCTCTCGGGGTTCCGGCCCTACCGGACCGACG
>PXEP01000031.1 GCA_003566155.1 Candidatus Acetothermia bacterium | reverse complement strand
CTAATGCGCTGGTGCGCAAGGCGATCCTGCAAACGTTCGACTTCCGTCCGGGGGCGATCATCGAACACCTGCAGCTGCAACAGCCGCTCTACACTCCGTTCTCCTGCTACGGCCACTTCGGTCGCGTGGAGCTGGCCCCACCCTGGGAGTCGCGTGAACAGGCACCTCGGCTGGAACGCTCCTTGGCCGCGCTAACCAAGACGACTACGGAGTAAGTACCGAGAAAACCCCGCGCGACATTCCATGCAACAGTCCCTTACAGTTCACTCCCACGGGTGCGGGCGACCTTGGTAATCCGGGCGGCAATATCGTCCACAGGCTGCGGCCCTAGGTCCTCCCCGGTACGCAGCCGCAGGGCCAAGGTTCTCTCCTGGGCTTCACGGGGGCCAGCGATACACATATAAGGGACTTTCTGCAGCTGAGCCTGACGTATCAGCCACCGCAGGGTCTTGCCGGCGCGCCCCCAAGCCTCCGCCCTGACCCCGGCGGCAGTGAGCTGAGCCACCATCTCCTCCGCATAGGGGATCTGGTCTTCGCTCACCGGAAGGACCACCGCCTGCACGGGGGCCAACCACACCGGGAACGCACCACCGTAGTGTTCAATCAGGATCCCGAAAAATCGCTCCATCGCTCCGTACAGCGCCCGATGCACCATGTACGGCCGCTGTGCCTGGCCGTCTTCCCCCGTATAGGACATGTCGAACCTCTCGGGAAGGTTGAAGTCAAACTGGATGGTCGTCAACTGCCACGCTCGGCCCAGCGAATCCTCGACATCGATGTCGATCTTCGGACCATAAAACGCCCCATCGCCTTCCTTAACCTCGTAGGGCATGCCTTCGGCCTCCACCGCCCGTCGTAGGGCCGCGGTGGCGAGCTCCCACTGGTGCGGCTCGCCGACGTACTTCGCCGGCCGTGTAGACAGATAGACCGCAAACTCCGAGAAACCGGCCGTCTGCAACATGTGCAGGGCGAACCGCAGGGTGGAGCGGATCTCCTCTTCCACCTGGTCAGGGCGGCAGATGATATGCGCGTCGTCCTGTGTAAACCCCCGCACCCGCAGGAGAGCGTGCAGCACACCGCCACGCTCGTAGCGATACACGGTGCCCAGCTCGGCGTAGCGGAGGGGCATATCCCTCCACGAGTGCGTCCTGGCCTTGTAGATGGCGATATGAAACGGGCAGTTCATTGGCTTTAGGTAGAACTCCTGGCCCTCTACGTCCAGCGGGGCGTACATCCCCTCCCGGTAGAATTCAAGGTGCCCCGAACGTTCCCACAGCCTGGCCCTGCCGATGTGGGGACTACGGACGAGTTGATACCCGTGCCGATAGTGTTCCTGCACCCAGAAGTCCTCCAGTTCTTGTCGAACCCGGGCCCCTTTGGGATGCCAAAGGACCAACCCCGCTCCGATGTCCTCGTTGTTGATCGTAAACAGGTCTAGTTGCGGCCCGAGGACCCTGTGGTCTCGACGACGGGCCTCTTCTCTCCGCCGCACAAATTCCTTCAGCGCATCCCGGGTGGGGAAAGCCGTGCCGTAGATACGCGTGAGCATGGTGCGCTCGGCGTCGCCCCGCCAGTAGGCGCCGGCCATGTCCATGAGCTTGAAATGGCGAACACCACCCGTGCTGGGGATGTGCGGACCTCTACACAGATCGACGAAATCACCTTGGCGGTAGAATGAGATCTGCTCTCCCTCCATGTCCCCAAGGAGTTCCTGTTTGTAGGTTTCCCCATGTTCCCGGAGGTATTCCTCGGCCTCCGCTTTGCTCATCCATTCCCGCTCGATGGGCAGTTCTTCCTTTACGATCTTCTCCATCTCCTTCTCTATCCGCGGGAGATCATCCGCCCCCGGGGGCTCGGAGAACTGAAAATCGTAGTAGAAGCCATCACGGATGGCCGGGCCGATGGCCAGCTTGGCGTCCGGGAACAGCCGTTGCACGGCATGCGCCAGCACGTGGGCAGCGGTGTGTCGCAGCACTTCCACCGCTGCCGGGTCCTGCGCTCCGATCATGCGTACCTTTCCAGTAGCGGGGATAGGATCGCGCAGATCACACACCTCTCCGTCCACTTGCATAGCCAGGATGTCCGTATCCTGCTTTCGGGCCAATTCCAGCCCGCTAACACCCTGCTCCTCAACTACCTCTCCGTTGGGAAACTCGACCGTGGCCATCGCGCACCTCCCCGCAGAAGCTGATACGAACGTTATCCGGAGCTCGCACACCCGGCAAGCACAACGCCAGTTTCTAGCCCGGACACCTACAGAATGTACCGGGACACATCCAGATCGGAGGCTAGCGAGGCAAGACGTTCCCGCACGTACGCGGCGTCCACCTGGAACGTACTCCCCGATCGCTCGGGAGCATCGAAAGAGATCTGCTCACACACTTTCTCGACCACAGTCACCAACCGGCGCGCACCGATGTCCTCCAGCGACCGATTCAGCTCGCAGGCAAGGTGGGCCATCTCCCGGATCGCATCTTCTGTAAACTCAAGCTGCACATCTTCAGTACCCAGAAGCTCCCGGAACTGGACAGTCAGCGCATCTCGTGGTTCCGCTAAGATGCGGCGGAAGTCATCCTCGCTGAGCGCGTCGAGTTCCACCCGCACCGGCAATCGGCCCTGCAGCTCGGGCATTAGATCGCTGGGTTTGGCCCGGGAGAACGCACCGGCAGCCACGAACAGGATCCCATCGGTGAACACTGTCCCGTACCGCGTACGCACGGCCGTCCCCTCCAGCAGAGGAAGAAGATCCCGCTGCACCCCTTGCCGGGACACGCCCGGACCCTGTCCCTCATCCCGGCCGGCAAGCGCAAGTTTGTCGATCTCGTCGACAAATATCAGCCCCTCCTCCTGGGCAAGCCGCATCCCCTCGGCGCGCACTTCCTCCATATTGAGCAGGCTTTCCACCGTCTCCTCGCGCAAGATCTCGCGTGCCCTGGCCACGGTCATCCGCTTGGGCTTGCGGGGTTGGGGCATCCCGGAGAACAGCTGCGACAGATCGAGCCCCATCTGATCCATCCCGGCCTCGGAGAACACGTTGATCTGGGGGTTCATCTGTTCGCGCACCGAGATCTCCACGTAGTGGTCGTCTAACTCCCCCGCCCTCAGTTGTCCTACCAGCCGGTCCCTGCCACCTTCCCCCTGCACCGCCCCGTCCTGCAGGGCACGCACCAGCTGATCCTCCACCATCCGCTCGGCCGTTTCCTCCACCCGTTTGGTTTCCCGATGCTTGACAAGGTCTATGGCCACTTCCACAAGGTCTCGCACCATGCTTTCTACATCCCGTCCCACGTAGCCGACCTCGGTGTATTTGGTGGCTTCCACTTTCACAAACGGCGAGGCGGTGATCTGTGCCAGCCGGCGGGCGATCTCCGTCTTCCCCACGCCCGTGGGACCGATCATCAGGATGTTGGCCTGCCGGATTTCCCGCCGCTGCTCCTCCGGCAGCGCCGCCCGCCGCATCCTGTTGCGTAAAGCGATGGCGACCGCACGTTTGGCCTCGTGTTGCCCGACGATGTACCAGCTCAGCTGCTCTACAACCTGCCGCGGAGTCAATCCTTCCACACACTTCACCACGAAAGCCCCTCCACCACTAGCCGCTCATTTGTGTACACATCGATCGTCGCTGAGACGGACAACGCTTCTCTTACCACATCCTCTAAGGGTAGCTCCGTATGCTTTCGGAGCGCACGCGCCGCCGCCAGGGCATATCCGCCGCCGCTCCCTATACCAACCATATCATCGTCGGGTTCCAGAACATCACCCTGTCCGGTAATAAGGAGCAACGCCTCTCGTGAGCCAGCCACCAGAAGCGACTCCAACCGTCGCAGCACTCGGTCCGTCCGCCACTCCTTGGACAGTTCTACGGCCGCCCGCCGTAAATCACCATGCGACTTCAGTTTTTCCTCCAACCGCTCCAGGAGGGCCAATCCGTCGGCCGTCCCACCGGCAAACCCCGCCACAACCACGCCGTCATGCAATAGGTGTACCTTGCGGGCACCTGTCTTGATCACCTGAGACTGCATGGTCGCCTGGCCGTCGCAGCCGATCACCACCTTGCGGTCTCCCTCCGAACGGATCGCCAGCACAGTCGTAGCTACTAAGTTCATGAGCTCCTCAGTCTAGTCGCCTTCCGGAGCACCTACAATG
>PXEP01000037.1 GCA_003566155.1 Candidatus Acetothermia bacterium | reverse complement strand
GGTCGTCCGTGACCGGCCTGGCTCGCTCCGGCTCATTTGCAGGGGCCACCCAGACGTTCAACACACCCTCCACGGGTGCCAGATACGAGATCCATCGCCCGCCGGGGCTGAGGCGGACCATAGTACGATCCGGATTCCCAAACAGCACGCTCCGCGGGATCAAATTCTTCTTATCCATGGTGTACACCCTTTCGTGAAGTCCCCAACAATCGCCGGCGCATGAGGCGCGGAGGCAGTGAACCACACGACAGAACAGCATCATGCAGTTCTTTGAGGGAGGCGGACGGATGCCTGCCCTTATACTCCTCCATCAGCGACATAATCTCCTTTTTCCCCATCTGGTAGCTCATCGGCTGGGTAGGCGAAGAAGTATAGCGGCGCACCTCAGCCCGGGCACTTTCTCGTTCCAGCCCTACCTCGTCCACCAGAAAGTCGATGGCCTCCTCCACACCCATCTCTCCGGTGTGCAGCGACGCATCGAGGATGATGCGCGCGCAGCGCCAGAGACTGTCTTGGAGCCTTCCCAGGCGCTGCATAGGTGCCCCCAAAAAGCCCAGGTCCTCCATCAGCTGTTCGCAGTAGAAGGCCCATCCTTCGACGAACAACGTGGACATCAACCCGCCCAGCTTGCGCGGTAGTGTCCCCACTCCGTTTGCGTACACCAGTTGCAGATGGTGCCCTGGGTACGCCTCGTGTACCGCGGTGATGGGCAGCTTGGCCCAGTGGTGCCCCCGAAGCTGAGCTCTTTGCTGTTCCCAAGGAGCGTCGGGGTCCACTGCCGTAACCAAGAATATCCCTTCTTGGGCTTCCTCCATCGGCCCCGGCATCATATACGCGGCATACGGGATGATCCCCCGTAGGAACGGCGGGGTGGGCTCCACCCGCAACCTTTCCCCCGCTGGGATGGTCACCACGTCGTTCTCCGCGACGAACGCCCGCGCACGCTCCATCTCCCCCCGATAGCTATCCAGCAGATCCTCCGGGCTGGGATGGTCGCCTTTGGCCTCGTCCAACATCGCTTTGACTTCTTTCCCCGGCGCGATGGAGCCGGCAAGCGCGGTCATCTCCTCCCGGGTCTCTTTGAACAACCGACGCCCGGTGGCCAGGAGCTCCTCTGCGGTATAGTCCACCATGTGGTCCTGGGAGAGCATCTCGTCGAACAGCTCCTCGCCCACCGCGAACCGGCCTCGGGCGCGGGGCAGCACAGTCTCCTGCAGGTAGCGACCGTACGCTCTCATCGCCTCCGCTGCCCGTTCCGCAGCGGCGCTTAGCTTATCACCTTCGGGCACGCTACCGGCCAGGGCTGGAAGCACCCCAGTGTAGAGTCCCAGCCCCTGCTGCACGCTCTCCACAGCCACCTCTGCCCAGACCGGGGGAACTTCCTCGGGGACAATGTTCTGCTTTGCCTGTTCCAGAACCTCCGGCGTGGCCTCCAGTCGCCCTTTCACGCTACGCAGCCTGTCGGCTAAAGGCGCGAACTCCTTCACCAACAGCAAGAACACTCCACCCATACACTCGTCGGCGTATTCCCCTGGGTTGCGGGCGTGCGTGCGGAGAACGTCGTGGCCCCTGAGCATCATCCGCAAGGTGTTCACCATGAGCCGATGGTCGATTTGTGCGTCCAGATCGAGTTGTTCGCTCCCGGCCTTCTCCAGCTCCGCCAGCGCCTGCCCGATCTGCCTGCGCTGCCTGTCCAGTCCTGATGTGCTGCGATCGGACAGCCTATCGTCGAACCGATGGACCCCCAGCTGAGTGGCCGAAACCGGCGACTCCTCGAGGTACTGACGGATGAACTGCTCCGCCCGTTCGTAAAACGTCTGTTGCCCGTCGGTCATCGTATGCGCCTCCTCCACTACCGATACTATCCTCGCCCATCGCAGAGCTCCCACCTGATACAATCGGCCTATGCTGTCCCAACCTCACTGGCCGAGACGCCGCACGCGCCTCTTGGTGTTCTACCTTCTGACCGTATTGGCTCTGTTACTCGTATACACCGCAGTATACCGGTCGTTCATGCTGTGGTTCGAAGGCAGAGAGCCTACGGCGACAGTTCCCAACAAACTAGTCGCCCTGCTGAGAGGGGGACTGTCCCCGTAGTCCGCTATCCATTCTGCATTGTGTAGAATGGAACCATGCTGGCGTGCTGCTCATCTACTGTCCGGGCAGTCCGGCTACGCAGGTTTGCTTGGCTGCGATGAGAGAGGAGGTCTTGATTGAAACAGGTGGATGCCGAAGCATGGTCTAAGTGTCCCACGAGCCAACCTGTCACCGCTTACTTGCGGCGAGATGTCACCACGTTCTCCGATTCGATGTCGGTTCAAGAAGTGCTCGATGAGATCCGTATGCATGGATTCGGCGGGAAGATCGCTTACTTCTATGTGGTGGACGACGCCGGCCGACTGCAGGGGGTGGTCCCCACCAGAAGCCTGCTCACGGCTGACCTGGATCAACGGTTGAGTGACATCATGGTCGGACCCGTTGTATCGATCCCCAAAAGCGCGACGATCTTCGATGCCTGTGAGATGTTCCTTCAGCACAGGTACCTCTCGCTGCCTGTGGTCGACGAGGAAGGGAAGATCACTGGCGTCATCGATGTCGACAGAGTCATACAAGAGAATGTGGATTTCTCTGATACAAATAGGATTTTTGAAAGCGTCGGCCTTAGAGTTGCACAAGTACGAGAAGCTTCCCCGCTGAGAGCGTTTCGTTTTCGGTTTCCATGGCTCACTGCGACGATATGTGGTGGCCTGGTTGCGGCGCTTCTTGTCAGCGTTTTCGAGGCCACGCTCGCTCAGAGCCTGGCCTTGGCCTTCTTCCTCACGCTGGTTCTGGGTTTGGGTGAGAGTGTCACCATCCAGGCCTCTACCGTAACGATCCATGACCTCCGCGGGCGAATGCCAACCTGGAGATGGTACGGGCGCAGACTTCGGCGAGAGCTTAGCACCGCCTCCTTGCTTGGACTCACCTGCGGGCTCGTCGTGGGCGCGATCGCTTGGCTGTGGCAGGGAGAAGGAACAGTCGCGCTGGTGATCGGTACTAGCTTATTGGTGAGCATTTCGGCAGCTGGGTTATTCGGCCTAAGCTTTCCGGCGTTGCTCCACGCTCTGAAGCTGGATCCGAAGATCGCAGCGGGTCCGATAACGCTTGCGATTACCGACATCTGCACTGTTCTTTTGTATTTTGGGGTGGCCAGAATCCTTCTCTAGAACTTTCCGGGAGGGCGGAATCGCGGGGCGTTCGGGGTTTCGCCGAGGATGTGTCCCTATCGGCCACACTGGCGAAATAGGCGGAAAGGCCTTTGCTGGTTCGCTCCGGCGTCACGAGACCGTATGTAGTAGATTAGGTGTCCCCCGATGAACCCCACAGCCATGTTTGCCGCCAGCGACCCGGCAACCAACGGAAACAGGGTCCCGAAGTCCCCCAACGCTCCGCCAAATTCTTGGAGGCTGAACTCGAACGAGCCTAGCTGTACGCGAACGCGTCGATCGCCATGAACTCACGGACTCCTACGCCGTACTGGTTGCCCGCCAGCTCAACCCCGACGTCCAGATCGTAGCCTGCTCAACTCAGGTCGATATGGTTCCCCGCATGTACCAAGCGGGGGCACACTACGTGTTGGCTCTGGCCGTGGTAGGTGGACGCGCCCTGGCGGCACGCCTTCTGGGCAGAGAGCTTCTGGCATTCGGAAAGCAGTTCCGCATCGAGAGGATCCCTGCAGGACGACTGGCCGGCAACACCGTCGGGACATTGCGCATTCGGTCGCGTACTGGATGTACCGTGCTGGCGGTGGAGCGCGGAGGAGAAGCACTGATAGAGATCGGCCCTGACTTCGACATACAAAGGGGCGACGTGCTGGTGCTCTCTGGAAGCGACGAGAGTTTGCAGAGGTTCCGTCGACGATTCACCGGCGAATGACGAAGGGGTCAGAGCAGAGAAGAACCCTGACCCCTTTGGTCGTCCGGCTTATCTTCTACCGAAGCCCGACCGTGGACCCTTCGGCGGACGGCGCTTGCGGGCGCAGTCGCCGCAATAAACGGGGCGGTCATCCTTGGGCACGAAGGGAAGCTCCTTGATGTCCGTTCCACAATCGGCACACTTCAGGCCGAGGTGGCTCACGTCGTTCATCCGCTTACTAAACTCTCCCATGATCCTCC
>PXEP01000185.1 GCA_003566155.1 Candidatus Acetothermia bacterium | reverse complement strand
CCGATAGCAGCTCAACCGCACGTTCAGCTCGCTCGCGCACCTCCTCGTCGCGATCAAGCAGGCGATCATAGTCCGCACTGCCGCCAAACGAGACGGCTGTATCTTGAACCACCCCGTTCTTACGGCCAGTGATCCTCAACACAATGTTGACAAGCAGTAGATCGTATTCCACCGCCGCGCCACTGGTCGAAGCAAAACAGCGTGTGGATCCCCACTCTTGGTATTCCGCGCGCGTTGTGACCACTCCGGGAACGCTCAACGCAAGCGCGTTGTAGTGTGACAGAAGCTCCCGTTTCTCCGACAGAGGTACGCCCCGCGGGTCCCGACTTGTCGGCGTATGGAACGTTCCCACCACAGCCTGTTCATCTCCTAGCTGAACGGGGCTGTTACGCAGCTTACCCATTGCCTGCGCCGAACGCGTGGCTTCCGCCAACGCGGCCTCAAGATCCTTAGCGTCCGTTATCGACGACAGGGCCTTCCCGCCACCGGCAAAGCAGCGCACGTGCCCCCCCGTGGTCGAGTAGGTTCGGCAATCGGTCAACGTTGGTCCCCGATAAGTGATTACTACTCGTTTATTTTCCTCCCACCGAGCGTCAGCATACCCTGCGGCCTGTGAAGCTAACACGGAATTAATCTGCCTTAACAATGAGTCCCCCTTCCCCGCAGATCATTCTACCGTGACCTGCCCCGAGGGTGCCAGCGGACAGCTGCCCCTCAAGGTTGCCCCAAATCGAGCATTCCCCGGGTTCAACGTCGGCCAAACCGATGTTCAGTCCCCGATACCAACCGTCTGATGTTGTCTCGGTGAGTCCATGTCACGAACGCTGCCAATCCCACTGCAAACCAAAGCACAGGCTCATGCACCACAATCACTGTGTAGCGATCGAGAAGGAACGCGGCAAGGGGGAATGTCCCCGCAGCCAACAGCGATCCCAAGGAAACTACCCGGGTGCTGAACACCGTTAAGCCGAACACCCCGGCGGAAACGAGCGTAGGCACAGGCGCCAGCCCCAGAAGGGCCCCCGCCGCTGTGGCCACCCCTTTGCCTCCCCGGAAGCGCAAGTATGGCGTGAACACGTGACCCAGCACAGCCGCAACCCCTGCTACCAGCGCCACGTAGACCGTGTTCGCCTCTCCTACCGGCAACTGCGGCAGCCAACGTACGGCCACGAACCCTTTTGCCATGTCCACAGCCATTACGGCAACACCCCACTGCCACCCCAGAAGACGCAATACGTTTGTGCCCCCAACATTGCCCGATCCGTGCTCGCGAACATCGATCCCCCGGGACCTGCCAATGAGAAACGCCGTCGGTACTCCGCCCCATGCGAACGCCAGGAGCGCTACTATCGCCATTTGGAGTCCTATCAACGCTTCTCCTCGATAGTTTCCATACCAGAGGTCCAATAACGAAGGCAGGCACGCCGACCGATCGAAAAGCGGTCTTTCAGGAGCAGACAACCCACGGACTAGTTCCTTCGCCGAGTATCCATTCCTCGAGAGCGCGCCTGCACAACCAACGCGCGCTCCACCTGGTCCTCAGTCACAATCCCCTTTTGAACAAGGATCTGACCCAACGGCATCCATTCCGTGCCTTGTCTCTGCTCTTCAAGCGCTCGTTCGACTTCCTGTCCGCTGGCAAGCCCCATGTCGACAAGGATCTCCCCCAATCTACTGTCCCGTTCAAAGTATTGCTCGATAAGGCTTAGGATGATCGCAGAACGAGATTTCCGCTCTCGCCGAGCCATCTTATCCACCAAGTCAAGGAGGTACCCGTCCTCGTCGCCAAAGTATATCGTGGTCTGCACAGCGCCTCCTCTCCCTACATCCGTTTCCCATGCAATATATCGTAAACCATGTCGAGGGTCAAATGTAGAGTAGGGCAGGCCACCGCAACTTGCGGTATCGGTCAACATTCGTGGGAAGGAGTGACAAGAGTGTGGGCGCCGCAGGCCCCCCGACTACTGCGGCGCCCCAACTCGACCGTACGGTCTGACACACTTCTCAGCGGGCTCCCACTGAGCGGGTCTCTATCCAACACCCATAATAGCAATCATATTAGCTACTGTCAAGAGGTCGTAGAGAAAGAATAGCCCGTCCTGACCAATATGACAAAAGTACGTCGGGCGCCTGAAGCAGTGTACGGTGACCCCCCCGCTCCCCGGATAGTCGGTAGCCCAGGCTATCCTGCGAACATCCATAAGTCCTCCGCACCGACTGCATCCAGTTTGCTCCACCCTGAGCCAAGCGCTAACCTCTTGGGTGACGGCGCCTACTTGTGCCGAAGGGGGACAACACGATGAAATCATTGTTAGTAACGGCGATATGTCTTGCTGCGACAGTTACGGTGCTTGGCGCAACAGCACGCGAACCGATAACGATCCTCTCCGATAACGAGTTCACCGAAGATAACGGCGTTGTGGCTGGAGCCGGTACCGTCGATGATCCATACGTGATATCCGGATGGAAGATCGAAGTACCTGCTGACCAGGAGTTCGGGATCCGCATCGAGGGAACCAAGAAGTCCTTTGTAATCGAAGCGTGTACGATCACCGGGGCGAGGGATGAAGACGGGGCTGCGATCTACTTCCACGACGTAGTTGAAGGTTCGATAGTCGATGTCATGGTCCAGGACAGCCGCAATGGCCTCAATTTGAGTTCTTCGCAGGATATCACTGTACGCAATACCAACTTGGCTGTGGGCCGGGTCGGGCTGGAGGTTGTGGGGGCCACAGCCGAAGAGTTTCGTCACGCTATCGATCAGTCAACGATGGTGAACGGCAAGCCGGTGCTCTACTACTATGGCCTCGATGATGAGCTGCTGGAACTTGAGGATATCGACGCTGGCCACATCACCCTAGCCGGGTCACGCGAAGTTACCGTACGAGGGGCAACCGTAGAGCACGGCGACGGGATGAAGATCGCCTTCAGTGAGAACGTGGTCGTGGAAGAAGCCGACTTGCACGCCAACCGACAGACGGGCCTGTCAGTGGTCTCCTCCCCACGCACTGTTGTGCGTGATACGGAGAGGATCGCCAGCAATGGCGGCCGAGGTGATGCGGGAATCTCCCTTTGGCTCTCGGATAGAAGCATAGTGGAAAACGTTGGTCTGTATGCTAATCACACTGGCCTTCGTATCTCCGCCTCCGACCGGGTGGAAGCGAGGAACAACGTGTACGCCGGTAATCAGGTTGGCGTGTGGATCGATGGTGCAGCCCGCGAGGTCGATATCGTGGGAGGACTCGCGTACGGCGGCAACTACGGTGTCAACCTGGAGTCGGCCCGCGGGGCGCGACTGCAGGGACTGGCCATCTCTGATCTGGAGATAGCGGTGGCGGTCGACGAACAGGCAAGCCATTCCATAATACGCGATTGCACGATGGTCGATGTGGGCTATGGGCTTTACATTAAGAGCTCTCAGAACACCGTGGAACGGAACCTGATAGCCCGTGCCGATATCGCTATCCTGTTTCCGGAAATGTACGGCGAACGCATAGCCAGGGAAAATGTCATAAGACACAACGTGCTACACCGCTCGGCCGAAGGACTCTATCTGGCACGCGACACCCGCGACACGCGGATCTACGAGAACGCTTTTTGGGACTGTTCCCTGAACGTCCGCGACCGGGGAGATAACGCGTGGGGCCGGGATGGACGAGGAAACTGGTATTCGGATTACGAAGGTGTCGAGGTGGGAGACACCGGTGTTGGTGACGAGCCCAAGGATCTGGGCGGCGGGGTCGAGGCCGAGGCACCGCTGGTGGAACTGGGTTTCCTGCCCGGACCGCCGGGGGTACTGGGGACACTTGAGGAGGACAAGTTCGTGCTCGAGGATGACGAGGGGCGCAGCGCGGAGCTATCCGCACTCGTAGCCGATACCATTCACGCTCGTTTCATCAGGCTGCAGGGGGTCCCGCAGGAGCTGGCCCAGAACATGGCACTCCTCTCCCGCTGGGAGGTGGACGTTGCGTCACGTTTCCGCACCGAGCACATATTCATCTCTCTTGACGTACTGTACTTCTCGTCCGATGGAGACTACATAGGGAGCAATTTCATGGAGGCAGACGACGATACTGCACACCGCCCCCCGGCTGAGTACCGCATGGCGTTGGAGATTCCTTCAGGGTTCCTGGAGGAACTCGGACTGTCCGAACCAGTCCGTCTGCTCCCGTGAACGATGGGCTTCGCGGAGT
>PXEP01000062.1 GCA_003566155.1 Candidatus Acetothermia bacterium | reverse complement strand
GTGCGCCGGGCCGCCTGCCTCAGTGGACGCACCGCTCGGAACACAGGCCAACAGTGCCTTGGCTCAGTTTCCGAGCGGTGCCGACAGCGACCACCGCACCGGGCCATTGCCGCAGAGGGCTACCGTGGGCGGATCCCTCGAGTTCTTCGACGACTGGATAGTGGCCCTGGAGGTTCCCATGGGCCGAGGCGTTCGCACAGGCGTCGAGTGGCAGGATGTGGACGTGATCGCCATCCGGATATGACTGCGGATGCAGGATCCGGTCAGCTGGAGCATGGGGGGGTCGAGTTCGGGCCCTTCAGCCTGGAGTACGCCCTTGTGCTGGACCCCCACCTTTCAAGCTAACCCCATCTGTCGCTCGATCTCTCCATTTGAGTTCTGGGCGGAGCGGCGTCTAGGGGGGATCAAAGGACCCATGCTCCCGGTGTTCAATACTCCGTAACGTCTTCTTGACTGAACCCTTGTCTAGCCTAGCTCCGCCAGAGCACCCTGTTATTGGCGTTCCGCATATTGCTATCTCCGTCGCGAGCAAGGACTATGGCCGGCTCGAGTCCTCCGGGAGTGCACTGGCCAGCGCCAACACGGCCACCCATCCGAAGATTATGGAGAGGACAAGCCACAGAACGGGGCTCTTGCCCTTCCGCCCCGCCATGCTTAAGCAGATGATGATCGGGAACACCCACCAAAAAGCTCCGACGGCAAGAATCAGCCCGGCTACCGGGACTCCTGCGAATGCTTGGTCCATGTTAACCCTCCCACAGTTCATATGCTCTTAGCACTTGGAAATCCGTTGTTGATTCGGAGTTCCACGATACTTCATGTGCAATCCAGACCAACTGGCCCTACGAGTTCATCACCCCCTCGGAGGAATGTGTGGCTCGTGCTCCCCTCAGAGACCTGCTTGGCCGGCCAGGCCTCGCGACTCGCTCAGAGCAACACACCCGACACCTGCTCAAGCGCTATCCCTCCGGTCAGCTCTGCAGTGGATTGGTCACACGCCCCATGAACAAGATTGTCCCGCTCACATCATCCTGGATGAAGAAGATGAACGGCCGATCGATTCTGAGTTCTGCCGGAGGAGGGGGCGGCGGAGATCCCACGAGAAGTGTGGCTGTTGCTCCGCCCGCTACTATCCCATACTCATCTACACCCACAAACGACTCGTGGACGACGTCATCAAGCCACAAGTCCTCGGCGGTAGTTATGCCAGAGAAGTCCGCGCCGGGCGAGAAGGCGCCCGCCGCCCCCAATGACGAGAGCGCCTCGCGAAGTTCGAAACGGGAGCTGTAGCTGAACTTGGGCATGAAGAGATCCACTTCGTGCCACTCAAGCGAATCCGAGATCGTTCGCAATACCCCGGCGTCCAACGTCTTTTCGAACTCGCGGAACTCCGATTCCTCAGGCACAATAACAAATACCGAACACGCTCCCTTCACTGGGAGCCGTATGGCCTGGTACCCGTTCCCTTCGGCATAGTCCGCTATAAGCGTCTTCTCCATCGTGGGGACCATCACTTCACCGCCATCAAGCAACTTGAACGGCCGCTCCACGGTCAGCTCTTCCTCGAAGGGCACCGGCCACAACGCCTTCAGGAAGATCGTGTTGGCGAGCACAAGGCGGGTCTGGCAGGAGAGTGCGCCCGGCGCGATCAGGTTGTCGATCCTCCCGTTCGTTTCGTTACTCACCCACTCGTTGATGGCGCGCCGACAGGCATCCGGGTCGCTCATGAAGTCCACAGCGCGAACACCCGCCCCGTAGTTCTCAGCCAGCACATCCAAAAACTCATCCTCAAAAGGATATCCCTGCTGCCCCCAGAGGGAGTTGGCCACCGTCAGCTCGAACTCGCCCTCTGCAAAGTGCTCCTCCGGCCGCCGGTTCAAATCGAGGTACAGGTAGTTGAACGCAGCATGCAGCCGCCCTTGCTCGAGATCGAAGTGCAAAGTATCGGCCAGCTCTCTTTCGGTGGTACCCCGCGCACCGGCGTAGGTCATCGCCAAGGCGGACGAGATGCTATACGGGGAGTAGAAGAGATTGCCTTCCTCTTTGCGAAGCACCTGATAGAGGTCAAGGGCAAATTCTCTGTTCCCTTCCACCAGCTGTCGCAGCTCGTCACTGTCAACTTGCGGATTTTTCTCTCGGGGTAGGTCCGACCGGAGGTGTTCTACTTCGGCTGGCTCCCGAAACAGCCAGCACCCAGTCAACACAACCGCTAGGAGACCCAGCAGCACTGCGGCCAAACCCATTCTGCGTTTCATATCTACCTCCGCCTCACTCCACCCCGCCGAATCTGATGCGCATGTCCGCTCCAAACTGAGCGGAAAGATCGAAGGGGTTCACGGTAGCTCTCAGGTCCAGGAAATCCCACACTCGCATCAACGCGCCTATCCGCATGAAGTTAGGGTTGTACGAGATTTCTCCCAGCGCCATAATCCCATCGGCAACCTCTACGTGCAGCATCCCGTAGGGGGAGTAACGCACATAGTCGATTCGTGGGGCTTCCAAATCAACCCGTACCCTTATTTGCAGGCCGGCGTGGAAGAAGTAACGACCCTCTCCAATCACATCTTCCTCTCCGGTGAAGCTGACACAAAACTCGCCACTGCCGTAGAGTCGATTGGGCCGCCTGTCACACCAAGAATAGGGACACAAGCGCCTCGCCGGGCGATACCGAAACCCCAGGGAAGCCCCGAAGGAGAGCTCGTCGCTGAGCTCGTTCGACGTGCTTAGCCACCCATGCGGCCTTTCATTCAGCGTCGTAAGAACAGCCATGCCTAACTGCAAAGAATCGCTGATGCCTGCCTCTACGTAGATGTCTGGATGGACAATGTAGCCGAACTCCTCAACAAGAAGAACGCCGAGCTGTAGTTCATTGGCCAGCAACGTATAGCCTGTGTTCCTCTCCATCCCCCTTGTGGGAGGAGCGATATTGAACTCAGCTGCTGCAACAGTCGACTGCCCCAAGGTCCCTATAACGCTGAACACCAGCAATCCGATCGCTATTCGCTTCATCTGGCTCTCCTTCTATGCTTCGACCCCACCGGCCCAATCCAATCCGCCATAAGTCCACCTACCTCAGCGATCGAGGATGGCGCTACCCTACCATGAGACCACACCATGAGGCCAATGAACAAGGCGTGCTGTGCTCCCATGGGCGCGGAAGGACGGATCCCTTAAGTGGAAATGGAATTGAGAATAAGGGTAGCGGGCAGTTGCTGGTAAGGCTCGCAGGAAGGCCCGTTAGGACGGGCAACCCTTCTGTTCAGGGCTACGCAACTCCCAGGAGCAGGGACTACGGGGCCGAGAGCTAGGGGATCGCGATACGCGATCGCCAGTATCTCCACCGACGTCCCCCACATGTAGATCGTTACAAGTCTTTGACTCCGGCGATGAAGGCCACCTTTGACCCATCAGCTTTGACTGCTTCGTCAAGGTTCAGAGTAAGGTATCCTGCAGGAAAGAGTAAGCACGATGAGTAGATCAAGGTCGCTGCCCGGTCGGGCCGCTCCGTCGGCAGCCGAGCCCAAGAGGTTGACTGCCTCCGGCGAGCACACGGAGAGTGGGGCGATCGAGGTCTCTCTGGATTGGCGTCTCACCGATTGGGGTGAGCATCAGCGAAGTCATCGCAACCCAACCGGCGGAGCCGGATCCTGGGGATGTGCTTCCAGGATGCGCAACGTGGGGTAAGACGCGCCCAGGCCGTGCTGATGGCCGAAGATACGATGGAGGCTTGGGTGCTCACAGGAATCAGCTTCAGTCACCCATAATTTGTCCCCGCTTCAGTGTATGATCACCCCCGCAAGGCATTTGCCCAGATTCGAGGAGGCGTACATGAGGCGCTTGATCGTGCATCTAACGGTGATGGCAGCCGCCGTGTGCCTGGTCGGCCAGGCGTTGGTCGCGGCCCCTGCCTTGTTCGAGGAGGTCCAGGATCCCTCGGTCGACCCGGCCGCGCTGGGTATCGAAGGCGTGGCAAGGTTCCGCCTGGTGGAGGTCGACCTGGCACACCTGGGGACCGACGGGCGGGACGGAACCTTTGATCCAGCCCGGGAGATCGTGCTCAACCTATTTGAGGATACGGTGGTCCATGCCACGCTGGAGCGCATGGAACCGTCCCCCGTGGAGGGCTGGTTGTGGTTTGGGAACGTGGACGCCCCTTATGACGGCTTGGTCATACTCGCCTTCCACGAATGCACCCT
>PXEP01000137.1 GCA_003566155.1 Candidatus Acetothermia bacterium | reverse complement strand
TGTACTTCATCACCCCCTTGCATGCGTTGTTGGGGTTGATTCCGCTGGCGCTGGTCCATTTCTCCTTCCGCAGCTATCTTCGCATTCGGGAAGAGGCGCAGAAGACATTTGAAAAGGTCGTTCAGCTCCTTGAGCAGCGCGACCCGTATACCGGCGAACACTCCGGCGATGTGGCCGAGCTGGCTGCCGAGATCGCACAGGACTTGGGGATGCACGGGGCCGACCTGGAGATGATCCGCTCGGTGGCCCGCGTGCACGATATCGGAAAGATCGCTGTGCCGGACAAGATCCTGCTTAAGCCGGGCAAGCTTGAGACGGAGGAATGGGAGATTATGAAGCGCCACGCCGAAATCGGTGCTGACCTTCTGCAAGGACTTGCGATCTACGACCGTTACGCGCATGTGGTGCGCCACGAGCACGAGCACTGGAACGGAAACGGTTACCCGGACGGTCTACGTGGCGAGCGCATTCCCGTGGCCTCACGCATCATCTCCGCGGCCGACGTCTACCACGCCCTGATCTCCGACCGGCCCTACCGGCCCGCCTATGAACACGAAGAGGCTCTAGACATCATCCGCAAGATGTCGGGAAGGCAGCTCGACCCGCGCGTGGTGGGTGCACTGCTGCGCGTGCTGGAAAGAAAGGAGATCGAGGCGGAATCCTCCCAAGAGGAGGGGGACGAGGCCGCGTGATCCTCCTGTGGGCAATGCCTCCAGGCCTACTTGTTGGCTGGCTCATCGGCGGCCGCCTGCGCAACATCGAGTCCCGCCCGTTGCGCAAGGGTTATCTTGTTGCCCTGGGGTTGGGGCTACAACTCCTTATCTTCCCCGTAGGCCGCATGGGCCCGGTTGTCACCTGGGGGACAGAAGCGCTGCACTTCGTGTCCTACGGACTCCTGGCGATGTTCTTGTGGACGAACCGAAAGCACTGGCCGTTCTTGGTAATGGCTGTGGGACTCCTGGCCAACCTAATTGTGATCGCCGCCAACGGAGGGATGATGCCTGCAGCCCCCGAAGCCCTCGCCGGCGCTGGGGCACACCGCGCTGCGGAAGTCCTGCTGGAAGAAGGGCAGGTCGGAAACGTCGTGCGCATGGATGAAGGTACCCGGCTAAACTTCCTCGGTGATTGGCTGTTCCTTCCTGAGGGCGTACCGCTGGCCACTGCCTTTAGCCTCGGCGATATCATCATCGGCCTAGGCCTCTTCCTGTTCATCCCCTACGCAATGCGGGGGGTCAGGTCTTGAATGTGCCTGTCAGCTACCTAGCGATTGTCTCATATGAGTGAAACAGGAACGCGTCGTCGACCACACTCAAGTTCTGCCCCCTAGGGGTCGAGGCGATCGATCATGCGGGGAAATGGAATGGTTTCCCGTAGGTGATGAATGCCGGAGAGCCAGGCCACGGTTCGCTCCACGCCCAGCCCGAAGCCGGAATGGGGGACCGAACCCCACCTACGGAGGTCAACGTACCATTGGTAAGGCTCTTCAGCAAGGCCCGCCTCGCGGAGTTGCTTTTCCAGCTCTTGCTGATCGTCGACACGCTGTGAGCCGCCGATGATCTCACCGTAACCCTCGGGGGCGATGAGGTCCGCGCACAGGGCCACGCCAGGCTCATCAGCACACCGTTTCATGTAGAACGGCTTTATGGAAACCGGGAACCGTTCCACAAACACCGGCCGCCGAAAATGCTCCGACAGCGCGTCCTCGGCCGGGGCACCCAAATCCTGCCCGTACTCCATCTCCACCCCCGCACTACGAACGATCTCTACCGCGTCGGCATAGCTCACCCGAGCGAAGGGGCCTTCCACTTCATCCATCAGCACCTGGGGATCCCGGCCCAGCACCTCCAGCTCCCGCCGGTGTTCCTGAGTCACGTATTCAACCACATGCCTCACCAGGTCCTCTTGGAGCTGTAGGTTCTCCTCGTGTTCGAGATACGCCATCTCCGCTTCCAGCATCCAGAACTCGGTCAGATGGCGCCTGGTCTTGGATTTCTCTGCCCGGAACACCGGTCCTATCCAGTATGCCTTGCCCAACGCCGCACAGGTCGCTTCCAGATAGAGCTGCCCCGATTGGGAAAGATAGGCCGGCCGGCCAAAGTAATCGACCGTGAACAACGTGGTGGTTCCTTCCACCGATGTGCTCACCAAAATCGGCGCCTCGGTGGCTATGAACCGACGCTCCTTGAAGAACGCACGCATGGCCCACAGCGCCCCGTCGCGCAATCGAAGCAGGGGCATCTGCTTCTGCCCACGGATCCACAGGTGCCGGCGCTGCATGAGGAACCCCACACCGTGCTCCTTGGGCGCAATGGGATACTCCTCGTTAGGGATATGGACCGGCGTCACGTGTTCGACGGCCAGCTCCACCCCCCCCGGAGCCCGATCATCAGCGCTGACCGTTCCTTTGACCTTCACCGCCGCCTCCAGAGGCAGCTCTTCCGCCAGACGAAAGGTCTCCTTGTCCGCGCTGGGGGTCACCACCCCTTGTACAAGCCCGGTGCCATCGCGCACGATGAGAAACTTTATCTTCCCCGATGAGCGGGTGCCGGCCACCCAACCCCGGATGACCACACCTTCGCCTACGTGGCCGGAGAGTTCCTCCACATAGACTATCGGCGTACTACCGTCGCCGTTTCGGGCGGTCATCTTCGCACCTCACCCAGGGACATCCTTCAGGAGCCGCCCTCTGCTTCCTTCTCCTGAACCATCTTCTCGATGTAATTGATGGCCTCGCCCACCGTTTGGACCTTCTCCGCGTCCTCGTCCGGGATCTCTACCCCGAACTCGTCCTCGAACTCCATGATCAGCTCCACTGTATCCAGAGAGTCGGCCCCAAGGTCTTCCACGAAGGAGGCCTCATCTGTAACCTCGTCCACTTCCACCAACAGTTGCTCTGCGATGATCTCTCTGACCCGATCCCCGATTTCGCTCATCTGCGCACCTCCTCAATGTACAGCCGGTAAGCTACGGCTTCTATTCGCAAGGGGCCAGCCCCCCGTCCACATAGAACACGTGCCCTGTTATATATGACGCTTTGGATGAGAGCAAGAACCCCACCATCTCCGCCACTTCATCCGCTGTGCCGCCGCGGCCCAGCGGAATCCGCGATAAGTATTCCTGTCGCACTTCTTCGGGCAGTTCAGCGGTCATTCCTGTTTCGATGAACCCCGGAGCTACAACGTTCACCCGGATGCCCCAGGGCCCCACTTCGCGGGCAAGTGAGCGGGCCATAGCCACCATCCCCCCCTTGGCGGCAGCATAGTTTGCCTGCCCGGCGTTTCCAGTGAGTCCCACCACCGAGGACAAGAACACCATACTTCCCGACCGGCTCTTGGCCATGCGCCGCAGGGCCACGCGCGCACAGTGATACCCCCCAGTAAGGTGCACGTCGAGGACCTCCTGCCAGTCGTCCGGACGCATCCGCACAAACAGCTTGTCCTTCGTGTGGCCCGCCCCGTGCACCAAGTGGTCCAGCCTCCCCGCCCAATCAACGAACGCGGACATCGCCTCCTTCACCGAAGCCGCTTCGGCAACATCACATGGAAAAAACCGCGCTCCACTGCCCAGCTCCTCTTGCGCCCGACGTCCACGGTCCTCGGACCGGGCGAACAACCCCGCTCTGCCCCCCTGAGCTAGGACATGGCGGGCAATGGCCAGCCCTATTCCCGAGGTCCCGCCCGTGATCGCTACCGCCTGTCCGTCAAGCGTGACCCCTCACCTCCTCCAAAGCTCGGAATCCTAATGCATCCGTCTGCGTCCTGCCAAGGCGGGTGAGAACGCTCCCTGGCCCGACCTCGATCGCCTGCTCCAGGCCGCAGCGGGAGAGCGAGTTCATCACAGATGTCCAACGGACGGGGCTGGTCATCTGTTGTTTGAGAAGCTCGCCGATCCTGCGTGGATCATCCTCTGCCCGCCCGGATACCCCTGAGATGAACATACAGCGGGGAGAGGAAAACTCCACCTCCTCCAACCGACCGGCCAGTTCCCGTTGCGCAGATGCCATGCGCGAGGTGTGAAACGCACCGGCCACGGAAAGCGGGATTGCTCTGCCACCGCGCTCCTTGGCCAGCTCACCGGCGCGCCGTAAGTCCTTTTGCTCTCCGGCAAGCACCGTCTGTTCCGGGGCATTGTAATTCGCCACTTCGCAGCCGGCCTCGGCGGCCAGATCCTTGGCCTCCGCAGCGGGAAGCCCCACAACCGCCGTCATCCCCCCTGGCTGC
>PXEP01000058.1 GCA_003566155.1 Candidatus Acetothermia bacterium | reverse complement strand
GAGGCTTCAACCGAGCCGCTTAAGGGATAGCTGCCGTCAACTGCGATCACGGCAGGTAGTGTTCCGGATTTACCGGCACCCCTTGGCGACGGATCTCGAAGTGAAGATGTGGCCCGGTGGATAACCCAGTATTGCCCGACAGACCTATTACCTGTCCCTGCTCCACGTACTGCCCCGGTCTGGCTACTGCTTGGGACAGATGTGCATAATAGGTGGAAAAGCCACCCCCATGGTCGATTATGACTAGAATACCGTAATCGCCGACCCACCCGGCATCGGTAACTTCTCCGGCGGCCGAGGCGCGCACCGGTGTCCCCTCGGGGACCGCAACATCAAGCCCGGAGTGGAAGTGTCTCCCCCCGCGAATGGGATGGGTTCTCCAACCGAAAGGAGAGGACATTCTCCCGCGCAAGGGCCAGATGAAGCGGTTCGCCTCGCTCGCCCCGAGCTTCAAAGCATCGGACTGGGGAACTGTGCCTGGGTTGGGGACGTACACCTGGGCCCCTGGTTTCGGGTTGGCGGTTCTCTCATCCCATTTCAACGAAGCCGCGTCCACGTCATATGTTACGGCCACGTCCTCCAGAGTCTGCCCTGAGCGCAAGGTATGGATCACGCCCCCTTGGGGGAGCAGCAACACCCTTCCCGGCTCGGGGTTGTCCGGATTCTGATGTGGATTGCTGGCTACCAGGTATTCCAAAGGAATGCCCTGCCGAGAGGCGATGGAGGAGAACGAGTCACCGGCCCGGACGGTGTAGGTCTCGTAAGGGAAGGAAGAACGGGACAGGGTATGTACGGAGGGCCCCCCCATGTCCTCGGAGGGAAGAAACGGCAGCAGAAGCAACGGAAGCGCCAGCAGCCCGAGCAAGGCTGCCAGGGCGACGTCCCTATTCACTGTTCATCAGCTCCAGGAATTGCTTGTTGGTCCTTGTCTGTTCCATCTTCTCTCGGATGAACTGCAGCGCCACCCCCGGTTCTTGCATCTCGGCGATAAGCTTACGGAGTATCCACACTCGGCGAAGGACATCTGGGCTGAGAAGTAGTTCTTCTTTTCTCGTTCCCGATTGGTGCAAGTCCAAAGCGGGGAACATACGTCGGTTTGCAAGTTCCCGATTGAGCAGCAGTTCCATGTTTCCGGTTCCTTTGAATTCCTCGAACACCACCTGATCCAACCGCGAACCGGTGTCCACCAGTGCGGTGGCCACGATGGTGAGCGAGCCTCCCTCCTCGATGTTCCTCGCCGCCCCGAAGAACTCCTTGGGCTTGTACAAGGCTGTGGGGTCGATACCCCCGGACAGAAGCTTGCCCGAAGGGGCTATGGATAAGTTGTAAGCCCTGCCCAGACGGGTAAGGGAGTCCATGAGGATCATGACATCGTGTCCGCATTCCACGAGTCGTTTGGCCTCGGAGGTTACCAGTTCGGCCACCCGTGTATGATGGGCGGGTTCCATGTCGAAAGTCGCTGCGACCACTTCCGCGTGATTTACCGAGCGCCGAAAGTCCGTTACCTCTTCTGGGCGTTCGTCCACCAACAAGATCAACAGCCGCACTTCGGGGTAATTGGTCTCAATCCCTTGGGCGATGTTCTTAAGCAGGGTTGTCTTTCCTGCCTTGGGGGGGGAGACGATCAGACCGCGCTGGCCCTTCCCTATCGGGGAAAACAGGTCGATCATCCGTGTGGACAGTTCCTCTGGATCGTACTCCAGGGTCAGCTGCTCGTCGGGATGAAGGGGGGTCAACTGCTGGAACTCCATTCTCTTGCGGACTGATTCGGGATCTTGGTCGTTGACTCCTTCCACGCGGAGCAGGGCTAAATAGCGCTCATCCTTCTTCGGAGGGCGTACCAAGCCCCGCAGAACATCTCCGCTCTTCAGAGCGAACCGCTTGATCTGTGAAGGAGAAACGTAGACATCAAACCGAGAGGGGAGGCACGACTTGTCTCTCAGGAAGCCATAGCCATCCTGCATTATGTCCAGTACGCCCTCCGTGGATAGCTCATCCCGCTCGGCCAACGTCCGCATGACCTCAAGCTGGAGTTCCGCATGCCCCAGGCCGCCTGCTCCATCCATGTTCTGTTCCTTAGCCAGCGCCTGTAATTCATCCACTGTCATGTTTCGAACAACGCTCATGTGCATTCGTACCACCTCAAATAGTGAAACCCCGTATCGCTACCGCGCCGAGGCCCAACAGGTACGTCAGTACCAGCAGTGCGGAAGCCAAATCCAAGCGGCCGATGCGCTTGCTCGCCTTGGCTCCCAGACCGGCCAGCGCAACTGCAGCCAGAGCCAGCCCCCAGGCTCCCACCAAGACGATCGACCAAGCCTCGTCCTCCAACGCCCCGAGCACCGGCCTTTTGTACGTCAGATCGGCGAAGAAAACCGTCACCACGTTGAACGCGTTGGAGCCAAAGATATTTCCGGCAAACAGGTCGTACGCCTTCAAACGTACAGCTTCCCAGGACACAGCGAGCTCCGGCAGTGAGGTGACCATGGCCACCAGGGTTGACCCGAAGAACGACTCGCTGGCCCCGGTCCCGGCAGCTACGGTTCGCGCTGCGTACGTCAGGGAAATGCCAGCCACGATAACCACGACCGAGGTGGCCGCCGCTGTCCAGTACGCCTTGCCGTGCGAAAAGCTCTCCTGTTGAGCCATAGCCGGCTCCGAGGTGTACTGTAGCCACGCGGCCACGAAAAACAGCGCCAACAGCAGTATCGAACCCATCGACAAAGGACCCGCCGCCGGTCCGCCGGCGATGGCCATTGATCCCAAGAGGGTTGCGGTCATCAGTGCACCCATTGCACAGGACACGATGTGACCCCGGGACAACCGGGAGAACAGTGCTCCGCCGGCTGCTATGCCGAACACCCCCAGAATGCCGATATTGAAGGCGTTCGATCCCAGGGCGTTGCCCACGGCTATAGCCGGCGCCTGTATTCCTCCACCGGTCATGGTCACCACCAGCTCCGGCAAGGAGGTAACAAAGCCCAGAAGGATGAATCCTATCCACCCACGGCCGAGACCCGTAGCTGCAGCTATCCCCTCCGCGGAACGGACCAGCAGTCGGCCGGTCCACAGGATCGCAAGTGCTGATGTGATCAGCGCTATCCAGGCCCATAGCATTCTCAGTTGCCCTGTTCATCGATTATCGCCAGTCTGTCGGCGTGCCGCCCTCCCTCGAACTCCGTTTCAAGGAACACACGCACGATGTCCTGCCCAACACCGCTCCCGACGACGCGCCCTCCCAGACACAGCACGTTGGCGTTGTTGTGGGCCCGGGCCATACGGGCCATGTACTCGTTTGTGCATACTGCCGGACGAACTCCTCGAACCCGGGAGGCGGCCAGCGCCATTCCAATACCTGTTCCGCAAACCAGTATGCCTGATGTCGCTTCTCTTGAGGCCACCGCCCGGGCCACAGCCAACGCGTAACGCGGGTAATCGGTCCGTTTGGTGTCGTGTGTGCCCATGTCCAGGAGCTTCTGTTCGGCCAGAGTCTGCTCCCTGAGTGTCTGCAGCAAAGGGTACCCGGCGTGATCACACCCTATAGCAATGTTCATTGCAGGCCCTCCAACTCGTTCGTACTACAGCCTCCGGACCAGGGAGCGCAATATGTCCCAGTACATGGCGAGCCGGTCCAGAAGGCCGGCGTATACTCCCCGCTTTTCCTCTTTGCGTACATGGCTTACGCCGTCCAGGTAGACCTTCGACTGGCGCCACCCTTCCTTGAGCGCGAGCTTGGTGAGCGCCACTTCAATTCCAAAATCCATGTCGTTTACCATTCCTCGGGCCCGTTCCCATACCCGGCGCGATAGGACCCGTTGTCCGGACAGGAAGGGGATCACCCGTTGGGAGAAATCTGTTCCCATTCGCCCTTCCCGAAACACTCCGATCACGATCTCCGTGTCCCCCGCAGTGAACGCGCCAACCAGTTGCTCCACGTGGGCGTCAGCGAGACCTGTAAGATCAGCGTCCAAGAACAACAACACATCCTCTGAGGCTTGACGCACGCCAGCGTCGAGTGCAGCTGCCTTGCCGCGGTTCATGGGCAGTCGCACCACCCTGGCCCCATGCTTCTCGGCTTCGTGGGCCGTGCCGTCGATGGATCCATCGTCGACCACGATGATCTCTACTACCGAAGGAGAGGCACTTAGCGCCTGGATGACTGCACCGATACGGCCAGACTCATTGTATGCGGGTACTACGGCCGAGACTTTCATGGGTTAGGGTCGCCGATTAGGGCG
>PXEP01000149.1 GCA_003566155.1 Candidatus Acetothermia bacterium | reverse complement strand
TGTACCGTCCCGGCTTCTTGGACGCCGCCGACGCGGCACTGGACACTGTGCTCTCCGCCTCGCACGGGCTCGGCCTGGCGCTTGGGCACGTGTTGCGGACAGGCAGCGGGCCGGCCAACATGGCCGACCCCTCCTCGCGGGATTTCGGGGGTGGAGAGCTCCTCCAGGTGGCGGTACTGCTTGCCGATGACGGAGCCATCGTAGGACGGCAGCACAAACACTGTCTTCCCAGTTACGACGTGTTCGACGAGTGTCGCTACTTCGCTCCCGGGCGCTCAGTGGAGGTAGTGCCGTGGAGGAACCTACGGGTAGGGCTATCGGTGTGCGAGGACCTATGGTACGAGGATGGCGTGTTGCGTGACCAGGTTGCAGGGGAGGTGGATCTACTGATAAACGTTTCCGCTTCCCCGTTCTTCCAGGGCAAGCTGTCCCTCCGGCGGAAGCTCGCCTCTGGCTGGGCCGAACTGGCCAACGCCACCATGGTCTACGCGAACCTCGTCGGGGGGCAGGATGAACTGGTGTTCGACGGGGCAAGTTTCGCCGTTCGCCCCGATGGCCGTTACATTCTGTGCGCACCTCCATTCGCTTCCGGGGTGCACTGCTTCGACCTTTCCGGAACCCCAGTGGAGTCACCCTTGCCGCTGGGGATGGAGGGCGTGCGGCAGGCAATCGTCACAGGTATTCGTGACTACGTAGAGAAGAACGATCTCCAAGGTGTATGGGTCGCGGTTTCCGGAGGCGTTGACTCTGCCGTGGTTGCCGGGCTGGCCTGGGAAGCTCTTGGCTCGGACAGGGTTTCCGCAGTGTTCATGCCCGGTCCTTTCACCTCCCCCCAGTCCCGGGAGCAGGCAGTGGCCCTGTGCAAAGCGCTGGGCGTCCCGTTTACAGAGATCCCCATCCACGAGCCCTTGGAAAGCTTGACCCGCGCGCTCGCCAAGCACACGTCGGTTGACGGGCTGGTGGGAGAGAACCTTCAGGCTCGAGTGCGCGCACTCATGCTCATGGGGATGTGCAACGCCTCCGGCCGTGTAGCCCTCTGCCCGTCAAATAAACCCGAGATCGCCATGGGATACAACACATTGTACGGAGATACCGTAGGCGCCCTCGCACCTATCGGAGACCTGCTCAAAGCAGAGGTGTACGAGCTGGCTCGGGTGCTCAACGCCCGCCACCAACGTCAGCTTATCCCCGAGGGAACGCTCCGGAGGCCTCCCTCCGCGGAACTCAGGGCCAATCAACGCGACGATCAGGACTTGCCTCCGTACGACATACTCGATCCCCTGTTGACAGCGTTGCTGGTGGACAACAAGGGCGCGTCGGAGTTGAGCGCTCAATTCGGAGTAAGCCTCACGCAAGAGGTGCTGCGCCGATTGCAAACCTCTGAACACAAACGCCAGCAGCTTCCGATGATCCTGAAGATGAGCCCGAAGGCATTCGGATCAGGACGCCGTATGCCGGTTACCCACCGCTACAGCGGATAGGCGCGCGCTGGCACCACCCTCAGGGCTTGCCCAGACACAGGGCCCCCCATTCAGGGGGTCTCATTGCGCCGACTTCGCCGGAGGTAGGTGGGCACGTCGTAGTCATCCCGGACAAATCCCTCCCTCTCGATACGCTCCAGCAGAGCCGCTTCATCCGATTCGGGGAGTTCGTCGCCCGACTGCACGGCAAACCCAGTAGCGATGACGGTTATCCGGGCCTTCTCCATCCCCTCTCTGATGGTAGCCCCGAAAATCAGATCCGCCTTATCCGACAGTGCTTCCTGCACTACCTGGGCCGCCTCGGTTACCTCTTCCAGCGTGAGGTCCTCGCCGGCCGTGATATTCAGGATGGCCTTCCTGGCGTTTTTGACCGGCGCATCCAGAAGCGATGAGGAGATAGCCCGCCTGGCCGCCTCTCGGGTCTTGTTCTCCCCTTCGGCATCTCCGATACCCATCATCGCCGTCCCTGCGCCCCGGAGAACCGACTCCACATCGGCGAAGTCCAGGTTGATCAGCCCAGGAACGGTGATCAGCTCCGTAATTCCTTGCACACCCTGGAGCAAGACGGCATCCACCATCTCAAACGCCCGGCTCAGGGGCATATCCGGAGGAGCAACTTTAAGCAGTTTATCGTTAGAGATCGTTATCAACGCGTCCACATGTTGGGAAAGGCGTTCGATACCGGTCCGCGCCTTCTCTGCGCGCGCCGCCCCCTCAAAGGAGAAGGGTCTGGTGACGATGGCGACGGTGAGTATTCCCAAAGCCTTGGACACTTCGGCCACCACCGGCGCTCCGCCGGTACCCGTGCCGCCGCCCATCCCGGCGGTCACGAACACCATGTCCAGGCCCTCCAGCAGGTCCTTGATCTCCTCCCGCGATTCTTCAGCCGCTTCCCGTCCTACTTCCGGATCCCCGCCAGCGCCTAAGCCACCCGTGAGCTTCCTCCCGAGCTGCAGGTGTTCATGGGCTTCCATGATCGAAAGCACCTGGGCATCAGTGTTTACCGAGACAAGTTGCACCCCGTCCAACCCGGCCCGCCACATACGACTGACGGCGTTGCCACCACCGCCGCCCACGCCCAATACTGTGATCTTGGCCAGGCCGTCGCCGATCATATTCACCCCCGCAAGAACTTGCGGAACCACCCCATGAGCTTCCCGAACATCCCGCCAGATCGTCCTCTGGAGCTGAAATGCGCATGCGCTTTTCGGCGAGCAAAGTCACGTCCCTCAACCGCATATTTCAGCAATCCGATCCCCGTCGCATAGATGGGGGATTCCACGATATCCCGCAACCCGTGGATGCCCTGTGGGATCCTGCCGCGGCGCACCGGAAGGTCATACCGCTGCTGGGCGAACTCGGCCATTCCGTCGAGCAGGGCGGTCCCCCCAGTAAGTACAATCCCTGCCGGCACCAGGTCACGATATCCGGCGTCCTCTACCTCTTGCATGGCCAGGTCGAGGATCTCTTCCACCCGTGGTTCGATGATCTTGGCCAGTTTCTTCCGTTTGACCGCTCGAGTACCATCTCCCCCGATGGTCGCCACATCGACGGTCTCTTCTTCTCCTACCGCGTCCACCAAGCAGGTACCGTACTCCTTCTTGATCCGCTCCGCTTCCTCGATCGGAGTCTGCAATCCCACGGTTATGTCATTGGTGATGTGTTCTCCAGCAATGGGAATGACCTTCGAGAACCAGATATCACCCCCGCGGAACACCGAAATATCGGTGGTGCCGCCGCCCATGTCCAGGAGCACGACGCCCAGCTCTCGTTCGGCTGAGGACAGAACAGCCATCGACGACGCCAGCGGCTCGAGCACGATCTGCCCAATGCGGACGCCCAGGGTTTCCACACAACGCACCAAGTTGTGCACCGCAGTAACCGAACCGAGTACCAGATGCACGTCCACTTCCAAGCGCGTCCCGGTCATGCCCACCGGGTCGGTGATCCCCTCCTGCCCGTCGACGACATATTGCCTGGGGATCACGTGGATGAGTTCCATATCTGGCGGATAGGAGATCGTCTGAGCGGCCTCCACAACACGTCTCACATCTTCCTGCGTGATAATCCGGTCCTGTCTTGTAATGGACACCGTTGCCGTGTTGTTCAGCGAGCGGATGTGTTTGCCGGCTATACCCACAAGCACATTGTCCACTCGCATGTCGGCCATGTTCTCGGCCTCTTCCACCGCTTTCTTGATGGACTGGATGGTACGGCCGATGTCCACAACGACGCCCTTCTCCAGGCCTCTGGAGGGCGACATCCCCATGCCGATCACTTCCAGCAGGCCCTCCATCGAGTTAGCCACAAGGCAACACACCTTGGTGGTCCCGACGTCAAGCCCTACCACCAGCCTCTCCCGCCTCATCGCCTCACCACCTTCATCAAGGCTTCAGGATCACCTCGCTGCCCCATCGCAGATCCACCTCCCGGTAGTCGCTCAGGTCCTTCACCCGGGAGAGCTGTCCTAGGGTAGCAAGTGCAGAGGGGAGTTCGCCAATCGGTCCGCACAACACCGTAGGCATGGACACCCCATGGGCAACAACACAGTCCGGATCGGATGCGTCGAAGCTGGAGAATCCATCGAGCAAAACCTCATCCCACGCTTCCAGGGCAGCCGCGGCAGCCGCCACCTCGGAGGTCACTCGCCCCCTGGAAGCGCGGACCCCGCCCAACACAGCTTCCTGCGCCGGGCCAAGCACTACCCCTTCAGCATCAATCCAAACCGTTCTTCCCCCCTCGAGCTGGACCCGTCCCACCGGTTCCCTTTCTCGGATCTCAATTGTTACCACTCGGGACAGAAAATCTCGCTTCACCT
>PXEP01000155.1 GCA_003566155.1 Candidatus Acetothermia bacterium | reverse complement strand
GGGGGATAGGGGGCGAGGCACGCAAGCCGGACTCTAGGGGGAGATGGGCGTCCTTGTGAACAGCGCACGCTAGAGGGAGCTTCCCAAAGAGGCAGGCTGCTTCTTACTCCACTAGCCTCCAGTTAACCAAGTGCCCGTCGACAAAGCGTAGCACTGCTCCTCCTTCACGCATATACGCAGGATCGTACAGCCACTCGAGCACGACTCGCTCTCCATCTTCTTCTGTGCTGCGCTCGTATCTGTGAGGCGGGCCCCAACTGCGCTGGGCCATCGCCTCCGACATTCCCTCCCATAGCCACCGCCGGGCAATCCCTTCGCAAACAGTGAATCTGCCCTCGTCCTTACCAAGCAGCTGCACACCCAGTCCGTCGTTCCGCCTTAGTACTTCGGGAGTTTCAACCATCGTTTCAGCCCATTCAGGCCTGTCGGCTCTGCATAGCTCAAGTGCTCCTTGGGTTCCGACCTCATCGAAGCCAAGAAAAAGGGCCACCGCCACACCCACGCCGGCCAATAGGACAAGCAACCAAGACCACCAGTTCTCCCCGTTTAACATCAACCCACCTCCCGACCCACCTTACACTGCCAGCTCCTCAGGAACCTACTCCTTCGGCCGGAAAGCGCGCCTCAAGCCCCGGAAGCACTTCCTGGAACTCTAAGCGCTGAACGGGTCTCCAGTATGCACGGAATCGGTATCTGCACGTTGTGCGTTCAGGGCACACCCTAACCTACACCGCCCAGCCTCGTGACACGCTCTGAATCTGGAGCCGATCTATATTGGACGATAATGCCGGCAATGCCAAGCGCCAGCGCGCCAAGGAGCATCATGTAGAGCTGGGTCCCTCCCTGCCGCAGCATCCTCTCCAAGGCAGCCAAGTCGCCCCCGATCGCGTAGTATGTGATCCCGCTGACTACGCTCCAAGCGCCGAGAAACCCTGTGGAGACTATGATCATGAACTTCTGTAGAACCAGCGCTACAATGCCGGAGACGACAGCCACGACGACCAGGATCAACAGCTCAGTCGAGCTGGCGCCTGCCCCGTTGACGAGAAAGCTGGCAATCCCTGCACCGAGAATCGCACCGATCAGGAACACGCCAACGTAGTACAGCGCGACCAACAGCGCAGCCCCGATCGCGCCCCCAAGAAGACCGGCGACCAGCCCTATCACTTGGCTTTCTGAAAGAGCGTAGCCAAGCGCGCCGGCCCCTACCCCCCCAGCAATGAACCCCAGGATCCCCAGGATAACCTTGAACACGCGATACCCAAAGAAGCACTGAATGACGCCCAACAAGATTCCTGGCACCGCAGCTATGCGGACAATGCTCTCAAGATCGTAGTACGTCTCCATATGATGCGCCTCCCTTGGCCTTGCGTACTCACCGCTCTCCCCCTACCGGCAAGTTATGGGGATACGACTTGCCCAACCTCCCCATTACTAGGCCACATCCACAGCTAGCCTACCATGCCGGTAACAGATAGGACAAATGCCAGAATTGTGTAACACGAGATGAATCGAACCTTTGCCAAATCTGGAGCAACGGCAGTAGTTCAACGGTCTCGCCCTCTAGGTCCTGCATCCGTCCATGCAGCCACTTGATCTCCACAGCCTGCACCTTGATCACGATGTCCCCCAATACGGGCTTCGGTTCGCCTCGTAGGGCAGGGAGCACAACGTCCGGCCGAGAGCCTTACCTCGCACCCCTGTACCCCGGGTATTCGATTGTTTTCATGAGCGTATGGGTGTGGCCGACCGCGCCACTTTGGCGCGGGCAGGACCTAGAAGCCGGTCGATGTTGTCCCCGGCTCAACCTCGATGGAAGTCATTACAGGGCAAAATGAAGCGAGCAGCTGCGAGAGCTCACTTCCGCCGGTCGAGTTCGCCGCCTTCCTCGGTGACCAGGAACCCCAGTTCATCGGGACAGACACCGCCCTCAACGTTACCATCGTCTTCATCCAGATCCGGGATCGTGTTGCCGAGTCCGGTCACACAACCTGTGAACACCCAGTCCGTGGCGAAGCACGGATACGCGTACAAAGCGATTCCATAGCGCTCGTTGCGGGTGAACTGGGAACTCTCGATGAAGACCGTTACGGAACGGCCAAGGACGATGCCGTCCCACCCATTCCCCGTGACGTTCGAACCGGTGATCGCGACCTGAGAAGAGTCCCACGGGACAACACCATCCCGACCGTTCTCCCTTATGGTCGAGTCGCTGATCGTAAGCTGCGAGGCGTCCCACAGGGCAACGCCAACCTCCCCGTTCCCCTTGATGAGCGAATTCTCGATGGTGGCTTGGGCAAAGTCCCACAAGGCAACACCATCGTTCCGATTGCCCGCGATCGTCGAGTTCGCAACGGCGGCGTGGGCCGAATTCATAACCCGGACGCCATCACCCGCACTTCCCTTGATGGTCGAGTCCACGAAGGTCATCTTTGTATCGTTCCAAAGGGAGATTCCATCGTTGCCACTACCCCTGATGGTCGTGTCAGCGACTTGGATCTGTGCGGAATCCGAGAGGGAGAGGCCATCCTGCCAGTTGCCGCTCATTGTCGACCCCGCGATGTCGGCCCGAGCGGAGTGGTACATGGCAATGCCATATCCGTTCTCCTCAATGGTCGAGCCTGTAATGCTGACCTGGGAGGCGTTCGACAACGAGATCCCGTCCCACCGATTCTCTCTGACTGTCGCACCGGTGATGGTGACCTCGGCGGTGTCCCGTATACTGATGCCCACTTCTGTGTTCCCCTCGATAGTGCCACCCACAACCGTGACCCGTGGGGAGCCTTCGATGAGAAGCCCTGGACCGTCCCATCCTCGCCCTCCGGACACCGTGAGAGCATCGAGGATGACCAAGACCTCACTGTCCCCTCGCGCGTGCACCCGCACAACGGGCACATCGTGCATGTGTCCCCGGATGGTCGTCCCGTCTTCTGAACCACGCAAGGTGAGCGTCTTCCCGATGTCCAGGTGCGTCTCCCACTCCCCCGCAGCCAGGCAGATCAACGCGCCATTAGGGGCTGCGTCGATCGCCTCTTGGATCGACTCACCCGGCTGCACGGTGACCGTACAGGACTCGGCCAGCGCCCCAAGTCCGGCCACGAACACAAGAGCGGCAATACCTACACAACACCATCGGGATCGGTCCATCGTATCCACCTCCCACGCCCACTCTACCACGCCCGCGACTCGGGGCCTATCAGTGGAAGTAGAGGGCGGAGTGGTCGGCCAGGTAACCGCCCCTCGCACCCCCTGCTATCCGATTGCTTGCATGAGAGTATGGGTGTGTCCGGCCGCGCTCCAAGGGAGCAGGGTGGGAAAGATGCCGGCTACGGCTCGTTGGCCTCCTGAACCCACCGACGGCCTCAGAAACTCCTCTGTCCCGAGGGTCCGCCCGGGACCGCGCTACACACATCGCCCCCGCCAATGTCCACGCTCTCTACACAACGTGTCTATTTAAACTTGACACACGAGGTCCATAATATGACCGGTGGATGAGGGAAACGCGAGAGCCCCAACCACCTTGCCTCCAAAGTGACTGCCACAATTTCCACACAACAACTAGGATAACGGGGAGCCGGCTAGCAAGGGCCTGGCTCCCCGTTGCTCTTTGGGTTTCCGGAACCGACAGCATATCGGGGTGTGAAGCGACCGGACGCCGCTAAACCTTCACGGATAGACACCCCAGGAACCCACACTCGGCAGCCGGTCGCCCCATGCCCTGTCACCAGGCCTGCCACACTCAGCCTACGCCGCCAGCGCCAACCTACTCCCCAGCCATGACCGAATGCCGCGCTCTCCTAGGGTCACCGGGCGGGGTTGCTCAGCCTGCTTAACTCCTCCCCGCGTTCGCCCACTCGCGACACGCCCTGGCCACACGCGCCTCCCATCTGAGACCCCCGCTCGGCAAGAAGGGGCTGGCCAGGTGGACGCCGGGAACGTAGATGATAACAACATTTCCAGCGCTGGTGGAGGCGAGCGGGCTCGAACCGCCGACCCCCGGCTTGCAAAGCCGGTGCTCTCCCAGACTGAGCTACGCCCCCGCTAAGCACTTGATGTTAGCGATGGGTCAGCAGAAGAACAAGGGGCACATCGTGCATATGCATACCCCGCCCGGGCGGGTAGAATGAGTAACATGCGCCTAGCAAGACTGAGTAGTGCTACGTTTGCTCCTCCGTGCACCGGCGGAAGGTTGTGCGGCGAGAGCTGTGAACATCCCGGGAGGGAAGAGTGAAGCCGACTGCAATCCTGCCGGTGGTGTTGGTTGTCGTTCTGGTGGCATTGGGAACAGCTGTAGGAATACTGTTTTCCACGTTG
>PXEP01000030.1 GCA_003566155.1 Candidatus Acetothermia bacterium | reverse complement strand
TGTTCCTGCAGGACCCCGACTACTACCTTGTGGCGCAGGCGGTGGACGGTGGGCACGTCGTGGTCACGCACGAGAAGCCGGAGGCCTCGATCAAGCGCGTGAAGATCCCCAACGTCTGCATCGGTGTCGGGGTCGCGTTCATGAACCCCTTCGAGATGCTGCGGCGGGAGCGAGCACGATTCGTGCTGACAGGTGCAGCGCCATGACCCTACAGAGGGGGGCACGCCTGCTGACTGCCGTAGACCAGAAGGAGTTGGGGTATAGTGGCTAACTGGGCACGAGTTCGGGTTGCTGACCTTGGGCGCGTAGTGACAGGCCGAACCCCCCCTGGCAATGATCCGGACTACTTCAACGGCGGCGTTCCGTTCTTGACGCCCTCCGACATGACCGACTGCCGTCGAGTGAAGCATACGGCTCGTTCGCTCTCTCCATACGGAGTCAAGCAGCTTGCGCGCAACCTCGTACCATACGGGGTTGGCGTCTCCTGCATTGGCTGGCAAATGGGCAAGGCAGTGCTGATTGACCGACCCACAGTCACAAATCAGCAGATCAACTCAGTTATTGTCGACAATGGGATCGCGGACGCGCTGTTCGTCTACTACTCATTCTGCGCCCGCCGCGCCGAGCTGTTCAACCTTGGGGCCGGCGGTTCACGCACTCCGATTCTGAACAAGGGTGACTTCGAACGCCTTCCATTCTCGCTTCCGTCACTCGGAGAACAACGCGCCATCGCTCGTGTACTTGGCACGCTGGACGACAAGATCGAGCTGAACCGGCGGATGAGCGAGACGCTGGAGCAGATGGCGCGGGCGCTCTTCAGGTCGTGGTTCGTGGACTTCGACCCCGTCCTCGCCAAGAAGGACGGCCGTTGGAAGCCTGGCCAGTCCTTGCCTGGCATGCCCGCCCACCTCTACGACCTCTTCCCCGACTCTTTCGTGGACTCCGAACTCGGCCAGATCCCGGAAGGGTGGGAGGTACGACCGTTCGCAGACACAACAGAGATAATAGGCGGCGGCACGCCTAAGACGTCGGTCGCTGAGTACTGGAACGGGGATATCCCGTGGTTCTCAGTTGTAGACGCACCACGTAGCTCGGATGTGTGGGTTCTTGACACGGAGAAGAAGGTGACTCTGAAGGGGATCGAGGGTTCATCAGCGAGAGTTGTCCCAGTCGGGACCACTATCATCTCAGCTCGAGGGACAGTCGGACGGCTCGCGTTGGTTGGTGTCTCAATGGCGATGAACCAATCATGCTACGGCCTCTGCGGCCGAACAGGGAAACGCGGTTACTATAACTACTTCGCAACTCGAAAGCTTGTTGAACGGCTTCAGCAGCACACACACGGCTCTGTATTCGACACGATCACACGCGAGACTCTGAGAACGGTGTCCACGGTGGTTCCGCCAAGCTCGTTGGTTGAACGCTTCGAGATCAGTGTTGCCCCAAGCCTGGAGCGTATACGTGTCGGCTTGGGGGAGTCGAGTGTTCTGGTTGAGCTTCGAGACACGCTGTTACCCAAACTTATCTCAGGTGAGCTTCGTGTACCTAAGGCTCGCACCGAGGCACCAGCAGGATGACCTTCCGACATCGCGTCCTGGCGTCAGGTTACTTCCCAGCTGAGCTTCCTCCCCCATTCAACACAGAAGGGTTCGCGGACTTTGCCCGCAAAAACCCGAACTACATTGTAGATCTGTGGTCCCCCTTTGGGAGGAAGAAGGGGTACAAGACGAAACTTGTGAGGCATCATCTGGCTCAGGCGGGTAAGAATAGGCGCATGCTCTCCATCCCCAATCCCATCAACCAACTGCGCTTGGTGCAGGCTCTTGAGAGCAGCAAGGCAAGAGTGCTGAAGGCTGCTCGGGCCAGTCCTGTCTCAGGGAGCAAGCCGGTGTTCAGGATCCGAGGTCCGCGGGCCATCAGCCCGCAGAAGAGGTTCGGAGACGCTGTACCTGAGAAGAGAGCCAGGGTTAGAGAAACCGCCAGATACATAGCCGCCACAGATGTGGCGCGGTGCTTTCCTAGCATCTACACGCATGCCATTCCTTGGGCATTGCACACGAAGCCACGGGCTAAGGCTAACCATGGGCCGGGGCTTGTCGGGAACCTCTTAGACAAGATCGTCAGGGAGTCACAAGATGAACAGACGATCGGCATTCCGATCGGACCAGATACCTCGTACTTGCTGAGCGAGGTCATACTGTCCGCTGTCGACTGCGAAGCTTGCAGCAGGCGACACGGCTTCCGGTGGTATGACGACTATGAGCTGTCCGGAACTACAAGGACGGAATGCGAGAGTGCGCTTGTAAAGCTGGAAAGAGCCCTGCTTTATTTTGAGCTTGAGGTCAACAGGGAGAAGACGGCGATACTCGAGCTGCCGCTGCCCATAGAAGAGGAGTGGGTTCAGGTTCTACGGGAGTTCGAGTTTCGACGATCAGGGAGAGGGCAGTTCAGCGAGTTGAACAGCTTCTTCTCGAGAGCCTTCGAGTTCACGGAGGAGGCGGGCAAGCAGTCCGTGCTCCGATATGCGGTGAGGAAGCTCAATGCAGCGGATATCGGCCGCGACAACTGGACCCATGCACAGCGGCTTATGGCACAGGCTGCGACCCAAGAGCCAGAAGTGCTTCCTCACGTGATTGGGTGTCTCAACTTCTATGAGCAGCGCGACTATGACTTAGACAAGGGCCTGCTCCGCAAGGTACTTGGTTCAATATGCATGGAATACGCGGATCGCTTTGTTGCGAGCGAGGTGGCATGGGCCATTTGGGGATACCTACAGTTCAGGTTGGAGATTCCCAAGAGCTGCGTCTTGGCTGCACGGGATCTCGAGGATGACGTTGTTTCACTCCTGCTCCTGGATGCTCGTCGGAAGGGCCTCATTCTGGAACGGAGCGCGCTGACTGGGTTGCGGAACTACGTCAAGGAAGACGCTTTTGAAGGCGAACACTGGTTGCTATACACAACGCCCTAAGTAATTGCGCATAGCCGCCTGAGCACATTGCTCCCCTTGGCCCAGGTGTTGAACAACTGCTCGACGGATCCGGTCACGACTTCCAGCGAAGGGAAGTAGCGGTTGTGGAGGCAATTGCGTCGCGTGAGCTTCCACACACGCTCGATGGGGTTCAGCTCCGGACTGTAGGGAGGAAGGAAGTCAAGCTGCAGGCGTGCTTCTCGGGCATCTCTCCATGGGCGATGCATCCCGGCATGATGGTACTTGGCGTTGTCTACGATGACCACCACCGTGCGCCCCGATTGCCAGCTTGACCTCCAGAGCTTCTTGAGGAAGGCCCAGAAGGTTCCCCCGTTGAACGAGTCCTCCTCTCGGCGAAAGACGAACTTGCCGTCCCGCAGTCGGACTGCCCCGAAATACCCCGCGCTGTGCCGTGTGGGATGGAGAAACAGTACGGGATCAGCGGTCTCCGGAGGAATCCACATTCGGCAGCGCGAACCGTGCTGCTGGAACCGGACCTCATCACAGGCCCAGAGGTCAACGGTTGGAACATTCACCAGCGTGCTGAGTTTTTTTATATGCAGTCTGTGCTTCCGGGTCTCCATGGGCGATCTGAGGCCGGGGCTTGCGCAGGCGGAACCCCAGCTCCCGAAACAGTCGCTGGCACTGCCGTACACTGAGCTTCTCACCGTACTGCTGTTCGATGAACGCCGACAGGGTCTTTCCATCCCAGAGATGTGTCCCCAGCCCCACCCCGGAAGGAGAGCCGCGCAAGATCTGAGCGATCTCACCGAGCTGTTCCTCGGTAAGCCTCCTCGGGCGCCCGGGGCGTGAGCTCTCCCGAAGGCCCGCAAGGCCATCCTTCTCGAACCTGTGCACCCAGTACTCCACCGTACGTGGTGCGTCACCCAGCACCCGGCCCACTTCTGGACAGGTCATACCATGTGCCACGAGCAGCACCGCATGCAGACGGTGGTCGTAGCGAGCATCGGCTGAGCGACGGATCTCGCTTTGCAGCGCCGGTACCATCTCCGCAGCCTCAGAAACCGTTAGCGCACGCATGCCCCATTGTAGGGCGGCACGCTATCATGCGCAAGCACTTATGTCGTCACGTATAGCATACGAAGGTGTTCGGAAAGGCTGGATCAGACCCAAGCCAACCGATAGAGCAGCCTTCAAGGCAAATCCCCACGTGGATTCCCTCATCAAGGATGGTGTGGAATTCTACTTGCCTGACTGGCCGCAGGATGCTTCAGCAAGACACAAATACGGCACACCTAGTTGGGTGCGCTATCAATGAGCATGATGTCCACTACGGTGGTAGAAGATAGGAAGGCTTGCCCGCATGTCATGCCTGACTGAACGTGGAGTCGAAAAGGCTGCCCTTACCTG
>PXEP01000071.1 GCA_003566155.1 Candidatus Acetothermia bacterium | reverse complement strand
GTGATTCGACATCACGGCATACGCCGCGACATCGACCGCAAACACCCCGGCCAACTGCTCCATGCGCGCCACGATCCAGCCGCGGCGATGCTCGTAATTGCGCCCGGTGGCCCGGTCCTCGCCACACAGGAACGCCCGGCGCACACAGCGGGAGATCACGTGGTACCAGGGCGTGGCATCCAGGCTGACCAGGGCCGAGCGGGGGTAGGGCATGGCGGGTCTCCGGGGTGGGCGCCTTGTTGGCGGGAAGAATGACCGAGGCGGCCGGCGGGGTCAATCCGAGTGAGTGTCCAAACAATGAGGTTCCGTTAAAGCCATGTGGGTGTCCCAGATTTGCGTGTCCGCCTTAGTAATGCGGGCAGTCGGTCGACATGTGTCCGGTCTGATCAAGCGTGATGGATTTACACGGGCCAGTCTCCACACGGCCTGCGCGGCCGGTTGCCGTTAGCGTGTAGGCCTGGCTTGCTTCGCCCGAAACGGTCACTGCGATTCCGTAGAATTCCTCCGGTGATTTTTCCGCAACATTGCAGCCCGCATAACTCATTTCAGTCACGTAACATCGCTCCATCACCTGCGCTGCCGCCAGCAGTCCCGCCCGCCCATCGTTGAACTGAGTTCGTTCAACGTAACGGATATAGGATGGGTAGGCGATAGCCGCCAAGACTCCAATGATAGCGACCACGATCATTAGTTCGATCAAGGTAAAGGCGCGAAGAGAAGGTGCCGGGTGCATATTCATGTCATCTACTCAAAATAGCCAAGTGCGGTCAAATCTAGTTCGACCGGGGAACGCCACCGAGCGATCTCGAACACGTCGGAACCGCTAATAATCCGAGCGATTTCTAACGCATCGTCACTGAAATAGAAAGAGGGGTTGCCGTTAAGTGAGGGGTTGATCACTGGGTCGTCGGGTTCGTCTCCCGCGTACCCAATCACAGAACCAACGACCGCCGGCGTACCATCCATTGCAACCATTTCGCCACCGTTTAGAAAAATCACGGAACCGACGAAGCACTGGTTGCCCTGCATTTCCAGCCTGCCCCCATCGAGTATAATCGTACCGAACACGGTGGAGTTTCCACCGCTAATATCGATCACATCACCAGGCCCCGCAACCCAAACAGGGTCCGATGTAGCTCCATCTTGCAAGGTGCCGTCAAACGTTTCCAAACCTTTGTACGGGAAGACCAGTTGGTCGATATACGCCTCTGGGGTTTCTGGCACGTCGGAGCGCGCGTCCCTGTATTTACTCCACCAGTCGCTCCAAGTATCTTCATCGTCATGGATTATATAAGGGGGGTCGCCATCAGCACCGCCGGCTCTGTCCCAGTCGCCATCGTCCACTCCCACCAAGTCAGCCTCAGGATGAGGCATGATCACGCCAGGCGCATCCGATGCTTCTTTGTTTTCAGCGGGTCTGTGTTGCCCCTGGATTCGGCACCGCTCACCGATGTCTGGTGCCAGTCGATTAGTTCCATCGGCCGTAGGGCTTGCCTGAGCTGGCGCAGGGTTGAGCGCACAATTCGCACCAAAACACGCATAGGCAGCAAGGCTCGGTAACGACGGTCCTCCGCCCCCTGGTGTGATCACCTCCAATACCACTGGGCGGACTGCGCCGGTGTCGCGAAACTCCCGAGCCGCGATCACGTTGTAGCGCCAGGGTTGCTCGCTATGGGTAATCACCGCGCCATGTGCGAGATCTGTTTCCCCGCACTCCTCGATGACGTCGGCAGGCTCCGGCGGTGATGTAAAGAACTGGCCGTCTCCGTCAATATATTTCGAGCGAATGCAAGCTGCAGCATCCCACGCAGCCTGTTCGGATTGCAGAAACGAACTGTGCATCTGTATTTGCCCCACTGCCATGCGCTCTTGCATGGCACCTCCACGCATGGACGCCACCGCAGCGATGGTTAGCACAATCAATAGCAGCAGCGCCACGGGCAGGACAAGACCTTCCTCCCTGAGGCGATCACTTGATCCAATCCAGTTCTTCATAGCACTGTCCTTTCAGATGTGGGACTTGCGACTATCGTTTGAGACGATCTCTTCCTTGGTGCCCGACGCCGCTGAGTCAGTTGGCCGGATCTCTTGTGAACCATTGCAGAATGGAGTTTCTTAAAGCCACAGTCACAACGAATGTCTCGGAAGTACCCCTAACGTGGTCGTGTTCGACCAGAAGCCGGACACCGACGAGGCCCAGTCCATCGTTATCGTCCAGTTCGCCCATAGACGTTAGAGTGTTGAGCGCGAAATCTGGTGGTGGCACCGGTGCCGGCGACTCAATCCATTCCTCGACTCGGATACGTCGCAGTCCGAACGCGACGTCTTCGTCTGCCTCCAGAGGACCGCCCACCGGACCCGAGACACAACGCAGGGCTCCGTTTACAACCGAAAAGGTTTTTTCAAGAATTGTGCCGCCGAGCACGGGTTCCCCGTCGCAGTGGAAAGCCTCCCTATCATTGACGACAGGATATCGAATCGTGATCGCCTGGCTGCCCGTTTGGTCGTAGGGTGGTGCAACTTCGATTGGCATCAGGAACGGTCCCCCGGGGGCCAAAGGGATGCGCACTGCTTGCCGAATCTCATCTGTAAGCAAGGTGAAGACGAAGCGCATTGATTCCTGGCTGCGGTCCATTTCACGGTTCACCGCGAGCGATCCGCTTGCTGTGACGTATGCCGCGATTACGCCGCCGAGCAGGATCAGGCCCAGCACCATGGCGATCATCAACTCGACCAGTGAAAACCCTCTCTGGCCACCGTTTATCCTGGAGCAGAAAAGCTTCATTTGCCCGACCACCTCAGTCCCCCGAAGTTACGGAGGGAATAGTAAAGTTGTGCGTGTACGTCCCGCCGGATTCTCCGCCAAAACGAAACATGCCACCTGCCACACCAACTTCGCTTTGGTCCCACACCACCGTGAACGTGCAAGTAGGGTACGCACCCGAGGTCTTCGTCTCTGTGAGATCAAGGCCAGGAATCGGGCGGTTTGGCGAGAACTCGTCCAGCTTCAACCATTTGTCGTTGAGACATTCCCCGTCCTCTGGGTCGAGTTCGTGTGCCGATAGCCAAGCCCTTTCATGAACATCAACTGCCAACAGGGAGGCGACTGACTGCTGCCGGGATTCAAAGGAGGCTCGCAAGGAAAAGAGGATGATCGCGGCGATTCCGAGGACGCCTATCGCGGCGATGAACAACGCGACTAACACTTCAACCAAACTGAAGCCTTGAGTCCGCCTACGTCGCACAATACCCATCAGTCACTCCCATTAATTTGGCTGGTGACTTCGGAAAAGCCCGAGCCCTGAACACGGATCTGGCGCGTATCGGCCGCTCCATTTCGCTCACTGACATGGATGGTTACAGGTGAGAGAGTACGGATATAACCGTTGGCCATGTAGGACAACTGGAAGGGCTCGAGCTGCGGGTCCTGTGTGCCCCCGTTCTCTGTGCTCGAGACGACCCCGACGTCAACACGCGGATTGATCGGAAGGACCAACAACTCCATACCTTCATCGATGCAGCCAACATCCGTTGTCACTCTGATATCTATATCGCCGTCTTGGCTGACAACCACGTCACATCGCCGCTTCAGCGCCTCGGAACGCGCAAACTGCAGGGCCGCCTGAGTGGCATTGGCTTGGGAAGAAACGCGGTTCTCGGCAATCATCCGCTGGAAAGACGGAATGCCGACACTCGCCAGAATAGCCAACACGGTGAGTGTGACCAGCAATTCAATGAGTGTGAAGCCTTTAGCTGGACGGTTCACAGTTTCATGCTCCATCGTGTTGCTAACACCCGCTAGTTCAAAAAGGCACTGGGGGAGCATTGTACCCCTACACTGCACAGATCCTTCATAGCCTAAGGCTACCTTGGGGTGGCGGCAACTGCACCCCCTTTTCCGTGGACGGTCATTTTTATCAGCCGGGCGGCACACGAACCGATGACTCTTGTTCAGCTGAAACGCAAGAGCCCGCCCTGACAAAGCCGTTGATCTCCGCCATCCTGCGGCGACTAACCTGAATCCCATCAAGCCCATCCCGAAACAACACCCGATGCCCCCCGTTTCGATGCGCCTCCACACCCGAGAGAGCAGACTTGACCACCAAGCAACCACGATGCACCCGCAGCACCTCCCCAGCAAGCCGCTCCTCCAATTCCCGCAACGAAGCATCCACAAACCCCTCCACCCGCGCCGACCGCGCCATCACATACCCATCCTCCGCCACAAAACAATCAATCTCATCCAGCGGCACCAACTGCTCCCGCCGCCCAATCTTCACCCGAATCCGCGGCACCTCCTTGCTCCTCGGCATCCCCAACCGCCCCAACGCCCTCTCCAACCGCTCCCGCCTC
>PXEP01000124.1 GCA_003566155.1 Candidatus Acetothermia bacterium | reverse complement strand
GTGGCCATGGGCACAACGGAGATGGGACAAGGCGCGGAGACGGTGATCGCCCAGATGGCCGCTCAGGCTGTCGGGGCCCAGCTCAGCGACGTCCGGGTTGCCCCAGTGGACACGTCGCGCGTTCCCGACTCTGGACCTACCGTAGCCTCACGGACCACAACCACCAGCGGTGCCGCGGTGCTCGACGCAGCGGGGAAGCTGCGCACCAGGATCGCCGAGGCGGCCACCCAGATGCTTGGCTGCAACCGGGTGATCATCGGCGACTCACGCTGCGTTGACGCCCGTGATCCGTCTCGCACAGCGAAACTAGCCGACGTCGCCCGTTGGATGTGGGCCCATAACAAGGACATGGCGGCCACTGGCTGGGCCGAGGGCGCGCCGGTCTCCTGGGACCCGGCCACCGGACAGGGCAATGCGTATTTCGTCTACTCCTACGCCTGTCACATCGCGGTGGTCGAGCTGGACAAACGTACCGGCGAAACCCGGGTGGTCAAGATGTGGGCCGTGCACGACTCGGGGCGCATCATCAACCCCCAGACCGCCCGCGGCCAGGTCGCCGGCGGCGTGGCCCAGGGAATCGGCTACGCGCTAATGGAGGACATGAAAGCCACCGAAGGCCGCATCCTTGCCCCGTCGTTCACCGGCTACCACATCCCCACAAGCTGCGATGTGCCCGATGAACTGTCGGTGGAGTTCGTGGAGGCTCCCTACTCGGCCGGCCCCTATGGAGCCAAGGGCTTGGGCGAGGTGCCGCTGATGGCCGCCCACGCAGCCGTCGCCGGCGCCACCTCGGCAGCCGCCGGGCGGATACTCCGACGCTACCCCCTGACCCCGCCCGAGATAGTGAGCCCTGAAGAAGACACTTCCTAGCGCCTTTTCCACCTACGCGACCGGAGGAACCGCTACCCAGGAAGCTGATTGCGCCGCCCTCTGCACCGCATCCAACACCACCTGAGCCTGCAGTCCATCGCGGAAGCTGGGCCGAGGAGTGCGCCCCTCCCCGATCGCTTCCATAAGTTCGACCACAGCGTGGACGAACGAATGCTCGTAGCCAAGGATGTGTCCCGGCGGCCACCAGTGGGCAACCCACGGATGCTCGGCCTCTGTGACCACAATGCGGCGGAAACCACGGGTCCGGACCGGATCATCGTCTGTGTAGACCCACAGGGAGTTCAGGTCCTCGGCGTTCCAGTACAAGCTCCCCCGTTCACCGTTAAGCTCAACATGCATGAAGTTCTTACGGCCAGTTGCCATCCGCGTGCTCTCGAACACCCCGGAGACACCTCCCGCAAGGCGGGCGAGGAACGCCGCCGCGTCGTCTACAGCGACCTGCTGCCGCCCACTTTGATTGGAAAGCGGCCGCTCGGGGACGAATGTGGAAAGCATGCCTGTAACCTGCTCGAACTCTCCCACCAAATACCTAGCCATGTCGACGATGTGGACGCTCGTATCCCCCAGGGCACCCATTCCGGCCAGTTCCGCGTTGGTCCGCCAGGACGCGGGGGTCGTGGGATCCCTCAACCAATCCTGGAGGTAGATGGCCCGGAACTGACGAATCCGGCCCACCACGCCGTCTTCCACAAGCTCCCTGGCCAGCCGGACAGCCGGGAAGAACCGGTAGTTGAAACACACCATATGCGGGACCCCGGCTGACTCTACCGCCTGCAACATCTCCCTGGCTTCAGCTATAGTCCGGGCCAAAGGCTTCTCGCAGAACACCGCCTTTCCCGCCTGGGCCGCCGCGATCGCCACCGGGGCGTGAAGGTCGTTGGAAGCGGCAATATCCACAACATCGACCGCGGGATGCTCAACCAGCACACGCCAATCGGTGGTCGTCTCTTCCCAACCAAACCGTCGGGCGAACTCGCCCAAAGCCGCTGCATCGCGGCCGCAGGCGATCCGAAGACTGGGACGATACTCCCCTCCAAAGAACGCCCGCGCCTGCCGATACGCATTCGCATGCGCCCGACCCATGAACGCCTGGCCCACCAATCCTATTCCTATCACGTCGGACACCATCTCTCCCTGTTCTTCCCCAACCACCATTTGCCGCTGCGAACCAGGTAACTGAAGCGCCGCACTAGTTCATGTCTTCGAACAGGCCCTCTGAAGCACCCGTGTGCTCTTCTTGGGCTGATTGGGCCGCCTGCACCCGCCCACGGCCCTTCGCCGGGCTGGGGGCAGCCGAGGCGGTGACATCCTCCCCGCAGGGTTCCACGTACGGGCAATACCGGCATTGGTTGAACTCCCAGCCGCTCTTGTCCGGAAGGGGCGGGAGCTTTCCCTGCTCCACGATTACCTCCCGCAGATTGCGGAATTCCTCCAATATGCGCTCCACCTGTGGCCGGTCGAGCTCGACCAAGAACTCCTTGAGCTCTTGCGTGGCTTTGTTCTCCGCCAGGATGATCCCCTGGGGAATACCGAAATGGTAGAGATAAAGCTGAAGCTGAAGCGAATGGTCGCCGCGGGGGCCGCTGGCCATCTGTTCGTAGCTGTATGGGTGTGCGGTCTTCACCTCGACCACGTAGTTCTTCCCGTTCAAGGATACGATCACGTCGGCGCGCCCGTGGAACAGCGCATCGGGCGGCATCGGAACCTCCGCCGCCACCACCACGCCCATGGAAAACAGCGCCTGCGCCACACGTCGGTGCGCGTCATCTCCAACAGCAAGCTTCCGTGCCGTGACCCCATCCAGCGGCGGACGGGAAAACCCCTTCATCGTATAGTAGATCTGCCGCGGGCACTTGCTGACCTCGGACACATAGAAATAATCCCGCGGTCGCGCCGTTTCTTGTCGCTGGAAGTGCTGCTCTAGTCGTTCAACCAGCAAACCTGCCTCCCTCACGTGTTCCTCGTGGCTCACCCGGGAACCAGTTGAATGTACAGCCGCTTGGCTGCAGCCTGCTCCGCTTCCTTCTTCGATCGTCCCCGCCCTAGCACCTGGACACCGCCGAGCTGCGCTTCCACGGTGAACACCTTGCGATGCTCCGGCCCCTCCGAGTCCATAGTCCGATACACAGGAACAGTTCCGTACTCCCGATGTCCAAGCTCCTGAAGCAGGGACTTGTAGTCCTCCGACTCTTCCTGGCTGGCCCGCTCGATCTCCTCGGCCAGCAAGTCCACCGCCAGTCGCCGAGCGGTTTCGTATCCCTTGTGCAGAAACACGACGCCCATCAGCGCCTCCACCGCCGCGGAGATGATCGAGGAACGTCCCCTGCCGCCGGATTGTTCCTCCCCCCGGCCCAACACCAGGTGTTCGCCCAGATCAAGCGCCCGTCCCACATCGGCCAACACCGGCCGGGACACAACCCCCCCCCGCAGCTTGGACAACGCCCCCTCGTCCCACTCCGGGTACGTACGGTAGAGATAGTCGGCCACAGCAAGCTCGAGCACAGAATCCCCCAGGAACTCTAGCCGCTCGTTGCTGGGAAGCTCCGGGCGCTCGCTAAGAGCGGAAGCGTGGACCAACGCCGGTGCGATGGCCTCCTCGTCAAGCTCGATCCCCCGCGCAGCAAGCTTCTCCAGCAACGCTTGCGGCATGTTCATCCTCCCCCTTCACCATAAGCGAACCTGTGCGCCTAGCTTGAGCGAATGCCCCGCCGCCGTCAAGCTCCCCTGAACCCAGGCCGCGTGCTTGAGGAGGACCTCCCCTCCTCGGTATGCTGAAGCTATGCCCAAACCATCGTGTACCCAAGGGACCGTTTCCAATCCACAATCGCTGTCTTCCAACTCGGGAGGGAGAACACGCCTGCGCACACTGTTTCTCATCTCCGCGGCGTATGTCGCAGTGGGAGCGAACATCCAGGGTTTCCGCGCCGTATTCCCCGCTGTGGTGCAGGATTTTGCCATCTCTCGCGGGCAAGCAGGCCTGTACACGAGCTTCTTCTTCTTAAGCGCCACGGGAGCAGCGTTGCTGGCCGGCAGGGCCATCGATCGTCTGGGGGCCAAGACAGGACTCCTCCTTGGTGTGGGCTGCGTGGGCCTTCTAATGGCCTTACACGCGATCGCTCCGTGGTATGGGCTGTTGATGGCCCTTTCGTTCGCCGCCGGCGCCGGGTTCAGCGTGATCACCCCCGCCGTCAACCTCGGGGTCATGGAGGCCGTTACCGGAGGTAGGCGGGCGTTGTACATGGGCATAGCCCATTCCGGTGGCGCTGTCGGCGGGTTCGCCGGGGCGATCCTCCTGCCCGTAGTAGGAGGATTCGTGGGCTGGCGGGGGGCGGTAATGGTCTCCGGCGCATTCGCACTGCTCATGGGCCTTACCATCCAACTCTTCTACCATGGAGGGAAACGCCAGGTGTTCACCGACCACGCCGACCAACCCAAGCTCTCCACGGTGCTTTTGGGGGTGGTCAAGGAAAAGCGCCTGC
>PXEP01000232.1 GCA_003566155.1 Candidatus Acetothermia bacterium | reverse complement strand
AGGCCAAGGCCGAGGAAGCCGCCCTCGCCCCCGAAGCACCCCCGGCGGAGCGGCCCTTGTGGAAGACCGCCGTCCTGTTTGCCTTGATGATCGGCGTGCTTGTGTTTGCCAACTGGGGCCCGCCCGGGGCGCTGACCGTCCACCTCGACGACGCCACGACGGTCTCGGGGCTGCGGGCGGGGGAAGAGGCCGATGCCCTGCTCTTAAGGGTGCCCGAGGCCGAAGAACCCCTTCGGATTCCACACGAGCGAATCGTGTCCCGAGAATACACGCCGTCCGCCTACACCACGCTGTGGCAGAATCGCTTGCTGGTTGCCGGGGCGCTGCTTGCGGCGCTGGTCGTCGTTGGCTTCATGTGGGTCGGAAAAGGCGAGGCCCGCTCGTGGGGACAATCCACTTGGGACTACGCAAAGCTGATCCTGCCGTACCTCTTCGGGGGCGTCCTGGTGGCGGGGTTCCTACTCGGCCGACCGGGTGCCGAAGCGCTGATCCCTTCGGGTTGGGTGGAAGGCGCGGTTGGGGGGAACACGTGGACTGCCTGCGCGATCGCCTCGGTGGCGGGAGCGTTCATGTACTTTGCCACGCTGACCGAGGTCCCCATTCTCCAAGGGCTCCTCGGGACGGGCATGGGGGACGGGCCGGCGCTTGCCTTGCTGCTGGCCGGTCCTGCGCTGTCGCTGCCCAACATGCTGGTGATCCGGCGGGTCCTGGGAACGAAGAAGACGTTGGTCTACCTTGTGCTTGTGGTTCTCGTGGCCACCCTCACCGGGAAGCTCTACGGCACGGTGATGGCACCGTGACGCCGAGGAGAAGACGAGTTCAGTGTCAAATGAGGAGGAAGCCGTGAAGAAGATCGAAGTCCTGGGCACAGGGTGCCCCAAGTGTAGCCAGACAGCGAAGAACGCCGAGGAAGCGGTCCGCGACCTGGGGTTCGAGGCCGAGGGGGTCAAGGTAGAGGACGTGAACGAAATCGTGGCCCGGGGCGTGATGCTGACCCCCGCGCTGGCGGTCGACGGGCAGGTGGTGGTCTCCGGCCAGGTGCCCTCCACCGAGGAGATCAAGAAGCACCTGCGAGGGAGCTAGCTAGCGCTGTTCCGAGACGATTCCGGAAAAGACGGCGAACGCCGCGGTCTCTTAGCTCCCTATGATCTCGTTCAACCCCTCGATCACTTGCGCGAGTTCCTCCGGCGTCGCGCGGCCCACACGCGCCCCAATACGTTCTCCGGACAACGTACGGATCTGCGAGATCTTGACCCACGATGGTTTTGGCAGATCCTGCGAACTGAGAGCCAGCGTCAGGGGAAAACCAGCCTGCGGCTCCCGGCTGGTGAGCGCAACCGCGATCACCGTTCCCGATCGCTCGTTGAACACGTCGTGGCTGAGGATCAGGACAGGCCGCCTTCCGGACTGCTCCCTCCCGCGGGCTGGGTTCAGATCGGCCCACCGCACATCTCCTCTCAGTATTCGGGCCATCCGGATAGCTCGCTGTCCATGCCTTCCTCGGCGAGGTCCTGCTCGCTCGTCGGATCGAGCTTCGCGCACTCTCGCGCCAGGCGATCCCGCGTGATTCGTTCAAGCTTGTCCAAGACCGCCAGCTCGATCGCCCGGCTTCTGTTAGGCAGCGCACCTTCGGCCACCAGGCGGTCCAACCTGCCAAGCAGATCACGCGACAGCGTAATGGCGATCTTCGCCCGGGACACGCTGACCACCTCCTGGTATGATAATCGGCCATACCTTCGGGCTTGTCAATGTGCTGGCTGGGGGGTCAGAGCTTCTATGAGCGCCACCATCGTCAGGATGTGGTGCGACCGGCGCTGCCGTGCGATAATGCGGTCAAGATGCGGGAATGGGTGCGCAACTGACTAAGCGTCTGGGAGGAGCGGGTCTAAAGTGGGCAAACGACTGCGTGTCGTCGACGTAGAGCGGTGTGTGGACTGCCTCCTGTGCGCGTTCGCCTGCGCGCGTAGGTTCGGCGGCGGGGGCCTGGCCAAGTCGGCGATCGCGGTGCGCTCGGTCGGCGGCATGGAGCGGGGGTTTGTGGTGGTGGTGTGTCGGGCATGCGAGGACCCACCGTGCCTTGCGGTCTGCCCGGTAGAGGCCATCCGCAACGTGGAGGTCGGCGTTCGCGTGGACCCGGAGAGATGCATCGGCTGCGGAATGTGCGTGGAGGCCTGCGCGATCGGTGCGGTGCAGTGGGACAAGGCCGAGCGGAAGCCCGTGATCTGCGTGCATTGCGGCCTCTGTGCGCAGTTCTGCCCCCACGGCGTGTTGGCCCACGAGGAGGTGTAGGATGCCTGGAGGCCTGCACCGCGTGCTGTTTGTGGACCTGGCCCGCCACCGCTCGTGGGTGGAAAACCGCGAGGATCTTTTCTCCGAGCGCTTGGGCGGCGCCGGGGTGGCCATCGAGCTTCTGCACGAACACTGCCCGGAAAGCTGCGATCCGCTGGCGCCGGAGAACCCGATCGTGCTGGCCGTGGGCCCGCTGACGTCGCTCTATCCGCTGGCCTCCAAGACGGTGGCCATGTTCAAGTCGCCCCACACGGGGAACCTGGGGGAATCCCACTGCGGCGGACGGTCGGCCATGGCGCTTCGCTTGGCAGGGTACGGGGCAATGGTCATTGTGGGCCGCAGCCCAAGCCCCGTGTATCTTTCGGTGGACGCTGACGGAGTACGCTTCCGCGACGCGCGCACGCTGTGGGGGATGTCCTCCTCGCTCACCGCTGGGCGGGTGATGCTTGAGCGGGAAGGGGGCGTGGGGCACCGCACGGTGCTGCGGATCGGCCCGGCGGGGGAGAACTTGGTGACCTACGCCGGTGTCACCGTGGAGACCTACCGACATTTCGGCAGGCTGGGCATGGGGGCGGTGATGGGGAGCAAGCACCTGAAGGGGATCGTGATCGCAGGAGACGGTGACCTCCCCGTCGCCGACCATGGTGCATATCAGAAGACCTACCGTGACCTGTACACGCGCGCCGTGCGCTCGCCGGCCATGCGCAAGTACTACGAGCTCGGAACGCCGGAAAACCTCGGGCCATTGAGCGCCATGGGGGCGCTGCCCGTGCGCAACCTGCAGGCCACCGGGTACGGGGAAGCGCCGCCGCTGGAGGGGGAAGCGCTGGCGCGGGAGCACCTGGGCCGCAGGCTGGCTTGCTCGCACTGCCCCACCGCGTGCATCCATCTGGCCGCGCTGCGCGAGCCGCACCCGGAGGCGCCTTACTTCTACAAGACCACCTTCGTCTCCTACGACTACGAGCCCCTGTACGCCCTGGGGACAATGCTCGGCGTGGAGCGACCCCAAGACGCGCTCCATCTACTGGATGCGGTGGAGCACCTCGGGCTCGACGCTATGAGCGCCGGCGTCGTGCTGGCGTGGGCTACGGAGGCGTTCGAGCGGGGCCTCCTCGATGTGGAGGAGACCGGGGGTCTGCATCCGACGTGGGGCGACGCCGGCGTCTATGGGGCGATGCTCGAGCGGATCGCGCACCGCGCTAGCCGTTTGTACACGCTGCTGGGGAAAGGGGTCGACGCAGCGGCGACTGAGTACGGTGGGATCGACTACGCGCTTTCCTTTGGCCGTCTGGAGATGCCCGGCTATCACACGGGCCCCGGGGCGCACCTCACACACTTGACCGGCGCCCGGCATTCGCACCTTGATTCGGCCGGCTACAGCCTCGACCAGAAAGACATGAAGGCCGGTCAGTCCAGGTCGCCCGAGGAGCTGGCCAGGGCGCTCCTTACAGAGGAAGCATATCGCCAGGTGTTGTCGTCCCTCGTCGTCTGCTTCTTCGCCCGCGGGCTCTACGACGCGGACACGTGCGTGGCCTGCCTGTCCGCGGCGGAAAAGGATCGGCCGTGGGACGAGCTCATGGCCCTGGGGGAGGACATCCTGCGGCGCAAGCACACGTTCAAGGTGCGGGAGGGGTTCGACTTCGACGCACTGCGGATCCCGGCCAGGGCCCTCGAGACGCCCACACCGTTGGGAAAACTGTCGGAGGAGTCGCTGCGGCAGGCCGTGTCCGAGGCCGAACGCCTGCTTGCCTCTGGCGAGCGGTTTTCGGGGACCTAAGGGACGGCTTTCCCGATGGCCTCGGTTGGGGCAATCCGTCGAACACGCGTTGCGCCTGCTAGGCGTTGCTTGGGCTAGTTGCCTTCCCAGCCGTGGGTGCAGGGGTAGCCGACTCCTGAAGTGCCTGGATCCACGCAGGCGATGCCTTCAGCCTTGATCTCCTCGAGCCATATCCGTTCGCCGTTCGGGGTGCGCCCCTCCCGCGGACCCACCGGGAGCGCTAACGCGACGGCGGATGTATCCTCTCCCTGAGTAAGGGGGAGTAGCAGTGAAGAGCAATGGGAAGAGGCAGTACAGCCCGGAGTT
>PXEP01000192.1 GCA_003566155.1 Candidatus Acetothermia bacterium | reverse complement strand
CCGAGCCGCCCAACTCCAGGGGTCCGACTTCGTCAACGATCACTACCTCGGTCTCCCGACCGGCCCGAGCTACGGCAGCATTGGCGAATTCCAGTGCAGTGGGAGAGAAGTAGAAGCGGCGAAACCTTATCCCAGGGGGATTCTCGGTGCAGAGCTGCCGTTCCTCCCCGGTCAGAAGATCGCGAACCATGTAACCGGTGGTGAGTCCGTATTCCAGCACCCTGGGAGAGACAATGCCCCCCACTGTGGTGTAGTTTGCACGCAGTTCTCCGGCGAGGAAGGTGGCCGTCCGGGTCTTGCCACTGCCGATGGGCCCGGTGATCACCAGACCGGGGCAGTGTCCCAGGAGCTGCAGGATCTTCTCCACCAAGCCGGCCATGAAGAGGAGGATTAACGGAAAGCTGGGCTGGCCTGAGTGGGGCCCAGGTGCCCGCCGTGTCGACACACTCGTCCTGAGACGCTGCACAGTATGATGGCTGGCGGAAGAATGCTCGCCCCAGGAGCACTCGGTTTTCCCACCACCGAAAGGTTGTCCCACAGAGCGGACCGGTGCGACTCCAAACCCGCCGCCGTATTAAGGTGTACCTTGAGTTCCATGGCCTGCTCAGTTTACGCAGCGGGGCTTGGCAAGCCAAAGATCAGGCCGCGCTTCGCGAGGGTTCAGGCGAAGCGCGGCCAGTATGGGTGGTGCCGAGGAGGGCGTCCCGTAGGGTGCGCCGCTAGACCCTCGGCGTTGTGCGTTGACTATGCGGTTACTCTAAGCGTCGTCGACCACAAGCTGTAGGTAATCGAGCATCCAGTACAGGCGCGTTTGCTCGTGGCCTGTTCTGTGAGCGAGGATTCCTACGCGAACCGCGGAGATATGGTAGCTCTCCAAAAGGGGAAAGGCCTGGGCAATGTCCTGATCGAGGGAGTGCTCGTAGGGGGTCCAGGTGCGGAACCCGGGGTCGCCAGCGTGCAAATGTACAGTGCGCTCATGGTCCTCGGGAAGCTCCCCGTGGCGTGGATGCATGTAACGGAGACGATAGGTGTCCCCGTCGGCCTGCAGTTCCAGCTCGATCATTGCGGCATGGTCGGAAATGTGGTCGATTCCAGCGCCGTACTGATAGCGGATGCGGTAGGTGAGGAGAAGATCTGCCGGGCCTGAGAGTTGGCCGTACTGCGCTTCGGACTGCTCGTAGGCCACCCCGGTCCATCCATCCGCCACAGTGGAGCTGTAGCGTAGATAAGCGGCAAAGTCACCGTGTACTGCGTCGACGTCCGAGCGCAATATCAGTTCCGCCAGCGGAGGATCGTGCTCTGCCTCCAGAAGGATTGGTCCCACCCAGTGTTCGGGGGTTGCGTCCTCCTTGCCGGGTTGGGTGAACGACGCGTTCTTGAGTATCTCATCGCCGCCGGACTGTGGTCTGCTCTCCGCCAACGCTTCGTGCGAAACGAACGCTAGCGCGATGAACAGGATCAGCCCGATAGTGAACAAGCTAGGACTTCTGAGCATGAACGCTCACCTCCATAATCATGGAATGTTCTGTCCTATAATTCCGGGCACGTGCCTCCTCCACAATACAGCGCACAACCATTGATGTCAACCCTAAAATAAGTGTAACTACTATGTAAGGAGCGCTAAACGCCTAAGATCTCATCGTGGCAACAAGGTGTGTCTCTTGGGTGAGCAAGCTAGCGCAATTAGGAACATAGCTGTGGCCACGAGCACGATGGCAGGCCCGGTGGCTATGCCTGCGTGGTAGGAGATGTAGATTCCCAACACGGCCGACAGGAGGCCCGAGGCCACGCCCAGCGCCATCATCGTTCGCACTCTGCGCGCAAGGAGGTAGCCTGTTGCCGGTGGCGTGACCAGCAAGGCCAATGTCAACGCCACGCCCACCACTTGAAGGGAAAGGACCACTGTGGCCGCCACCATGAGGAGGAGCAAGTTGTGCAGCGTCCGCACCGGCAGGCGAAGGGTTCGCGCAAGCACAGGGTCGAACGAAACAAGCAGAAGCTCACGTTGGAAGACTGCTACGGTCAAGAATACAGCACCCCCCAGGCCGACCATGACCCACAGGTCCTGTGGGCTGACAGCCAGTACGTTTCCGAAGAGAAAATGCGTCAGATCCACCGCGTAGCCGCGGGTGGTGGAGATGAGAGCGATCCCGAGGGCGAACATTGCTGCCAGCACAATCCCGATCGCCGTGTCCTCCCTCAAGCGACCTCGGCGTGCCACCGCCCCCATGGCCAATGCGGATGCCACAGCCGTCCCCAGTGCCCACCATAGGACGATGGACCTTTCCCCTCGTCCGAGAAGATAGCCGACGGCTACACCGGGAAGAATGCTGTGTGCAAGTGCGTCGCCCATGAACGCCATTCCCCGTAGTACGACATATGTCCCGACGACCGCGCATGCCGCCGACGCGAGAACGGCTGCCAGCAAGGCGCGCACCATAAACGTGTAGGAGAAAGGTTCGACGAAGAACTCAATCATCGGTTCGCATCCTCGGGAGGGCGGCAGCTGTCGCTCACCGCGAGCGCCCCTTCTGCGGATTGCACAAACTGCAGGGCTTTGCCGTAGGCCTCGGTCAGGTTTTCGGGGCGAAACACCTGTTGTGGAGGCCCCGCCGCCACCACGCGTGTGTTGAGGAGGGCAACTTGTGCGAAGCTTTCCTGGGCCATCCCCAGCTCGTGCATGGCCACAATCACGGTGGCGTGGGGGAGTTCTCTCACCAGGCGCAGCAGCTCCCGCTGGGTGGCCACATCCAACCCCGCCAGCGGCTCGTCCATCAGGAAAAGCTGGGCTCTCTGGGCCAGAGCACGGGCCAGGAACATGCGCTGCTCCTGTCCACCGGACAGCTCCCCGATATGGCGATCGGCGAGCTCGCTTAGCCCCACTTGAGCGAGGCTCTCCTCCACGCGCGCCCGGTCATGGGAGCTGGCCCTCCTCCAGGGCGGAAGCCCTCCCATGCGTCCCATGGCCACCACTTCCCGCACGGTGATGGGAAACGACCAGTCGACTGCGCTCCGCTGGGGGAGATAGGCGATGCATGTATGCCCACGAGGGCCCTGGCCGTGCACTCGGACCTCACCTGACGTGAGCGACACAACGCCGGCTATGACCTTGAGCAGGGTGCTCTTTCCTGCCCCGTTGGGGCCCAGTACCGCAGCGTGCTCCTCAGGGGGCAGGTGCAACGTCACACGGTCCAAAGCGACCGTGCGTTGGTAGTTTACGGACGCCTCCAGCAGCTCCACTGCTGGACTGCCGGGGACGTGGTCCACGGGACCCTTTCGCCTCATCGACCCTCCAGTGCCTCCACGATGGCGCGCACGTTGTGGCGCATGAGTTCGATGTAGGAGGGGGCGGGTCCGGTGTCGTCGCTGAGCGACTCGGTGTACAGGCGCACCGTCTCTATATCGGCTTCTCGAGCTAATGCCTGGGCGAGTGCTGGGTTCACGGAGCTACTCACGAACACGGCGGGTACACCCAACTCATGAACGGTGTCCACGAGCCGGGCTAGCTCCTTGGGCGAGGGTTCGGCCAGGGTGGTCAAGGATGGGATAACGGCTCCGACCTCTACGAATTCGTACCGGTTGGCGAAGTACCCCAACACCGCATGATCGGTGACCAGAAGACGTCTTTCGGGCGGGAGTGCGGATAGTTGTTCCTCGACCCAGGCATTGAGTTCCCTTAGCTCCTCCCGGTAGCGGGCGGCATGTGCAGCGTAGTGTTCAGCCCCGGCGGGGTCGAGCTTGGCGAGCTCCTCCTCCAGGACCTGGGTCCACCGGATGACGTTGGCGGGATCCAGCCACACGTGGGGATCGTAGGCCCCGTGGTTGTGGCTCTCATGAGGATCGTGGTGGTTATGGTTCTGTTCCTGGTGCGTTCCCCACCGTAGAAGGGGCACATGGGGCGCCAGTTCGATCACTCTGGCCTCGGTGGCGGCAAACAAAGCTTCCAGGGTCTCTTCAAGTCCTGCGCCTACGGCGAACACCACATCCGCCTGGGCCAAGTACCGGGCATCGCGCGGCTGGGGCTCAAAGCTGTGGGGATCGGTCCCCCGCGGAACCAGCACTACCAGTTCCCCTCTGTCTCCCGCCACTTGCCTTACGACATCATCGACGATGCTGGTGGTGGACACCACCAATGGTTCGGAGTTCGCGGCGCCACCTGCATAGAAGATAACAAGCAACGCCACGATCGCGATTCGGCTCATGTAGTTACGCATTTCTCTAAGCACCATTTGTGTTACCTCCGTTCCTTGCATCCTTCGCACCACCCGAACACCTCCAACAGGTGTCCGGCCACATGAAATCCCTGGTTCTCCACGGTGGGCAACCAGCTTTGGCACAGGCCGCAGCTGGGGAAATCCCGCACTTCTCCACACGACTGGCATACGAGGTGATG
>PXEP01000160.1 GCA_003566155.1 Candidatus Acetothermia bacterium | reverse complement strand
GAAGAGATTCGGGATAATGTGGAGAACCTTACCCGTTTTGTTCCGGAGCAGGGGCGGAAACTTAAGATGTTCGATTCAGAACGTGATTATGATCCGTTTCACGCGCACCTGGTCGTGCGCGGCCACAGCAATAAAGTCAATGGATATGTGCAATACGATACCACGGTGAATGCCGCGATAGCTGATATAATGGACGGTATGCTTAAGCATGAATCCTATACGGACGCTCATCAGGCCGAGCTTGATCTTACTTCCATCATAACCGGTATAATCAAAAGCGGTCCCGCCGAAACGCTTAATCGGGGATTGTTTCGGGACATGGCCACCGTGGAGGCGTATGACAGTGAATCAATGGCGCTTGACGCGATCAGCATGTCTCAGGACCAGCGTCAGGAGATTGCGATACAGGAGACCGGTGATTACATGCTGGGCGTGGCGGAACAGTTCAGGAATCTGAATTTCGATCGTGAGAAATACAAACGCATGTTGTTTCTGGACATCATGCAGACCATGAACGATGAGCACCTGGAAAGTTTCGTGGTCAACCAGAACAAGTTCGCGCAACGCGAAGAACAAAGACAGCGGGAAGAAGCTTTGCAGCCGGAGTCCATACTGGAAACGGGCGGATTTGATTTAAAAAAGGTCACCGGCGCGCGCGGCACTGAACATGCAAAGGAAAAGCCGGAGATTTCCGAAATACACGCCGCCATACAGCAGAGACTGGAGGCGTACAGCGCGCTGCCCGCCGACATGACCCCCGCCGAAATACTTGACATGGTAAACGACCCCATGCTGCGCGAGGCCGCCAATCTGGACGGACACGGCAAAAACACCGCGGCGGAGTGGCGTTTCATTATGCGGAACGACAGCGAATGGGACGAAGTGGCCGGCAGGATTTCGGCGTATCGTTTTCTGGACGAGCTTCTTCAGTTGTCCACGGAAGCGGACAAAGCGCAGCTCATGGATTCATTGGCGCGTGACGATGTGGATGCGATGGTCAAACGGGTGCGTAATATTATTGTCAGTCGTTCGCATGGCAGGTTTGAATTGAGCAAGGATTTTGATGAAGGATTAGCGAACGCGGTGCGTCAGTTCGCCGAGTTTCCCGAGATCAAACGTCGCGGTGAAGGTGAAGTTGTGGGGGGAAGGGATGTTGAATCCCGTCCCGCTGCGGAGGGCGAGGCTCCCGCCTTGTCGGATGAACAGAGAGCGGACATGACCGGAGAACAGGTGGGGGAACATGAAGCCGCGCAGGACAGCGCGAGACGACGACAAGAGCGACTGGATCTTGACCCGGACACTCAGCAGCCGGATGATTACAGTGGTCGCACCGAGATGACGGAGGATGGACGGGCGGGCGTGCAGGTATCGGAGGACCGCGGGGCGATGCAGGGGTTCGACGTGCGCAGTCTGGAAACGATCGTGAATGAAACCCCCGTGTCCTCGCTTGATTACCTCGGCAACATTCTGAATATCATCCGTGAACGCTACGTCAAAAGCGACGTCGCCGGTTACCAGCGTGAACTTATGCGCGACTACGAGAGAATCCCACTGAAATACCAGAAACGTATGCTCACGCCATTTCTCGAACGAATCCGGACGCAACTACCCTCCGACCAGCAAAGTCGCTTAGACAGCGTTTATGAGGCTTCCACGGGGCATGATGTGATTCGCCTGCTGAAGGAGTTCGGTCAGGATGAACAGATGCCGATAACCGCCGAGGATGTTCAGCATCTGATTGAGATGGGCGCGTATTCCGCGCGCTTGTACAAAAACTCGCTCGCGCTTCATTTTCAATCCGAATTTCACGTGGACAACAAACAGACCCGCGCCGCCCTGCGCAAGCGTCATCAGATACAGAATCGCTGGGCACAGAAACGCGCGCGAATTGTACGAGATACCGAACCGGGTCCGGAACAGACGCAAATGCTTGATGAAGCAATGCGTGGACAGCAGGCGGAGCAGGAACAGTTTGAATTTATTCATGAATTTGATGAAGCCAATCTCAACGAGCTTCTTGATCAACGGATGGATGAACTGTCGAACATCATTGAAAAGACTTCGACCGAAGGAACGATAGCGGATCAGGTGGAGAGCGTGCGTCACGCGATCGCTAAGAATTATCTTAATCGTTACCTCAATCGTTCACTTCGCAATGCCGAAGATGAAACCGTTCGAATGCGCGCGATTCAGGATCACATGAGGAATGAACTGCGCAATCAGATTATGCCGAGTGTATACAACATGTACGCCAAACAGGTGTTCAACTTCTGGGAAGCGGTGGAAGAAGGAAAGACGGATGTCGGTTATGCGGAGGCGCAGAAGTTCTTTCAGTGGCTGCATCAAAAGAACATAGTCGGCGGCAGAATCATGCGCACCAACTTTGATACGCTGCTGGAGGAATACATCGCCACCTACCGTCCGCCCGCGGATCCTCCGATTTTACAGCAGGCTATTAATCCTGTAAACTTTCTACGTAAACAGGCAATGTATAATTATCAAAGGAACAAATTCGATAAAGACATTGAAGGGTTGCGTTCCAAGTTCCGCGATGAATCACGCAAGGACAAGTGGCAGCATGGTCACAAAACCGCGCTTGCCCGTATGGACCAGCTTTTCCGCAAGCATTTGAATCAGCAGTACATTCCGCAGAAGTCCGGAGATTTCGACAGTACTTTATTCAAAGCGGAGAACAGGATAGCCAATGAATTTCTCATCGACATGCGCTATGACCTGCGCAAGGCGGGCAGTGATCTTCACCGTGAAGATGCCAGGCGGTTGAAAAACATCATGCTTCAGCCCATGCGTTCTTTCCGTAAAGAATTCATGGACCTTCGCGAAAGCTGGTCGCTGCTGTTCGCCACCAAGCGCCCTACGTTTGATGAATTTATCAATGCCCAGCAGAAACTGGTTGAAACTATCGGTATTGAAGCCAAGAGAACAATGTTCGAGCATGGCATTCCCGTCACCAACGCCATGTATTCCGGGTGGAGTGATTTCGATAAGACCGACGACATGACCCGCAGGATAGAAGCGGCGCGCTCGCATTGGAATCGGGGGGAGGAATATCATCTGGAACAACGCGTGGTACGCAATCGACTCGCCGATATCTTTTCCGAACGACTGATGCGTAATTTTATCAATCCGCATAAATCGGATGCCGATTACAGGTCGGAAGTGTACAAGCTGCAGACTTCGGACAGATTGATTGACATACTGATTGAAAATCCCAACCTGTTCCGCAATGCCCGGTTTGAACGGAAGATGGCGGTTGTGGATGGAAAGAACCGTCCGATGTATGACCTGGTTCTTAGCATGAAAGGACAGGATGATACGCATATCCGTTTCATGGTCAATCCGGACGTGTTGAATGAACAGGAATATGGCGCCTGGGATGTGAGTCAGGTTATTCAGGTGCTGGGTGATGATTTTCAGGCGGATGATGTGTTTGATGTGGATGCTCAGGAATATCGGGCGAATGAATTTTATCGCGCGGTGGATGACGCGGTGGAACGCATGAACGCCAGTCCCGGTATCATGTTCCGGCTCGCGCTTCAGGGCGCGTCGTCCAGACTGGAAAATCATGTCGCCAGGGTTCGTCATTTCTATAATAATCATCCTGTGCATCAGGAAATATACAATGCTCGGCAACGCAGACGGGAAGGTACCGCGGCTGAACCGCAGTTCTTTTATGATTATATGATTGACTTGCGGGACAACCTGCGTGAAGGTTTTGACTACGCGGGCGATGTGGAGATCAAGATGCAGGAACGGCGCAAGACGTTTCAGGCGATGGGACTTAAATGGGTTATGCCGATACAGGAACGGGGCAGTGAATCATTGAATAACATGCCGAATGTTCAGGCTCCCGCTCATCTGTTCAAACGTCATCAGGTGGAAATCGTTTCGACTGAAGATGAATACGATGTATACGGAATGCGCGCGCAGAAAGGCACGCGTCATATGAACACGACCAGACCGGGCGAAGATGGCTGGCTCGGCAATCCTTTCAAAACGAAATCCGCGGGCGGGGAATATTCACGGCAGCAGGCGACACAGAAATTCCGTGAAGCGTTTCTGGAAAAGATCAATACGGATTCGGGATTCCGCAATGAAGTCCTGAAACTGCGTGGTAAACGTATCGGTTACAATGTGCCGTACCGTTCCAATCATCTTCAGGTAGTTCAAGAATGGCTGGACGCGCAGTTTGAAGATATTCCGCCTCTCGGTGTCACGCGAGCACAGGAAAGACAAGTACAACCGGTTGCGCGACTTGCGGAACAAGCTCGTCCTCCACGTAATATGCAGGCTAAAGAAACCGCGAAGGCCGTTGTTTCCAATAAAGTTCTTGCTCCGATCGCACGGAATGTTTCCGACGGAAGCTATGCCAAACGTCTGGGACAGGCGGCGCGGG
>PXEP01000047.1 GCA_003566155.1 Candidatus Acetothermia bacterium | reverse complement strand
TCTGATCTCTTCCAGCAAGGCCTCCTTGAGCTCCTGGTGGACTGTCCACAGCTCGGAAGCGGGAATCGAGTCCACCCCGGCCCAAAGTTCCGCACAGTCCTGGCGTTCCCTCCAATCACTGCCCAGATAACGGCAAAGCAGCGGTTGGACACGGGGCGCGTCGACCCATGTGGGGAGATGAACTCCGTTGGGGATGGCCTCTATCTCGTTTCCCTCCTTAGGTTCACTCCCACGAACTGCGGCCCACATGCGATGTGCTACCTGCGCGTGTATACGGCTGACGCCGTTGCAGTGCTTGCTTGTGCGGAGGGCGAACACGGTCATGTTGAACCCCGCGTCGGGGTCGGCGGGGTTGACGCCCAGGGAGAGAAGCTCATCCATATCCAGGCCCCCCTGACGGCAGTAGTCGGTCAGGTGTTGGCGGACCAGCGAGAACGGGAATATGTCGGTCCCCGCAGGTACGGGCGTGTGTGTAGTGAATACGGTGCGCTTGCGCACATCGTCCAGGGCCTGCCCAGGCGACTTTCCGCTCTGGACTGCCATACGCACGCGTTCCCATACGGCGAATGCCGGGTGACCTTCGTTCAGGTGAACGGCTCCGGGGGAGATCCCCAAAGCATGGAGGGCGCAAATTCCTCCAATGCCCAGGACAAGTTCCTGGCGCATGCGTTCCTCAAGGTTGCTTGTATAGAGGTGGTTGGTTATGCCCCGGTCCTGTGATGTGTTCTCCTCCACATCTGTGGACAGAAGATACAGCGCGACACGCCCCACGTGCACGCGCCACACCCCCACCGATAGGCTGGGGCGGAAGCCCGGCAACTGTATGCGTACGGGCCGCCCTTCCTCGTCCATCACTTCTTGCAGCGCGCTGTGTACAACATCGACCGGTTGAGCGCGGTCCTCCTGACGGCCGTCGGCGGTCAGTCGTTGGGACACGTATTGATGGCTGTAGAGGAGGCCCACGCCCACCGCTGGGACACCGAGGTCGCTGAGTTCTTTCAACGTATCGCCGGCCAAGATGCCCAGCCCCCCTGAATAGATGGGGAGCGATGGGTGAATGCCGAACTCGGCGGACATGTAGGCAATCGGAGCGAGTGGACGCCCAAACCGGTGAACGAACCAGCCTTCGCTGTTGGCCAGATAGCGCCGAAAGTCCTGCATGACCCTGTCATGGCGGGCGCAATACGAAGAGTCGGCTGCTGCCCGATCCAGGATCGCATGGGATAGCTTCTTCAGCATAAGCACCGGATTGTGATAGGTGGTTCTGTACAGCTCATGGTCAAGCGAGCGGAACAATTCCTGTGCTTCTGGATTCCAGCTCCACCAGAGGTTGAAGGCCAATTCGCCGAGTCCTTGAAGGCGCTCGGGCACTTGGGGGAAGCGTTCGTACATATTCATCCTCGTGTCACCATCCTTAAGACGGGCCATTTCACAGCGGGCCCGAGCACTTCGTGCCGCAACAAGGCCGCATGGATTGTACGACCGGAAGCTGTCGCTCTCAGCGAGTGTGGTGTGATGCTAGAATGGTTGGTGGGGGAACTGTGTTGGGCTGGCTGAAAGCAACAGGTCAAAGATGTTCACGGAAGGGGACGATGATTCCTATGGTCACAGAGTGGACGGGAAGGGAGATACCGTGTTGCCGTATATCGTGGCGTCGACGTTGGCTTTTCATCCCCGCCCGCCGAGCTCGACGGTGAAATGGGCGGTGGACGCCGGATTTGACGGAGTGGAGATCCTCTGCGATCCTCCGTGGCACCCGTCGGGGTGGACGCGTTCGGAGCGCAGGGCGGTGGCCGCGGCGGACGTGCCTTTGTCGATGCATGCGCCGGTAGCCGATGTGTCCCTCATGTCCCCCCATCCCACAGCCCGCAGGTTTGCTCGGCGGGAGATCGGGCGCACCGTCGAACTGGCCCGGCAGGTGGGGGCCTTCTCGGTCACCTTCCATTTGGGAGGACGTTCGGCTATGGGGGCACCACACGACCCGCCGTGGGAAGGGGCGCGGCAGGCTGTGCGGTGGCTTGCCGACGCAGCGGCGAATGTGGGGGTTGACCTGCTGCTGGAAAACGACCCTCGGCTTCCGGGATTGTACCTGTGGGACCTGGATGAGTTCGCCAAGTTCCTGGCTGACCTCGATATCGCCGCGGTGATGGATGTGGGGCATGCGTGGACCGCACACGGGGATGATAGTGTCGCCAAAATGGATGCCGTGGTCCCGCGGATCGCGGGTGTACACGTGCACGACAACCATGGTTCTGTCGATGCGCATCTGCCGTTAGGCGAAGGTACGCTGGATCTGGTGCGGGTCCAGCCGCTTCTGCGTAGGGCGGGATTCATCGCCCTGGAGATAGCCACCCCGGAAGGCCTGCAGAGCAGTCTGCGCGTTCTCCGAAGATTGCTCCCACCCAAACTGTAGTGACGGTTATACCAAGCGGGACCCCCGCTGACACGGTGAGCTGTCGATATCTTGTCCTGGTGGAATAAAGTGTGGGGCACGAGGGATGTGGGGTTTGCCGAACCTGGCGCGGGGGCTTGGTCGGCCCTACACTGACCCCTGCGGAGGTGAAGGGGAAATGCGTCGGTATTTGGTATTCGTCTGTGCGCTGGTTGTGCTGCTGGGGATGCCTGTGATGGCGGGAGAGCTCCGGGTGGCGGTGGCTACCGAGCCTCCAGGGCTCGATCCAACGACCAATGCGGCGGCGGTCATCCGTCAGCTGCTGCACCACAACCTGTACGAGGGCTTGGTCCAGGTAGATGAGGAAGGGAAACTCCGCCCCCAACTGGCGGAGAGCTGGCAGTTATCCGACGACGGACTGGTCTACACCTTTGTGCTTAGAGAGGGGGTGAGCTTTCACGACGGAACTCTACTTGATGCCGCGGTCGTGGCCCAGAGCTTCCACCGGGCCATGGATCCCGACACCGGGCATCCACGAAGAGAAGAGTACGAGGTCATTGAGCGGATCGATGTGGTGGGCGAACGCACGGTAGAGTTTCACCTCTACGAGCCGCAGACTGCGTTCCTCACCCTCCTCGCGCTAGGGGCGTCCGTCATAGTGCCTCCGGAAGCCGACGACTTGGCACGGCACCCAGTGGGCACAGGGCCATTTGAGTTTGTCGAGTGGCGGCCCGCGAACAGACTGGTGCTTGCGCGCAACCCGAGTTACTACTTCCCTGACCAGCCTAAGGTGGATCAGGTTACGTTTCGCTTTGTCCGCGATCCGGCCGCCCAGCGCAGGGCGCTCATGGCCGGCGAGGTGGATCTGGTCATCGAGATCACCCCGGAGATTGCCGTTGAGCTAGGGCAGCGTCCTGGTTTCTCTGTTGTATCCGCCCCGTCTAACCTGGTGCAGGTGCTGTCCATCAACAATGCCCGCGGCCCGCTCGATGAGCTGGAGGTACGGAAGGCGATCGCCCACGCGGTTAACAGGGAGCTGATCATCGAGCGCGTGTTCTTCGGCTACGGAACCCCTATCGGCAGCCATCTCACGCCGGCGATCCCGTACTATGTGGACCTGACCGGGATGCACGAATACGACCCTCAGACATCGCGGGAGCTCCTCGCGCAGGCCGGGCATGGTGACGGTCTGACGCTCACGTTGTCTCTCCCCAGCAACTACGCGCAGCACGTGCGCACCGGAGAGGTCATCGCAGCTCAGCTGGAGGAGGTGGGCATCCGCGTAAGGATAGAGCTCGTCGATTGGGCCACGTGGCTGGAGAGGATGTTCTCCCAAGGGGACTATGATCTGACAGTGATCGCCCATCCGGGCAGGCTTGATCCGGCCCTCATGCTTGGGGTGTACGGGCCCGACCGTCCTGACTACTACTTCCGCCGAGGCTGGCAGAGCGAGGAGCTGAACGATCTGCTGGAGGAGGGGGCTGTGGAGCTCGACCGAGGACGCCGTCAGGAGATCTATGCAAGGGTTCAGGAGATCCTCGCCGAGGAGGTGGTCAACGTCTACCTCCAGGACATGCACGCCATGATTGGCTTGCGCGAGGGGATTGAGGGCGTTTCGGTGTACCCTATCTATGCACTCGACCTGAGTCGGGTGTCTGTGGAGTGAGGCGCCGCAGAGCAGGGTCGAGGTAGTCCCGCAGCCCGTCCCCGGCCAGATTCAACCCTAAGACCAGCGCGGCCAGCGTGAACCCGGGGAACAGCGCGGGCCACGGGGTGAGATGGAAATAGGACTGCGCCTCGTGGAGCATCCTCCCCCACGAAGGGTGCGGGGGCTGGATGCCCAGGCCGAGATAGCTCAGGGCTGCTTCCGCCAGCACCGCGCCGGCCATGCTCACGGTAGCCTGTACCACAAGTGGGGAGGTCATGTTGGGAAGGATGTGCCTCAGCACGATGTGCATATCCCCAGCACCCATTGCACGGGCCGCGGCCACGTACTGGCGTTCCTTCAAGGTCATGAAGCCCGCCCGTGCGATCCGCGCGAAGAACGGCACGTTGGCCGCCGCCAGGGCGACCGCCACCCCCATCACCCCCGGCCCCCAGATCGCGGCCAGCAC
>PXEP01000097.1 GCA_003566155.1 Candidatus Acetothermia bacterium | reverse complement strand
TAAGCAGCACCCCACCTGCATACAGTGGCCCCGGATAACCCCCGTAGGGACCGAACATGGTCGCCAACAGCACGTTGAGTGTGCGCAGGGTAGGATCTCTGACCACGATCATGTCCCACAAAAGCTCAATCCAGCGCTCCATAAACAAGAACAGGAAGATAACCATGGTTATCGAGCGGGCCATCGGCAACATCACGCGAAAGATGATCCGCATCTCCCCGGCACCGTCGATGCGTGCAGCCTCGATGAGTTCCTTAGGTATCGAGCGGAAAAAGTTCGTGTACATGAATATCGCCCAAGCACTGACCAACCCCGGGACGATCATCGCCCAGTACGTGTCGTACAGGCCGAGGTTCCTAATCAACAGGAACATCGGCACCAGGAGGATTATTCCGGGGTAGAACATCTGGAAGAGGATGAAGTCGTGAATGCCGCGACGCCCGCGGAAGGAGAGCACCGACAGCGCGTACCCAACCATAGCCGCAGTGATCACGCGGCTCACCGTCACAACCGTGGTGACCAACGCGCTGTTCCCCAACGCTCTGAGCCACGGTTGCGGCACAGCGAACTCCCCACCCAAAAGGAGCCACCTGTACGAACGCAGGGTGAAGGAACTTGGAATGAAGACTCGATCTACTTCACGCCACGTGGCCAAGGATTGCATTAGCATGTACAGATACGGCGAAATCATGAGAAACAAGACCACAAAAGCAATCATGTACAGAAGACCGCTCTTCACACGCCGTTGCCGCCTGTACTTCCGCCCGAGATCGGCTGTGTTGTTGGATAGGCCTGCGGTCATGTCACATCACCTGAATCCATGGCGTGCACCCCATGATTGCGTCAGTCTCCTGATCACCAGAATCGTCGTGAACGTGACCACGGCGTTGATCAGGGCAACGGTTGTGCCGTAACCCGCACGAAACCGCTCGAAGGCCTGATAGTAGATCTCCAGTTGCCATGTGTGCGTGGCAAGCTCAGGCCCGCCACCCGTGAGCACATAGGGCTCGGTGAAGATGCCAAAGGTCGTTCCCACCGCCAGGACAAGCACAGTGAAGAAGGCCGGATATAAGAGTGGCAGCGTGATGCGCCAGAACTGCGTGAACGGACCCGCCCCGTCCAATGCTGCTGCCTCGTACAAGGTTCGCGGAATCGCCTGCAGCCCGGCGACGAAGATCAGCGCGTAGTACCCAGATAGCTTCCACACGATCATCCCGCTGATGACCAACACAGCCCAAAAAGGATCCCGTAGCCAGCGCGGGGAAGTTCCAAACACGTCTCGCAGGAACTCGTTAACCGGACTGCCGTAGGAGAGGATCCCCTGCACCACCAGTCCGATCGCCACGCCGGAAGCCAAGTACGGCATGAAAAACCCGACTGCAAACAGCTGTTTGAGGCGTGGGATGTGGTGGATGATCAACGCCAAACCAATGGACGCAACCATCACACTGGGGATGATGATCCCCATGAACCTGTAGGTAACGAACAGGGCATTCCATACTCGCGGGCTGGTCACTGCCTCCCGGAAGTTCGCCAGCCCGACGAAGTCCCGTACTGGAGCGATAAGGTTCCAACTGTAGAACAGAAGCGTCAGGCTCCATACAAGCGGGACCAGAAAGAAGATCACGGCAGTTAGCACATAGGGGCTGGCCAGGAGCCAGCCCCTCATGTCCCGTCTTAGCCGCACGGCCTCGTCTCCCGTTACCGGTCAAGCATTCTCTGAGCTGCTTCCTCCCACACGCTCCACGCCTCGTGGGGGGAGAGCTCCCCGATGATCGCCGGGAAGATCGTTTCCGCACCCAAAATTCTCTTCAACTCCACGTACTCGGTATGCACAAACGGAGGAACTGCGTTTGGGATGTTCTCCGCGTAGGAGATGAGCACAGGCAACCTCTCGAAAAATTCCGCAAATATTTCGTTTTCGGCCACATCATCCCGCGCCGGAGGCATGGTCGTTATCTCCAGCCAGCGTCGATCATTGGCCGGGTCGGAGTACACCCAGGTGAGGAACTCCCACATGGCCTCGCGCTCTTGGGGAGTGGCTTGCGCGTAGATAGCAATGCCCTTGGCATCCGCAAACGTCGCGATCGGCTCATCCTCAGGCCACCGATCTGGTACCGGAGGCGGGCTCACCACATAGTCCACCCCGTACTCCAATTCTGGGTACATCTCAGCCCAGTAAGGGAAGGTCCATGGGCCAAGGATAGCCATAATCGTGTGCCCTTCTTCAATGGAGTAGGGCAACGCCTCGGTCACGAGGTGATTCCTCTTGACCATCTCCCTGAGCAATCCGAGAACCTCGGCCGCCGCGTCGCTATCGGCGGTGATCTGGTCTCCCGTGATCAACTGCTGTCCACCGCTGGCCCCGTAGTACAAGGGGAAGAAGTCAAACCACCGCTGGTACCAGGTGGGTATCTCCAGCTCGCCGCGTACCCACACATACTTCCTGGGGTACTCCGCCCTGAGGACATCCCCCACCTCCAACAGTTCACTGTAGGTGCGAGGCGGAGCGTCAAACCCAAGTTCCTGCAAGATGTCGATACGCCAGGCGAACAACATCGGATTAGAGTAGACCGGCAGTACATAGAAATGCTCATCGGCGAACTGCCAGCTGGCTATCGTGCGCTCCATTGTCCTGGCGGCAACCAGCTCGTCCCATCCGGGAAGCTCGTCCAACGCGATGATCGCACCAGCATCCGCCAATTCTCCACCAAAACCGATGAAGACATTCTCCGAGGCGGTAGGAGCCACTCCCCCGGCGATAGCGGCCATGATCCCAGCTTCCGAGGTGGGGGTTTCCGGCATCTGTCGCACGGTGATCCTCACGCCTGGATGCTCGGCCATGTACGCCGTGGCCATCTCCCTCCAGAACACCTCTTGCGGGGGGTTCGGCGCGGCCCAAAAGGATATCTCAACCTGGTCAGCCGCTGCACCAAACCCCAGAGCGACCACCAACCCCAACACGAGCACCTGTAGCAGCCTCATCCTGTCACCTCCTAAGGTTCACCTTTGCCTGCAGCCGTTTCCGGCCACGCCTCACTCCTGCGACGCATTCCAGTCCACGACCACACCGTCCACAACAAGACGGCCTTCCTCATGAACCATGGCTGCCTCAGCCGGTACATGCACGGCCACGATCGCTGTATCCGCCGGAACGGCTACCTGGACGTTGCCAGTGACCGCATCGGTCAGGAATCCGCTCCGGACTGCGTCATACAACTTGACAGGGGTCGCTCCGACCTCGATCTGAACCACCTTCTCTTCGGGGTGGGGGTTGTAGTAGAGATAACTCGGATAGGCGGGGGCACCAAAGTAGTCTGTAGCCAGAAGATCCAGCTGTAGGATGAACTCCACGTTGGTCGAAGCCACGATGCCGCCAAACACCCCTGCGTGGGAACCGCCGTACAGGGCAAAGTCCGTCTCTGCCCAGCCAAGGCGCAGCGCATCGCCCGTCGCGTAAGGCGAATTGCCCTCCCAGGCCTTTCGCAAACCCTCGTAAGGGATCACCCCCTGGGGGTCGCCGGTCCAAAAAGCCGAGGACTGGTGATCATCGGCGTGGAAAGCAGGGTAGAAGAGCCGGGCATTGGTCGCCGCGTGGAGCATCCACTTGCCGATCGCACGAGCGAAACTTGGATCGTAGCGTACCAGCGGCACCAACCCTTCCGCCAAGGCGAAGGTATTCATGGCAAACGCGTACCCGCCGAGATCCGTCAAGCTGCCCATCAGCCCATCCACCCGGACACCATCCCACTCGTCCACCAACACGCCCCAGCCGGCACGCCCGTGTGCGGGTCCGAAGCACCAGCTGACAAACGTCTCCAGCGGGTAATCCCGGCCCAGTTCAGCGTTTACCCGTGCGGCGGTGTATGCCCCGTAGGGGAGCAGGATCTCGTAGAGCGGGTTGTAACGGAACTGTTTGAGGTCCACGAGGTAGTCCAGCCCCCACTCGGCAGTGGTCAGAAACCGCGGATCGCCGAACACCGTGTAGGCCATATAGGAAAGCCACGCCACCCCGGCGGCGGCATCAGGTTCTTCCCAATTGCCGGCCACTGCTTGCATGCGTTGGAAGTCAAACCCCCGCCAGGCGTACTCCGGAAGGCCTGTTCGGCCCCCGAGTTCGTAGGAGGCCTCGTACCATCGTTCGGCCACGGTATACACGATGTCCTGCATGCTGATTTCGTGGGCGCCATGCTTCGCCTCGGCAAGCTCCGGATACTGGTCGACCAACGTGAAAAACAGAATGCTGGGGAAAATTTCGTACCAGAAGCTGCTCCCGGTGGCCGTGTTCGGGTGGTTGAGAACCAATTGCTGTTCGTTCGCCCGATTGTAGAACTCCATCTGCATCGTGACCAAATCCACGCCGTTCCAGTTGCGCATGTCCAGCCCGGCGAGCGTGGCCGCGCGCACCGCTGCGATCACGTTGATACCTTCTTGCGTACCGTCCTTCTCCCGGCGATGGTCTCCCACGTAGGCAGCGAGGGCCCAATGTTCAAAGCCGAAGTTCACGCCCCGCTGATCCCGCCACACGAGCG
>PXEP01000092.1 GCA_003566155.1 Candidatus Acetothermia bacterium | reverse complement strand
TGTCCTCGTCCACCTTGATATACACCCACATCACATCACCGCAGACGACCTGGCCCACCTTGCCTACGGCGGAGTAATCCTCGAGTTTGCCCATGTTGCGCGGGTTTCGAAAGTGTTCCATTACCTGATCAGTGTACATCGGTGTCACCTACTCTGAATGGAGAGTACGCACGCAAAGCTTCGACCGCGCGGGGCAGTGCGTCAAGGAGGGCGTCGATCTCGTCGGTTACCGTTTCGCGGCCCATGCTGATGCGCAAGCTACCGTGGACCATCGCCGGGGGTACGCCGATGGCCACCAACACGTGGCTGGGCTCAAGCTCCGGCGATGAACACGCAGAGCCTGTGGACACAGCTATTCCCGCCTCGTCAAGTTTCAAAACAAGCGATTCTCCCTCCACGGCCTCGAAGCTGAAATTCACGATGTGGGGGAGGCAGTCGGTGCGGTGGCCGTTGAGCCGCGTACCCCGTATACCTTCTAACGATTCGATCATACGGTCACGGAAGGAAGTCCACCGCTCTCTGTGCTCGTGGCGTTCGCTGAAGGCGATCTCCGTGGCTTTGGCAAAGCCCACGATGCCAGGGATATTCTCGGTGCCGCTTCGGCGCCCGTTCTCGTGCCCTCCCCCGTGAAACAAAGGCGCAAGCTTCACGCCTTTGCGGACGTACAGGAGTCCCACTCCTTTCGGTCCATGGAGTTTGTGGGCCGATGCCGACAGGAGGTCGATGTGTTCCGTGGGCAGCTCCATCTTGCCGAAGGCTTGGACCGCGTCGGAATGCAGAAGCACTCCGTGCTCTCGGCACAAGGTCCCTAACTCTGCTAGGGGTTGGGTGGTCCCGACTTCGTTGTTTCCCGCCATCACCGACACCAGGGCCGTATCGTCGCGCAGGACCTCCCGGACCGCTTCCGGATCGATCTTTCCGGACGCGTCTGGATGTACGTAGCTCACTGGGTACCCTTGCTCTTCCAGCCAGCGGACAGCGTGCAAAACGGCGTGGTGTTCTATGGATGTGGTAACGATATGCGGGTGCTGGGAAGAGGCGAAGGCTGTCCCAATAATGGCCAGGTTGTTGGCCTCCGTTGCCCCTGACGTGAACACGATTTCCTCCGGCTTGGTCCCCAAATGCTCGGCGATGGACTGTCTGCTATGGTCGAGCGCCTGGCGGGCCTTGCGGCCGTGCTCGTGGAGACTGGAGGCATTCCCGAACAGGTCCCGATGATAGGGGGTCATGGCCTCCAAGACCTCGGGGGCAACCGGGGTGGTGGCGCTGTGGTCCAGGTAGACGTGTCTGTCCATGTTCAGATCACCGGGCTAAACATTACCAAGCTAGTCCCATATAGTCAACATGGACGGGGTCTGACCCCAGGCTAGCTTGTTTCTTCGACCACCTGTTGATCGTACAGCTCACGCCGGGCTTCCTCGTACTCAAACAGGCGGAACGTGTCCCGCCACTCGTTCAGCGCATGCAGATCGAGATGGACAACCTGGTAGCCGGGGCGGTCGTCCATCATGGAGATCACGTTGCCCCGGAAGTCCACCGCCATGGACCGGCCGAAGAACCGCTCCCGCTGGTGCATTCCGGTGATGTTGGTCAGGATGAAGTAGGCTTGGTTCTCCAGGGCGCGGCAGCGCCCCAATACCTCCCAGTCCACATCGTAGGGGTAGTTCCAGCTTGTGGGTACGCAGAAGATCTCCGCCCCTTGCTCTCTCATGCCGCCGAACAGGTGGGGGAAGCGGAGGTCCCGGCATACGGCCATTCCCAGCTTGGCGAACCCAAGGTCGACCGACTTCGCCTCTTCACCGGGGCGGTAGATGGCCGTCTCCCCCCAGTCGGCGAATAGGTGCATCTTGCGATACCCTGCCATAAGCTCTCCATGGGGATCGACCAGGAACGCGGTATCGTAGACCTTGCCTCCGCGGACCTCGGGGACTGTCCCCCCGACGACATATGCGTGGCACTCCTGTGCCCATCGCTGTAACCCGGCGACCGACTCGCGCATCACCCGGCGCGCGGTCTTGAGGCCCAGCCGGCGACGTACGCCGAGGGAGAAGTACTCAGGAAGGCACACCAAATCGAACCGGCCGTAGTTGATCCTAGCTCTTGAAATGTGCTGGTCCACCTGTTCCAGATTCTGGGCCACATCACGACCGGGTGCTGTCTGGAGATACAGCACGAACACCTGCCCGTCTTCCACGGGGGGCATCATCCCGCTCGCCGCCTTTGTGCTGCGCTCAGCATGGCGCGGATATTACCAGAGAGCCGCCGGATAGCCAAGGACAAACGCACTGGCAGGATGGAACAGTCGATCCAGCGGCTGTCGGTTATGGTTCCTGTCTCTCACCCACAGTTGTGGCGGTACTCAACGAACGCCTGTTTGCCAACCAGCCCCAAGAGCCAAGGCCAACTCTTCGCGCGCCGGCCACCGCGATCACGGAGCCGAACGCGATCGTCCCCAGCTTTCCTCCGGCACCGCCTAAGTACGGGGAGCTGTACATGAACACGAGCGCACAGAGCACACCTCCGATGGCCAGGTACAGTTCATTGGGCACACGTAGGCGGTTGGACATTCCGGCGAACGACGCACAGATGACCATGACGCCCAGCGTCTGTCCGATACCAGGATGCAGTACAGGCAGAAGCAATCCCCCCGCCAGACCCACAAGTCCCGAGCTGATCACCGGGCTGTGCTTGAGTCGCACGTTCAGGATGTAGGTCAACACGGCTCCCAACACGGAATAGGCGACGAGGTAGCCGCCTACGTCCCAGCCGGGGACCGGAGCGCTGCCGAGGGTGCGGCCCGTGAGCAGGCTTGACCCTATGCAGCCGAGGAGCGCGATCGTCCCAAGCTTGCCTCCGAAGCCGTTGAACACCGGCTTGGTGAGCAAGAACACTGCGCCGGCGATCACGGCAGCGAGCCCCAGGTGCCCGTAACTGTGAAGAAGTGTGCTGCAGGCCATTCCAACGAACGCGCCACAGTAGATGGGAACGTCAAACCGTCGCACGGCGAGCGTGGCCAGGATCCCCACAAGCCCCGCGGCCACTACTGGGCCGAGGCCGACGTTGTTGCTGAGGGCAAAGGTGAGAAAAGCCCCACCTACCACACCCAGGAAAATCCCTGCGTCATTTGCGCTCCACTCGATCCTTGTGGTGTCCTGAAGAAACTGGGTGTCGAACTCCTTCCACTTCTCCGCCACCACCGCGGCCAGCGTCACCGCTCCGACCAGCGTAAGGAGATGCAGTCCGTGTTGCCCGGCGGTTTCGAAAAGGCTCAGCCCAAACAGGGTGATCGTCATGCCCGCAAGCAAAACAGCGCCAATAAGCGCTAACAACATACCCTTGCCACCTCCCACCCGCGGATAGTCCGCCCGAGTCGAGGACCCGTATAGCGGACGCCGGACTTGCGTATCAGCCCCAACAATATCATGCTCCCCCTGTTGCAGCCACCCGGCCCAGAACCAGCCCGTCTGTGCCGGAGCCATGGCACTGGCGGACGCTGCTGCACCGAGAAGGGCTCGCGTTCTCGGCTGGGCAGAATAGCAGGCCGCCTGCGGAGTAGGCAAATCCATCTTAGTTTCGGTCTGCCCGGCGAGCCGGGTGCTCCGGACGCTAATCAGGGCTCCTGTCGGCTCAAATCGAAAGGGGGCGACCTGGAGTCGCCCCCTTACCGGCGATTGGGGTCTTCTTCCACGAATGTCCTCAGGCGTACATGGGCTCCTTGAGCTTGAGGGCCTTCCGCTTGGCTTCGATGTGCTGGATCATGAGGTGCGCGGCCTTTGTGGGGTCGCCTTCGAAAGCGAACTTGCCGCCCACGTCTTCCTCGATGCCCGCTGTTAGGTAGTTGGAGAGGTTCTCCGAGCCTGCGATGGGAAAGCCCGAGCCGAGCACTGTGTACACGCCGGACGCTACGAAATAGAAGCCGATGGCCACTGCTTTCTCGCTCATCCACTCCGGCGCCGCCCCGGCAACGGGAAGGTCGGAGATGTCTTCTCCCAGGCCGCCCTCGGCGACCATGTTGCTGAGCACCATCAAAATGCGACTGTTGTCCACACAGGAGCCAAGGTGGAGGACCGGTGGAATGCCGACCGTCTCACAGATCTCCTGCAAGCCTTTGCCGGCGAACTCGAAGGCGACCTCCGGCCGGAGCAGCCCGGCCTTGGCGTCGGCGATGGCCGAACATCCAGTGGTAACCACCAGGACGTCGTTCTTGATGAGTTCCTTGGCCATCTCGATGTGCGCCCAGTCATGGGTGATGCCGGGATGGTTACAGCCCACGACGCCGGCCGCGCCGCGCAGCCGACCGTCCATGATGGCGTCGTTGAGCGGCCGGTACGTGGGCCGGTAGGTGCCCCCGAGGAAACTGAACACGGATTCGGCGGTGAACCCACCGATGAGATCCATTTTCTCCTGCGGGATGAACGGTTCCCCGTCGCGCTTTTCGAAGTTGTCCACCGCTCGTCGGACGATCTCCTTGCCCACCTCCATGGCGCGCTCCTCGGAGAATTCAACGTGCTCAGCACCGGGAATCTTCGCCTTGGGCGAGGTGGTCAC
>PXEP01000220.1 GCA_003566155.1 Candidatus Acetothermia bacterium | reverse complement strand
GTTGCCTGGCGAACTCTATCCATCGCCCGCAAGGGCTTGCGCTCTTTGCAACGAATACCTCTCCCTCGACAGTGATCGGCTTGCGGGCGGGGATCGCTCCACGCAAGGACAGCGGTTCCCCCTCGTCCAACACGCCGATGAATACCTGGTCTAGATCATCGAAATATCCTTCTACACAGGCACTCGCAGCAGCAAAGGCGACAGAACGCTCCCCTAGGTGGAGTAGCCCTCGGCGATAGCCTCCCGTGTACACTAAGACCTCGAACCAAGGACCGTCCGCGGGGCCGAACCGGGGCCCCGCGCTGAACCTTACCGGGAAGCGAACCATGTCCGTCCCCTCGTAGGGCAGGAGAAGGCTGTACTCCCAGGTGTACCCTTGCCAACCCCATTTCCAACCCGGTCGGCCATCGCCGACGTTGGTCAGATCGCCGTCACCGTGAACATCCACCCACAGACGCGGCTCAGCGGGGTCGCCCTCCCACAGCGCCACGATTACCTCTCTACCCCCCACGGGAAATGTGGCATAGAGCAAGCCGCGGCCTCCTCGCGGTGCCGCGTCCAGCCCATCCGGGGCATCACGGGAGAACGCAAGCTCCCGGGTACCACTCACCACCGGGCACGGTACAACCTCCCCCAACAGGGCAATCGTTGTCTGCCCATCCTGCACTGCACTTACGGCCCCAACTGCGGAAACACACACCAACACGATAGCCACCGCATACATGCATTTGGTCATCGGCCCACCTCCAGGCAACGTTCAACGAATCCTCTTCCACTTCCACAAGTCGTAATCGGCCTCCACTTCTCTTTTCCGGGTCAATCGGCAGAGCCTTGGGAATCGGACTCCGGGATTGGACCGTACATGCCTCCTTCGTTCCGTTTTCGCTCAGCCTTTTCGTCCTCACCCAGCAGGGCGAGGACCGCACTCCGGAGTTCCTCCAGCTCTCCTGTGCCTTCATGTACCCGGCGGACCACCCGCTCTTGGGCCGGCACCGACCGAGCCTAGCCGAGCACACCCTCATTCTCCCTCCTCAAGAAAGCCGGAAATGTTCCACAGATGCACGTATGCCCTGCTCGTTCCCCAAACCCATGTCGCTGTAGCGACCAGGCAGCAGTCTGGGAAGAAGAACGCATACACGAGCCGCCCGTCCTCCTTAGTGTTCTGGATGGCCAGCCCCGGGTTGAGCCTGCCCAACTCCTGCCCCCTACGCTTCATGTCCACAAGGCTGACTGTGCCGTCCGCCAAGGCAAGGGCTAGGACCCGCCCATCCCGGCTGAGGGACGCTCCGGTCATGGGGCCGGGGACCACAAACAATGGGTCTACGCTCCCTTCTGCCTCATTCCACCGCCAGAGCCGCGTGCGCCCGTCGCGCCCAGGTTCAAGGAGGTAGACCAAACCCTCCGGCGAAACTACAGGCATACCTGGTAGGATCTGGATAAGCTGTCCTGTCTGTGTATCCCACACAGCAGTCAGGTGAGCGCCACTCGCCGGAAACCGTGCTCGGACGAACAGATGCTGGTCACCAGGGCCAAAGCCGAGAACGAAGGGTCCCTCAAACGTCTGCAGCTGCAGCAGCGAGAACACCGGGGTTTCCCTTTCCAGATTCCAGACGATGATCTCCCCTTCGCGGCCCAAGGCAGCCAAGAGCTTCCCATCATGGCTGAACGCAGGGGTGTTGCCCCAGGATGCTCCTTGGAAGGCGTGGACTTCCACTCCCGCTCGCCAATCCCATACTCGAACGGTACCGTCACTTACTGGCAAGGCGATGAGCGACCCATCCTTGTTGAACGCTGGCCCTACCTGGAACTCCGTACGTGATGGTGGCGAGAGGGACGCCAGCCCCTCGCCGGAATAAGGATCCAGGATCTCCGTCTTCCAGGGCCAGAGGAGGGCAAGGTGCTGCCGGTTATCGTCGAACGCAAGCATGATCCAACCGTCTTCAGCAACAACGCAGTAGGTGAACGGGCTGCTGGGGGGGCAGGTACAGAGCTCCCAGTCGAGCCGTTCCGAAAAACCCAGCGCCCCTGGGATGATTACCAGCAGGGCGATTGGCAGCCACAGAAATCGCATAGAACCTCCTTCGCTGCCGTAGTCGGCGACATGCCAGCCAGAAGAGTGCTGTTACGAACTCTCCCCACGGTTGCGAAGCCGGCCGCAGAGGAGGCATCTTGAGGTGCTGATAAAGCCTTCGTCCTGGAGGGAGCTGTAGAGGTCCGCGAACATCCCCCCCGCAGGCCGTTCGTCCACAGGAATATCAGAAGGCACAGCAAACAGCTCCTCGGGGACCTCGGCTTGTAACTCGATCGTGTGGAACTTGACAGTCACGCGTGGCTTGGGGTTTGAATCCGAGGCCCCCCCAGGAGGAGATTGTGGTCCCTCCCCAATCTTGTACTTGGCTACGGCGAGTGATTTCCTGTCGATCCACCAAGCTGCCGCGACACCGTCAACGCGCCCCCACACAATTCGCACGGGACGCTCGTCCAACTCCCCCTCCTCATAGGAAAGGTATTCGCACTGCGCATCCGCAGGAGGAAGCCCCACAACGTCGCACAGGGTCGGCGTCCACCAACCGCTGGGCGTTCTCTTGATCCACCGCCCGTCGGATTGCACATACGCGTATCCCCCGACAACCACGAGCACCTCGTGTGCCCGTTCCTCTTCCGAATCAGGGCCCGCGGCCAGCACCCTGCGCTCAGTTCGCAGCCGGGAAGGATCGGACCACGCCTCTAGCTCCCACTGTATACGCTGAGGGTCGCGGAAGGAGGGTCCGGGAATGACTAGCTCAGTACGGCCCACCAAGTGGATTGGCCGCTTCTCTTCGTAGAGCCTTCTCACCTTCCCCAGCAACGCGGCTGCCATATCCGTACGCATGTCCACCTCCTTGCATGGGCACTCTAGCATGCCGGGAGCCACAGTGCCGCGGCATGCTAGAGCACACCGGTCTACATGTAGCCTACTACACTACAGCATCGCTGAACACACTAGAGAACAGAAACCTGGGCAGACCGTGAAACACTTCCATGGTTGCCACCAGAAAGCCGCACAGCAGGACGCCAAGCAAGCCTTGTAGCAAACCGGGTCAACAGCCTCGATGGCGGTGCCGGACGTGCTGGTCACATCCTCTGCACCCTCTTTCATAGACTCAGCGTCCGCTGGCCACGGCACGCTTCCATCGTCCGCTACAGCTAAGAGCCCGAGCGCCAGAACCGCTCCCAACACCAACAGCACAGCTCGCATCACATGCCTCCTTCGTTCCGTTCTCGCTCAGCCTTTTCGTCCTCGCTCAGCGCGGCGAGGACCGCACTCCGGAGTTCCTCGAGCTCTCCCGTGCCTTCATGCACCCAGCGGATCACCCCCTCTTGGTCCACGATCACGTGCGTCGGGCTGACGCGGACCGCCAGCGTCTGCGCGAGCCCTCCATGTTCATCCCGCACCGTCACCAGTCCGGCCTCCCGCAGGCTCTCCCTCTCATCCTCGGAGAGCGCCTCCGGCACGCTTACCACCAACACCACTGGGACCTCCTCGCCGAGCTCGACGAGCGCCGGCAGGGCATCCCAACAGGGCGGGCACAGCGGGTTGAAGAACGAAACGAGAAACGGTCCGGGCTGTTCATCGAGGTCCACCGTGCGGGCATCGAGCGAGGTGAACGAGCCGAGCGGGACTTCCTCCCCAAGATACGGCCACGGACCCTCTCGCGGTGCGGCAGCAAGCTCGGCCAGCGACTCCAGGAGTTCCTGCTCGGTGAACGGCCAGTCCAGGCGGGAGAGCGGCACCCCATCGAGGAAGAAGACTGCGGTGGGGGCGCGCGTCACCCCCAGGCCAGCGCCCATCCTGCCCCCGTCATCGACCCCAAGTGGGAGGTCTGCCTCCTCGGCTGCCGTCTGGAGCTCATCGGTAAGCCAAGGGCAGATGAGAAGGAAGTTGAGGTCGGAATACGCCTGTCGAGCCTGGTTCAGCCAGCCGATGGCCTGCTCGCACGCTGGGCAACCAGGCAGGACTACGAACAGGGCGGCAACCCTCCCTGGCGGCAGCGACAAGACAGCCCGGTCCTCCTGTGGAGCTGCTTGGTTCCCGCTCGAGGCTTGCGCTGTGACCAGCAGAACGACTGCGGCTGCCGCCAATCCTCTGCGCAACATGGTTGCACCTTTGTCGGACGCTCGTATGTGCTACTCAATCATAGCGGCTGGTTCGGTTGGCTGTCTGTCAACTAGTTGTCATTGGGATCAATGTCCCCACATACCGGCCGCGCCGAACGATAACTCCCTGCACCTGTAGCTCGCGCAGCACTCTCCCCACCGCTTGTCGCGAGGCGCCCACCATCTGGGCAAGGTCGCCTTGGGTGAGGGGGACAGGTATCTCCACCGCCTCGTGCTCGGGGCCCCTTCCATGCCAGCCTAGAAGCTGAACGAGAAGCCCGGCGACACGGTTGTACAGTCGAGATCCCGCAAGATGCGCAAGGCGCTCCACGTGAAAGATCGACACCCCCCTAAGAAGGACGCCACGGGAGATCATCCGCCGGGCCGATCACTACCTGACAGCAGGCCGTAGCCAACCCACGGCCAGCGAACTGTAGGCCACAAGAAGCGCGGC
>PXEP01000104.1 GCA_003566155.1 Candidatus Acetothermia bacterium | reverse complement strand
CGCGTCCTTGAGGGGACGCGTTTCTTTTTTTTATACCCCTTAGCCCACCCGGAGAGCCGCCTTGATTCCTTCGCAAACTGTTGGCTCGCAGGTACTCTGATCGAGCCATGCAGAGCACACGGGAAAAGGGGTTGCTGCCGGGAATCGGGCCGTTATTGGAGCAAGGGGACCGAGAAGAAGTCCCCGCCAGGGAAACTATATACCACCCCGGAACCCCGAGCGACGCGGTCTTTTTTGTGGAGAAGGGTAATGTGAAGGTCTCCTATCTAGACCCGTCGGGGAAGCGCCTCACGATGGCGCTACGGGGACCGGGGGAGATGTTTGGGGAAATGGCCCTGGTGGGGGAGCACCGTCGCCGGCACCAGGCGGTCGCTGTCGAGGACGGAGTTATCGTCCGGGTCAGCCGGGAGGCGTGTCTGGCTTGGCTGCGGCACCGCCCGGATGTGTTGATCCAGCTACTGGAACTGTTTGGTCTGTGGATCCGTGACTTGGAGGAGATCATCGAGGACCTGGCGTTCCGAGATATTCAAAGCCGCCTGTCGCGGCAGCTCCTCAGGCTCTCTCACGAGTACGGGGTCAAGACCAAGGAAGGGATTGTAATCAGTTTCCGACTTACCCACCGCGATCTGGCGGAGATGATTGGGTCGGCGCGGGAAAACACCACCATGACCCTGAACAGGTTCGAGCGGGAAGGCATCTTGGGAAAGCGCCGCTATCAGATCATTATCAAGGATTTGGAGGGGCTTAAAGACAAGTGCGGCTCCTAACCTCCCGACCTTTCTGATCCCCCCGGCAGCAAAGGGGGACAGGCCCCGCAGGGGTCTGTCCCCCTTTCCATTTCTGCAACGTTGAGGGAGTCGGCTTTTTAAGGGTATAATGCGAGTCATTTCTATTGAGGAGGGCATTATGAAGGAAATACGTTGGCACGGACGCGGAGGCCAGGGAGCCAAGACCGTGTCGCAGATCCTGGCGCAGATTAACCTGCGAGAAGGGAAGCACGTGCAGAGCTTCCCCGAGTACGGTCCGGAACGGTCTGGTGCGCCGGTACGGGCTTTCAACCGCATCGCTGACGAAGAGATAAGGATCCATTCCGGCGTTTATAAGCCCAGCGCAGCGGTAGTGGTGGACGAATCGCTCTTGGACACGGAGAACCCGGCGGAAGGACTGAAGGAAGACGGTACGTTGATCGTCAACACGAAGTGCTCAGCGGATGAAATTCGTTCGCGGACAGGTTTCACAGGCACGATTGTGGTGCTGGACGCCAACAAGATCGCCGACGACGCCGGGACCGGCTTTCCCAATATCCCCATGTTGGGCGCTGTTGCGGCCTCCCTGGGCAGCGAGTTGCAAGTAGTGGAGGACGAAGTGCGCGAGACGATGGGCGGAAAGCTATCCAAGGAGATCCTGGACAAGAACCTAGTGGCTTTGCGTGGCGGATACGAGGCCGGGAAAGGGGTACAAGTTGGCAGTTGAGCTGAAAAGCTGGAAGGAGCTACCGATAGGTGGGGTAGTCCCGGGTGGTGCTAAGCCAGACATGAACAAGACCGGCAGCTGGCGCTCGCTGCGTCCGATATGGAACGAGGAGAAGTGCATTCAATGTCTGCAGTGCTGGATGCACTGTCCGGACGATTCCATAGAGATAAAGGACCAGAAGATGACGGGCGTGGACTACGATCACTGTAAAGGATGCGGGGTCTGTGCAGGAATTTGTCCAGTGGCCGCGATCGATATGGTCCCCGAGGGGGGTGACAAATGCGCAAGGTAATGACCGGTCACAAAGCTGTGGCCGAAGCCATGCGACAGATCGAGCCCAATGTGATGGCGGTGTACCCGATCACCCCGCAGTCGGAGATCGCCGAGTACTACGCCGAATACGTACACAACGGGAAGGTGAAGACCGAACTGGTACCGGTGGAAAGTGAACACTCGGCGATGTCGGCCTGTGTGGGAGCGGCGGCCGCGGGAGGCAGAGTGATGACGGCCACCGCCTCCCAAGGATTGGCGCTGATGGTGGAGATACTGTACATCGCCGCCAGCATGAGGCTCCCCATCGGTATGGCTTTGGCCAACCGAGCTCTTTCGGGTCCGATCAACATCCACTGCGACCACTCCGATGCTTACCTTGCACGAGACTGCGGAGCCATACAGGTATTTGCCGAGTCGGCCCAGGAGGCGTACGACTATACGCTGCTGGCGCAGAGGCTTGCCGAGCGGGATCAAGTAAGGCTTCCAGCGATAGTGAATCTGGATGGATTCACGCTCACGCACTCCGTTCAGGTGGTCGAGCCGCTGGACGACGAGCGGGCCAAGAAATTCGTCGGTGAATACACACCGGTTTATCCGTTGTTGGACGTGGAGAACCCTTCGACATGGGGCCCGTTTGCCATGCCCGATTACTACTTTGAGCTGAAACGCGCGCAAGTTGCGGCGATGGAGGCCGTTCCGGAGGCATTCCTGGAGGTGCAGAAGGAATACGAACAGGCCACCGGGCGGGCCTATCGCGGCTTCTTTGAAGGCTATCGGCTGGAGGATGCTGACCGGGTCCTGGTGGTCATGGGATCCACGGGCGGCACAGCCAAGGTGGCCGTGGACGAGCTGCGAGCGGCCGGGGAGAAGGTGGGCTTGCTGAAGGTCTGGTTGTACAGGCCATTCCCCTACGCCGCGATTGCCGACGCGTTGGCCCATGTCAAGCAGGTAGCGGTGCTCGACCGGGCGGTCTCGTTTGGTGCGTATGGCGCGCTGTATTCGGATGTTGCCACCGCTTTCATGCACCGAGAACGCCGCCCGAGGCTCGCCAACTACATCTACGGGCTCGGCGGCCGGGATACCACGCCCGAGCACTTGACCCGTGTTCTGTCGGAGATGAAGGATGCCGGTCCCGATGAGGGGCTGCGCTATATCGGGCTACGGGAGTGAGGGAGACAGATGCCCAACATTAAAACGCTGGCAACCAGAGAAGAGAAGCAGGTTCGGTTCTCGCCGGGCCATTCGTTGTGCGCTGGGTGTGCCGAACCGATGGTGGTGCGGACCATTCTTAACGCCATTGAGGACCCGGTGGTGGTGGCCAACGCCACCGGATGTCTGGAGGTGGCCACCAGCCGTTATCCGGGAACCGTATGGAACGTGCCGTGGATTCACTCGGCATTCGAGAACGCGGCGGCTACGATCGCTGGAGTCGAGGCCGCGTACAACGGACTCAAGCGGGCGGGGAAGATTGACCGCAAGGTCCGATTTCTCGCGTTCGCCGGCGATGGCGGCACCTATGATATTGGATTGCAGTCTCTGTCCGGGGCCCTGGAGAGGGGCCATGACTTCCTGTATGTGTGTCTGAACAACGAGGCGTACATGAACACCGGTGTGCAACGCTCCAGCGCTACCCCGCCTTGCGCGTCGGCTACGACCTCGCCGGTAGGGGAAGAGATCCCCGGCAAACCGCAGGACCGCAAGGACATGACCGCGATCGTTGCCGCCCACCACGTCCCGTATGTGGCGCAGGCCTCGGTCGCCAACCTGATCGATCTGGCCAATAAGGTGGAACGCGCGATGAGCTACGAGGGGGCCAAGTTCCTCAACGTGCACGTCACATGCCCCCTGGGCTGGCGGACTAAGCGCGACAGCGCTGTTCCCATGGCGAAACTTGCCCTGGAAACCCGCTACTGGCCTCTGTATGAGGTCATTGAGGGCCGGTACAAGGTTAACTACAAGCCAAAGAAACACGTTCCCGTGGAGGAATGGCTGAAAGGCCAGGGGCGCTTCAAGCACCTATTTAAGGATCCCAGCCTCAGGTCCAAAATCGATGATTTCCAGGCGGCGGTGGACCGCCATTGGGAGGAGCTGTTGAGGAAGGAGCAGTGGACCCAAGAGGGCGCCGTCGAGGACGAGTAGGGCGAACGGATGTCGGTCGCAGGCCCCTGTGGTGGGGCCTGGGCCGCGATCTGGCGGCTGGAGCCTTGGTGGGATTGATTGTCGGCGTCCTGTTTGACGACATTGCGTTCGGCGCCGGGGTCGGGGCCGCCATCGGCGGTTTGTTTCATGTCTACTTCCGCCTTCGGTAACCAAGGGGGACAGTCCCCCTAGCGCGGGGCACGGGGACAGTCCCCTTTCCCTCAGAGGTGATCGACTATGGACCTGCTTGTCAGAATCGTCGGCGCAGCCGGCCAAGGTGTGCAGACAGTGGGCGAAGTGCTGGCGCGGGGCGCGTTTCGCCAGGGGGTCTCGCTCCACGGCGAACAGAGTTACCACTCCCGCATTCGCGGCGGCGAGAACGCATTCGCGCTCCGGCTAACCAACGATCCCACGTGGGGCACGCGCGAGGACACGGACCTGCTGGTAGCGTTAAACCAGGACATGTTGGACCACTACTTGCCCACGGTGACCGAGGGCGGGGTGGTCGTCTGTGAGGAGGAGCTGGAAGCGGCGGGCAGGGTCGTCCGTATTCCGGCAAAGAGGCTGGCCAAAGAAGAGTTGAACCTTCCCATCGCCGCCAACATGGTTATGGTGGGTGCGGCGGCCAAAGTGGCGGGGATCAGCGAGGAGTCGCTGAGCGCGGTGGTCCGGGAAGCGTTCGGTGAGAAAGCCGATCTGAACCTGAAGGCGCTCG
>PXEP01000085.1 GCA_003566155.1 Candidatus Acetothermia bacterium | reverse complement strand
CGCTTGGGCTAGTTGCCTTCCCAACCGTGGGTGCAGGGGTAGTCAACTCCGGAGGTGCCTGGATCCACGCAGGCGATGCCTTCAGCCTTGATCTCCTCGAGCCATATCCGTTCGCCGTTTAACCTGTCCACTTTTGCAAGAGCATCGATGCAGCAAAACGGCTCTTGGTCACTAAGGCGCATAATCTCGTCCGCGCGATGGGGGCCGATGTGGGTGATCCCTTGCAACTCGGTGTGGGAGGCTGTGTTGATGTCAACGCGAGGGCTGCTGCACGCGTCTTTTGCTCGTACGAACCTGGCGCGGATGGTGCGGTCTACTGTGACGAACTGAAACGTGTAGGTATCAACAGCGCCCACGTTGATCAGTCCGTCCACCCACACACTGGCTATCTCGTACCCTGCCGAGGGCGTGATGCGGAACGTCTGCCCCCCGCAGTAGCCGACGTCGACCTCCCCGGAAGGCTCAATGGATCCTCCGATCCCGGCCTCGGCAACGATCGTCACCTGGCGGGGCGGGTCATCCTCCGCAGGCACGACGTCAAACGTATCCCAGAGCTCGCTGAACTCGGAGGCGAATTCTCGGGCGGTTTCCGGACACCTGATCACGACAGCGCTCTCCCACGCCTGGCCGTTCGCTGCGGCGGTCGGGTCGAGGTCTCCTGCTATGACGAGCCGTTCATCGACCACCAAGAACGTATGATGAAAGCGGTGGGGCCCGTGGGGCCGGGAGACCCCGATGCCGGCGTGCCGGAGACAGTAGACGGAGTCGTAATGGGGAGCGGCGTACGCCCCGTCGATGATGACCCTGACCTCAACTCCGCGCTCATGGGCGGCCACCACCGCCTCGGTAAGCTCAGGGTCGGAGAACACGTAACCGGCAATGTCAGCGGTCCTCTCGGCCTGGACTAGGGCGTTGATCATCGCCTCCTGAATGGCTCCGTCGCGCGCGGGGCGGACGAACAGAGGCTCGACAGAGCACGAGGCGCCCAGAAGCGCTGCGCTGTAGGAGAAGAGTATTGTGAAGCCCACCGCCAGCAACTTAAGCATAAGCATGCCTCCCACCTCCTAGGCTATAGTACCATCTTAGGCATGAGAATACTTGCTAGCGGTATGGGTCTGGCCTCGTTTATCCGCGCCGGCCGGTGGTGGTCAGGCCGGGCACGTGGACCCGTCGCTCCAGCCATCTGAGGGCGAAGGTGAGGATAAGCACCACCGCCAGGTACATCATGGCCACCACGATAAACAGCTCCAGAAAGCGGAACGATCGTGCGGAAATGGTGCGCCCGACGCCCATCAGGTCGCTTACGCCGATCATGTACACGATAGAGGAGTACTTCAGCATGTACACAAGCTCGTTCGACCACGGGGGGATCACAAGCCGCAGCGCTTGGGGGAGCACGATGTAGCGCACCGTCTGGAGCGGGCTCATCCCTAAGGAGCGGGCGGCCAGCGTCTGCCCGGAGCGGACCGACTGGATGGCGCCCCGAAAGTACTCGGCCTGGTAGGCAGCCGTGTTCAGCCCCATGGCCACCACCCCCGAGATGAACGGTTCAAAACGTATCCCCACTGTGGGAAGCCCAAAGTGGATGATCATGAGCTGCACCAGTAGCGGGGTCCCACGGAAGAACTGGACGTAGGCGCTGGCCAGCCAGTACACCGGCCCCCGGGTGTACACACGGGCAAGCGAAAGCAAGAGCCCCAGCGCTGCCCCGCCGGCCAGGCACGCCCCCGTGAGCTGCATCGTGACGATCAGCCCATCGCTCAGTCGGGGGAGCCAAGCCCAGTCGAACACAAGCTGCATATCCACTATTCGGACTCCCCGTACAGGTCGGATATCTTCCGCAGGAACTCCCCGGTCCTCTTGTGCTGAGGGTTTCGGAACATGGACTCAGGGGGAGCTTGCTCGAGGATCACCCCCCCTTCCATGAAGATGATCTCGTCGGCCACTGTGCGGGCGAATCCCATTTCGTGGCTTACCACCAGCATGGTCATACCCTCCTTGGCCAGCTTGACCATCACTTCCAGCACCTCGCCGATCAGTTCCGGGTCCAGGGCGCTGGTGGGCTCATCGAACAGCATCAGCTTGGGCGACATAGCAAGGGCACGGGCGATGGCCACCCGCTGCTGCTGCCCGCCGGAAAGCTGAGCGGGGTAGCTCTGTGCCTTCTCTTTCAGGCCGACGGTGGCCAGTGCCTCCTGGGCCAGGGTTGTGGCTTCCCGGCGGCGAATGCCCTTAACCCGCTGGGGGCCGATGCGCACGTTGTCCAGGGCCGGAAGATGGGTGAACAGGTTGAAGTCCTGGAACACAAAACCCATCTGGGACCGGATCCTGTTCACGGGGGCCCGGCGGCCGGTGATCTCTTGATTTTCGAGCCATACACGGCCCTGATCGGGATCGGTGAGCTTGTTTATGCACCTGAGGAGCGTTGACTTCCCGGTGCCCGACGCGCCGATGATCACCTTGGTGTCGGCCCGTTCCATGGTGAAGCTGACCCCGCGTAGGACCTCTTCGCGGCCGTATCGCTTGTGTACGTCCTCCACCCTAAGCAGGTGGTCTGCGCTATCAGAGTTCACGGGCCTCCCCCCTCTTGGCGTGGGTCTCCAGCCCCGGCACGTGCAGTCGTTGCTCCAACCTGCCCAAGCCCCAGTTTCCTAAGTAGGTGAGCACAAGGAACATGAACGCCACCAGGATGAACACGGGCAGGGTGAGCGGGAAGTTGCGCACAGAGATGTAGCGGGCCTGGCGCACGATTTCCACTACGCCTATGCCGTAGGCCAGGGTGGTGTCCTTGAATACAGCGGAGAACTCGTTTGACCACGGCGGGATGGAAAGCCTAAGGGCTTGGGGTAGGATAACGTAGCGGATGGTCTTCATCGTCCCCATGCCCAACGAGTGGGCCGCCATCAACTGTCCTGGCGGTACGGACTGGATGGCCCCCCGGAAGATCTGCGACTGGTAACCGCTAGAGCGAAAACCCAGCGCCAGTACGGCAGCGAAAAACGGGCTTATGTCCATCCCCATCTGGGTCAGGCCGAAGTAGAACAAGAAAAGCAGCACGAGCTCGGGAACCCCACGGAAGAACCATTCGTAGGCAAGGGCGAGCGCAGCCAGGGGCCGCGGGCTGTACACCTCGATCAGCGCCACGACCACCCCGGTGACCAAGCCCAACGCGATGAGGGCAAGCAGCAGCTGGACGTTGATCAGCATCGCCCACAGCAGGGTGGGCGTGAACTGCCATACTTGGCTCCAGATCTCCGCAGTCATACGGTGTTAGGGACTGGATGAAACCGGGGGGCCGCACCGCAGCCCCCCGGTTCGGATGATTACTCCGCCGCCCGCTCGGCCAGGCACTGGGCGTAGGCTTCGACGTCCCCTTCCTCAAGCAGGATGTCGATGCACTCTTCCCACGCCGCTTCAATTGCGTCCAGCGTGGGGCCGAAGTAGGCCTCCACCAAGTTGCCCCACGCACCGGAGTCCTTCATCTTCTGCATCCCGGATTCTATACGGGGCAGAAGGCCATGAGGGTCGCCGGAACGCACCAGGAAGCCAAACTCCTCGTAGGTCTTGATGACCCCAGCGATCTGCAGTTGGTCAGGATAGCTGTCCACTGCTTGGATCGAGGGGGCCTCGTCCTGGATGACCGAGTCGAGCCGCCCGGCGATCAGGTCCATAATCGCCTCGGGATAGGTCTCGTACAGGATGAGGTTTACATCCACGCCGCGACCTTCGAGCTCGTCCTCGACCCAGGCCGCACCGGTCGTCCCACGCTGGGCCCCGACCCGTGCTCCGCCGGACAGCGCTGTCACGACGTTCATCTCTGTGTCGATCCCTACCACGACCGCCTGATCCGAAGTCCAGTACGGATCGGAGAAGTCGACCACTTGAGCTCGTTCCTCGGTGATGGTGAACCCAGACGCGCCGATGTCCACCCGGCCAGCCATCACCCCGGGGATGATGGAGTCGAACGCAATGTCCTGAATCTCGATCTCGAAACCCTCGAGAATGGCGATACAGCGCATTACATCCAGGTCGAAACCGATATAGTCCCCTGCCTCGGACACCCACTCAAACGGGGGCCACGCGATGTCCGAACCCACCACATACGTCTCCTCGGCCATCCCGAGCAGCCCGCTTGCCACCACCAGGGCTGCTACCAACAATGCCATCTTCTTCACAGATGCCACCTCCCTGAGATCACTTGTGTACTTCACTATAGCGGTCCACGTATAGCGCTGACAACTGTCCCCGGTGTCCTTGTGCCGTCGGCGTTGGTGCCACGGTCTTGCCCGTACCTTCCATGTCCTGAATGTCCGACAAAGGGCAGTTCTGTTGGCCGACCAGCTGCCATTCAGCCGAGGCGCAAAAGGGGGTGGCAACACCAATTGTGCGCTGCTCATGCTCCCCGCTCCCCTGCGCTATCATAGGCCCAACGTGCTCCGCACTCGAAGAGGAGCACGCTGAGCGGCGGCCAGGGGAGGCGGCGTACAGAAAACGGCGCACACAGGGAAAAGGATGGGGTCAATGAGCATAGACAAGCGCATCGCAGTGGTTGGTGTAGGCAAGCTGGGCGGGACGCTGTGCAGCGCGTTGGTGCAACAAGGTGTGGTCCCGGCGAGCTTACTTGTGGGGACGACCGGGCATGAAGCTT
>PXEP01000145.1 GCA_003566155.1 Candidatus Acetothermia bacterium | reverse complement strand
GTGCTCCTTCTACCCCATTGCTTGCGGCCAAGCTCCACCTGTCCGGGGCGGCCCAGCAAGGAGGGCTTCCAGTGCCCGGAGGACTGCCAGGAAGCGTGTGCCATCAGGCGCCTCAAGGCAGAGGCTCAACGGTTAGGGTACAAAGGCATTTGCATCGCCCCCGGCGGAGCGCTGGCGCTCAAGTTCATCCGCCAGCAGGCCCCCCACGCCGTGGTGGCCATCGCCTGCCATAAGGAGCTACAGGAAGGGGTGGAGGCTATCGGCGACCTCGACGACCCCTCCCCCCAGGTAGCCACGCTGCCCCTGCAGGAGGACGGGTGCGTGGACACAGAGGTCGATCTGGTCGCAGCTCTCGAACTCCTCCGTACAGGAATAGACGACGGATGACTATTTTGAAGGACTGTTACAGAAGATCGACGTCGGGGACAAACCCGTCGGCCCTCCGCCACAACGTCTCTCCGGCGTCGGGAACGGAAAGCACCCCTTCCCCCTCCCTCCCCTGATAATCTTCGGGCCGCACCGACTCAGAGGACACGTAGCCTAGATTCACCTTGCGACAGAGATGCTCAGGGATCCCGGTGGCCAATGCCACCTCCACCCGCGGCCGCTCGATGCCCTCTCGGTAGGTCCCGATCCCCTTGACATGGGTGGAGTGGGCCAACACAGCCCAAGGCACGTCCTTAAACCGCTCCCACTGCCCCACAAAGTAGTCGCGCACATGGTAGCCCACTTTCTGAAGCCAGTCACCGTGGGTGGAGGAGATCTCCTTTATGTGGGGCCCGTAGATAATCAACCGGCCCCCATCGTCCAACACCGGCTCCAGCTTGTACATACACTTGCCTGCCGTCCAGAGATCGCGGTACATCTCCGGAGCCATGGACAGGATCTCGCTGTAGCTCCGGTCGGCCCAAGTCACGTTCACCCGAGCCGATAGCTCCGCCGCCGCTCGCCACGCCTTGTTCACTTCAGCCAGGAACGTTCCCCTGCGCTCGTGCCCCCGCATCACCAGGGACAGCCCAATCCGTGGCGTTCTCACCAGGCTCGCTGCCCGTTCGATGAGCTGGCGCACCGGCGTGTCATACTGGCCGTTCACCTTAGGGTTGGTGATCAGGGCCCCCAGCCAGTGCGAGCAATGCACCATATCTGGACCCGAGACCCCAGGAAACAAGTACTTGTGCCCCCCGGAAAAACCGACCACCTCGTGGGGAAACACCGGCCCCACAAGCAGCGCCAGATCGCACGACAGCACCGCCCGGTTTAGCTGTACAGGTACCTTTTTCGACAGCAAGCCCCCAGAAAGGTCCTCCATTTCTTCTCTTGCGATCTCCCCCACCTGGACAAGTGTGCCGGGATCCCGCCATTCGTGCTGCATGACGTGCGCCCCGCTCTTCCACCAGTCAGGGCCCAGGTGGGCAATCAGCCGTTGGTCGGACAACGGGGGATGTGTCCCCAACGCCACCAAGATCTTGAGTTCCCTGGCCTTGCTGCCAAGGACCTCACTCATCGTCTGGAACAAGGCCGGCATCGGGAGCGTTCGCGTGTCGTCGGGAATGATTACCAGGACGCGCTCCCCCCGCACAGAGAGTGCCTCCAATCCCTCCGCCAATCGCTCTCTTAGCTGTCCGTCTCGGATCGCCCCACCCGGCGCGAAAGCGTCCATCACAGCTCGTCCCACTGCGTATGAAATGTTCCGTCCTTGTCCACACGCTGGTACGTATGAGCGCCGAAAAAATCGCGCTGCGCCTGTATCAAGTTCGCTGGAAGCCGCCCGGTCCGGTAGCCATCGATGAAGTCCAACGCCGAACTCATCGCCGGCACCGGGATTCCCGCCTGATGGGCACTTGCCACCGTTGACCGCAGCGCACAATGGTGCTCCCTCCACCGGGAGGAAAACGGGGCGGCCAAGAAGAGAAAAGGAAGATCAGGCTTCTCGCTCAGCGCCTTCCTGATCGGGAACAAGAGCCTGGAGCGGATGATACACCCGTCCATCCACACCCGCGCCACTTCCGAAAGCGAGAGCCCGTAGCCTCGCTCGGCGGAGGCCTGCCGCAACTGCCGCAGCCCTTGGTCGTAGGCCGAAACCACCGTCAGGTAGAGCGCCCCGTGCATCTCCTCCAACACCTGATTCTTATCTGCCCCCAATTCCGGTGCCGGGCCGCCGAGCACCTCGGAAGCCGCCATACGCTCTCCCTTCAGCGCAGAGACGATCCGGGCGAATACTGCCGCCGCGATAGTCGGCGCCCCCGCCCCCTCGTCGAGGGCCACCTGCGTGGACCACTTACCCGTGCCCTTCTGCTGCGCGGTGTCCAAGACAAGCTCCACCAAAGGCTCGTCCGTATGAGGATCGGAGTAGCGCAGGATCTTCTGGGTGATCTCCAGCAGGTAGCCAGCCAACTCCCCCTGGTTCCAGCGAGAGAACACCTCGGCCATCTCCGCAGGGGCCATGGAAAGCCCCCGCTTCATCACGTCGTAGCTTTCGGCAATGGTCTGCATGATGGCGTACTCGATGCCGTTGTGCACCATCTTCACATAGTGGCCTGCCGAACCCGGCCCCAAGTACGCGCAGCACGGGCCTTCCGGCCCCTGTGCGGCAGTCTCTGTCAGGACCTCTTCTACCGTCTCGTAGCCCTCACGATGCCCCCCGGGCATGATAGCGGGCCCATGCAGCGCTCCGTATTCGCCTCCGGAGACACCCACACCGAGGTAGCGCAAGCCACGCCGATCGGCCTGGGCCAGCCGGCGCTCAGTGTCGGCAAAGTGCGCGTTCCCCCCGTCCATCACCAAGTCTCCCTCCTCAAGGAGAGGAAAGAGCTCCTCCAGCACGGCATCCGTACCCGGACCCGCCTTGACCATGCTCAGCACCCTGCGTGGCCGGGAGAGGGCTGACACGAAAGCGGGCAGGTCGTAGGTAGGTACAATTCGCAGGCCTCGCCCTCGCCCTTCGGCCAGCTCCTCGGTTCGCTCCCTGGTCCGGTTGTAGACAGCCACTGTGTACCCCTTGTTTTCCATGTTCAAGGCCAGGTTCTGTCCCATGACCGCCATCCCCACAACGCCGACGTCCGCCGTCACGCTCCCACCTCCCAAGGGGGCCTCTCGGGAAGAGCTGCCTCGAAGTCGGCAATCAACCGTTCCTCATATGCCCCCGCATACCTACCCGAGAAGAACAACTCCAGCGCCTCGCCGTACAGCCTCTCCCACGAAGCTTCCTCCAGCCCTGGGACCACAGGATAGAACAGCACACCGTTCGCCCGCGCCGCCCGCAGGTCCCCGGGGGCGTCTCCGATCATCAGCACCCGCTGCGCCTGGTACTGGTCCATGAGCGCCCCGATGTGCTCCTTCTTGGTGCCCATCTCCTGCCCGCAGATCAACGAAGCGTAGCGCTCAATGCTGTGCTCAGCCCACTCGCGCTCCAACGCCTCCAGAGGGGTTGCTGAGACCACCACAACATCGGCCGCACAATGCAGCCGTTCCAGACACTCGCGGACATAGGGAAACGGAGGTATGCCGCGCACGATCTCGCCGACGGTCCAGTTCACCCGCTCCGACCAAGCCAGCACATGTTCCAGCTCTTCCTTGGCGTCCTCGTCAGACGCTCCATCCGCCGCCTCGCGCAGTCCCTGGTTGGAAAGTAAACTCTGCGGCTCATCCACCCAGGCGCAATAATGCGGGAAGGCCGGAACCTGAAACCCCCGCCGCTCGACCAGAGGATGCGTAGGGAGAAGCTCGGTCAATATGCGCTTGATCGTCACATGACGGTTGGCTCCTCGCGTCTTGGAGAAAAGGTCAGCGAACTCCTTGCACTCCCGCGCCGCTCGGGCCACCGGTTGCAACCCAAAGTAGCAAACCATCCACGGGCAGAAACACTCCTGTTGCTTGATCCCCATGGTGTCGAACACGCAGCCATCGGAATCTACGCACACCAGGTAGTCGTGCTCGGCTTGGAACAATGTAAGCAGCTCCCGTTCGCTCACGTCTTGCCTCCGTTTCGTCAGTATCGAGCAGAACGCTATCGGAACGGTACCGACAATACGGATCCAGGCTCAGCCCCGATAGGCCTTCGGAATGTAGGCAGGAAGCTTCTGCTCAACCATCATCCTCTGTAAGCGCGCGAAGCGCAGCTTCCCTCCGACGACAGGCACCGCCACCGGATCCTCTCCCAACAACGGCCTAGCGTAGCGCACAAATCCGTCAGTCACGTCGGTTCCTGAGCGGTGAATCCAATGTGACGGAAAGGGACGATGTACGCCAGCGACCTCCGAGAGAGCCACACACCCAAACTCCGGCCGGTACGCCGCTTCTTCGGCCCTGGCGATCGACACCATAACGCCATCGGTGCCCTCGCAAGCCATGGACACAGCCAGCCACCCCGCCTGGTAGGCTTCCGCAAGGTCGACCGGTGAGGCATAGAGCATTGCATCGCGCTGCTGGGTTCCGGGAACCTGGCCCCGGGCCAACCCTTCTGCCGGAAGCCCCACATCGTTCAAGTGGTTCACAAGCACCTCGGCCACCGTGGCCCGAGAGGACGAGAACGCGGCGTGCCCAAAGGCATCACGCCGCTCCCCAAGCTCGCCCAGTTCTAGTCCCTCCGAGGCCACCACAATGACCCGGCCGCGACGGCGCACAGTGTCGGCCACCCGATCGGTGATGTCCTCCAGCGAAAGGCCGCT
>PXEP01000236.1 GCA_003566155.1 Candidatus Acetothermia bacterium | reverse complement strand
TGCATTTCCTATCCTTTACCTTTGAGAAGGACAAGCGATGACGAGCGAAGAGAGCTTGCCTCGAGCAGTGATGAAGAACGACATGCACACTGTGCACCGACTCCTTGAGGGGGGCGCAAGCACGGAATGGAATGGGGAGGACGAACGCGATTATTATGAGCACGCGGCCGGAATTTGGCTGAGCTTGACACCTGCTGACGGCGATTACGAAGGGATGCTGGACCTGTTGATCTCGTATGGAGCTAATCTGAATCCTGATCGTGGCGTCCCGGCTTTGCATGGCGCTATTCAGCTTGCTGCACGTCACGGGGCTGACGTCACAATTTCCAGAATCGATAGTCTTATTTCTAGGGGCGCAAACATAAATCATATTGGCGACATTGGCCCAGGGATTATGCCTATGCCTTTCAGGGGGAGTCCTCTTCACGCATATTATGGGTCAGGTCACCAAGTCGCAGAAACACTGCTCCAACGAGGCGCTGATACGAACATCAGGGACTCCGATGGACGAGATGCCCAAGCGTTTTTCTTGGCCTACAAAGAAAAGGCACAAAGCGAACACGAAGAAATCGATCTTATTCTCGAATCGATCAACAGACTAAGTAGAAACGGCGGCAGTGGCGCCGGTGCATCAGACGTTAAGGGTATCCGAAAGCCTAGCCCATTTTGGAAGAAATTACTCGGGCGATAGCAAACCAGGCGAACAGTCCCAGCATCTGAAGGAAGCTTGATTTCGAAAAACCCACCGACATCTATGTCCAGCGTGCCGTGTTGCATGAAACTTTCAAAAAGCGGATCCCTTTGCTTTTCGCAATTTGCCTTGATCGAACGACGCTGCGGAGCGAGGATGGTGATCTGGGGCTGGAGGCATTTGCTAACAGGCTGTTGACAAACCCTCCCCGTTCGCGATCATATTAGTCGTTGCATAAGTGTCGGCATGTTATATAATCTGCGCATGAGCAAAATCGAGATGCGCAACCAGAGGCGCCGCGATGTGGTCGAGGCGATCATAAACCGGAACGAGCCGGTTCACGTGGCGGCCCGGGTCTTCAACGTACCCCAGCGGACCGTATTTGAGTGGCTGTCTTGGTTTCGTGCCGAGGGCTGGCACGGGTTGAACGAAAAGAAACGCTCGGGTCGACCCCGCAAGTTGAGCGGGGCGCAGATCAAGTGGGTCTATGACTGCATCACCTTGGCTATCCGCAGCAGATCAACTTCGAATTCTGCCTGTGGACGCTGAAAATGCTCCGCGACCTGATCCGCAGCCGGCTGAAAGTGGAGTTCAGCACCAGTTCCCTGAGTCGGCTGCTGCGCAAGCTGGGGCTGAGTGCACAGCGGCCGGTGTACCAGGCCCACCGGAGGGATCCGGGACGGGTGATGGAGTACCTGAACGTGACGTTTCCGGAAGCGATGGCACGCGCCAAGGCCACGGATGCGCAGGTGTTTTTCGTTGACGAGTCGGCGATCCGCAGCGACGCCCACCGGGGCACGACCTGGGGTGCGGCGGGAGAGACTCCGGTGGTGAAGGACAGTGGCGGGCGCTTCGGCATGAACCTGGTCAGTGCCGTTTCGCCGCGCGGGGACCTGCGTTTCAGCGTGATTGGGGAGACCATGGATTCGGCCCGGTTCATCGCCTTCCTGAAGCAACTGCACCGCGATGCCGGAGGCCCAATCCTGATCGTGGCCGACAACGCGAAATACCACCACAGCAAGGAGACCCGGCGCTTCATCGAGGTACAGGACGGTCAGATCGCGTTGGTCTATCTGCCGCCGTATTCGCCGGAACTGAACCCCGATGAGCAGGTGTGGAATCATGCGAAGTGCGAGATCGGCAAGCGCGCCATCCTGAACAAGGCCACGCTGGAGAGGATGGTGCTAGGCGTCATGCGCTCACTCCAAAAGCAGAAGGATCCGGTCCGCAACTTCTTCCAGCCCCTCGACACGCGCCACATTCTCGAACCCATCAACTTGCTGGCGACTTGACAGCCCCTCAAGGATTCAGGGATAGTGTCACGCAAAATGTTCCGATTCTTGTCCTTTCGCTTCAATCACTTAGGAGTTTGCCAATGCTAAGACTTGCGATTGCGCCCGCTCAGTGGTCCGAACTGCCAGACATCGACGAAGTGCGGCCGTTAAATGATTCGGACACGGATTGTTTCGCCTCCATCCGAGAGGTGCTTCGAAACCACGGGAGGTTGGATCGGTTCGGCGTAGCGCTTCTTCACTCGCACTTTTCACTAGATCCTGATGAGATAATGGTGGAGTGTAGTGATGACGAAAGCCGAACGCTCTTAAATAAACCGGTCAGGAAGGATGAGGCTAACAGCAGCACGATCGGCACAGTATGGGCGTTTCTACATGGACAAACGTCGCCAGAGACTGGTGACCAGATCACGTCACAGCTTACTATCGGTCCGGTTCAGTGGACCAAATTAAGAAATACCGATGACGTTCAGCCGTTGAACGATTCAGATACAAAATGCCTGGCTGCTATTCGAGATGTCCTCATTGCTCATGGGAAGCTAGGTCGTTTCGGCATTTCTCTCCTGCTTTCGCACTTTTCGCTGTCTCCTGACGAGATCATGCTGGAATCTAGCGATGATGAGAAGCGGACTCTTGTCACCAAGCCTGTCAAGGGCGAAGACGCGGAGTGTAATAAGATTGGCACGATTTGGGCACTTCGAGACGGAGATGTTTCGACGATGGCTTGGTGTCGCCAGTACTGTCGGCGCTCCGAATGGAACATATACTCGCACAGGAACGCGCACAAAAAAGAGAAATGACTACGGTCCGCCGAGGTACTAAAGGTGGGTTCAAGACCTCGGTATCGAGACTTACATAAGCCCCCGGAGTCCTGAGGCTGGGTTAACCACGCTCCCGGCTCGTTGGAAAGCACCTCTAATGGACCACGGGGTCGGCGATTCCGGCCTCGTTCGCCAGGATACCGGCGAGCGAGATCGGGTGATTGATGTAGGGGGATGCGCCGGCGTCCTTCCGGCGCTGGTCGCGGTGCTTGTGGGCGGCACAGGCGAGGGCGCGGAGAATCCCGCCCTCACTCATCCGCATCCACCTTGGAGTCCTTCTCCCGCGCCGGCATCTTCACCTTCGCCAGCCTCGCGTCAACCTCTTGGTCGATCGCGTCCACGTCGATTCCGCAGTCATTGGGGTCTTGCCCCATGATCTGCTCCCGGATGAACCGGTCCTGAACCTCGGTGATACTGTCGATGGAACCGCCCGTTGTCTGCCTCCTGTCCTTGTCCGTGCTCCCGCTCTCATTATAGATAGGTTGCAGGGTGCCATCCTGCTGTCAGGACGAGTTTCGGGGCTTCCAGGATACGGGAAATCTCTGTTTTTCCGCCCGCATGTCGGCGGCGTGCTCGCGGAGCAGATAGCGCCGTACTGCCTTTGCGTATCCGAAGCGGCCAGCGGTGACCCGGCGGGTCTGGACCTGCATCGCCCGGTGGGAGTCGGTGATCATCTCTGGTTTCCTCTGTGGTCCGGTTGGGCATCCAGACTACCGCTGTGACGCCTGCGGCCATGGCTTTCTGATCGCCTTCTCCTGCAAAGGCCGGGCTGGCTGCCCGACCTGCAACACGCGGCGCATGGCCGAGACGGCGGCACATCTGCCCGATCACGTTCTGCCTCGCGTGCCGGTGCGCCAGGGCAGGTGCTGTCCGTACCCAAGCGGCTGCGCTATCACCTCCAGCACGACCGCGAAGCCCTCAACAGTGCCTTGCGCATTTTTCTGGATACGATCGAGCATCACCTGCGCGGCAGCCTGGGTGCCAGTACCCAGGCACGTACCGGGGCGGTGGCCTTCATCCACCGGTTCGGTTTCGCGCTGAACGAGCACACGCACTTCCATGTCGTCGTGATTGACGGCGTGTTCGAGCCCGACCCGGACCAGAGTGTCCGGTTCATCGCGACGGACGCCGCGCCATCGACACCGATGCCGTGCGGATCGTGCAAACCCAGATCCGCCGCCGCATCCTGCGAGCATTCGTGCGCCATGGGCGGATGGACGCGCCGACCCGTAAAGAGATAGAAGCGTGGGACCACGGCGGCGGGGCCATCGGTACTATGGCGTGCTCGCCCCGAACTCACCGCTGCGCCCCGCCGTCACCGCTCTGGCGCCCGAGGCCGCGGCATCCGCGCCGGCATCACACCGGGCGGTGAAAACCGCAGCGGAGGATCCGCCCGAGACCATCCGGCGGTCTCCCGCCCGCTACCTCTGGGTGATGCGGCTGGCGCACATCTACGAGACGTTCTCGCTGACCTGCCCGCGGTGCGGGGCCGAGATGTGCATCATCGCCTTCATCACCGAAGTGGTGGACGTTCAGGCCATCCTGGAGCACATCGGCGAACCTGCCACCCCGCCCCGCACCGCACCGCCCGGGCGCGGAAACCGCCGGAGTGGTACGGGGACGCTACGGAGCATGCCATCGCTGCCGCGGCAGGTGCCGCTGGCGATCCCTACGCCCAGCCCGCACCGGAGCACGAACACGACCAGCGGGTGCCCTGGTAACGCAGCCCCCCCTGGGTGACCAATGGGCATGCCGATCAGGATCCGCGGGATCGGTGGTCACGTTCGCCGGATTGCGCCAACTCTGGGACACGGGTCATGAGAATGTTTCTTAACGCGGAGGTTCTCGCTCGAGCGCAGGAACTGCTCGATCGTAACGAGGGCGCCCCCGGCGTCTATGAATTCTC